>JAZQIW010000055.1:0-14873 GCA_045541355.1 Eubacteriales bacterium | reverse complement strand
TGACATTGTCAAGCGAAAAATGCAAATTATAGTGACAAAAATTCATTTATCTTATCTTTTTTTGCCAATGTAATACTTGCCGCACTTGCTGCGCCGCAGGCATTTCCCATTTTCAAGGCGTATTCATAGCCCTTATCAAGTCCGAAAAGGAATCCCGCCACCATGCTATCGCCTGCTCCCACGGTATTTACCGCATCAATCTCAAACGCCTTTTGGTAATAAACCTTATCGTTTTCATCAACAAGAACCGCGCCCTTATGCCCCATGGAAACGAGCACATTCAAAGCTCCCATTTGCCTTAGTCTCTTTGCCGCAGAAACTACATCTTCCGTATTTTCAAGATTTTTCTCTGCAAAATGAGAAAGCTCATCAATATTCGGTTTTATCAAAAAGGGTTTATAGTTCAATGCTTTGACAAGCATCTCACCCGAGGTATCAACAACAAGGCGTGCACCCTTTTCGGTTACAAGCTTAAGCACCCTTTCATACAGTCCCTCACCGCCGGTCGGTATGCTTCCCGACACAACAACGGTATCCTCACGGGAAGCCTTCGACAGCTTTGACAGCAGTTTTTCCTCATCCTCGGGGCAAATCTCCTGTCCTGCGGCATTGATTTCCGTAATATCCGTGTCACTCAGCTTTACATTAATTCTTGTATTTCCCGTTTTTGATTTTACAAAATCACACGTCAAGTTCTCTTGTTTGAGAAGTCTTTGCAGCTCCTCTCCCGTAAAGCCTGCACAAATGCCAAGGCACACGGATTTGCATCCAAGCTGCTCCAGCACATATGAAACATTAATCCCCTTACCGCCAAAGCTTATTGATGTGCCGCTGCTTCTGTTGGTTTTTCCAAGCTGCAGTCCGTTTACATCCATAAGATAATCAAGAGAAGGATTAAGCGTCAATGTATAAATCATATTCCATTTCCTTTTATTAATCCCTTGCACCGTTTCCGACGCAAGGGATCGTGTTTTTTTATTTTATGCCCAGAACATTGTTCCCGGTTTATCCTCGCGGATAATGATATCGGAAAGGAACTTTATTGCCTTTTCAAGTCCCTCTGTGCTTGTCATAACGCTGTCCTCATGCTCAATTGTAAGCGACTTATTATAGCCTACAAGCTGGAGCATGGAAACAATATCGCGCCAGAACTTTTCATCATTTCCGTAGCCGAGGGCACGGAACACCCATGAACGGCCTATTTCATCACCGTAATGCTTTGTATCAAGCACGCCGTTGACAGTTGTATTTGTCTTATCAATTCGTGTATCCTTAGCATGGAAATTGAATATTGCCTTTTCCTTGCCGAGAACTCTTACAACCTCCACAGGATCCATTCCCTGCCAGATAAGATGTGACGGGTCAACATTTGCGCCTATGGTCTTTCCTACTGCATTTCTGATTTTAAGCATTGTTTCGGTATTATATACGCAAAAACCGGGATGCATTTCAAATGCTATTTCATTAACGCCATATCCCTTTGCATATTCAGCCGTCTTCTGCCAATAAGGAATAAGCACATCATTCCACTGCCAATCAAGCACCTTAAGAAAATCGTCGGGCCAGGGGCAGGTTACCCAGTTGGGATATTTGGAATTCTCGCTGTCACCGGGGCAGCCGGAAAATGTAATTACAGTGGGTATTTCAAGCTCATTTGCAAGAATACAGGTTCTTTCAAAGTCATAATGATATTTTGCCGCAATCTCCTTGTCGGGATGCACCGCATTGCCGTGGCAGGAAAGCGCACTTACCGTCATTCCATGCTTTGCTACGGTATCCTTAAACGCCTTCAGCTTTGACTTATCCGCAAGCAGCTCTTCTCTATGGCTATGTCCGTCACCCGGAAAGCCTCCGCAGCCTATTTCAACAGATTCAACGCCCAAGCTTTTCAGATATCCAAGTGCCTCATCAAGGGGTTTATCATAAAGCGGTACTGTAATAACACCAAGCTTCATTTTTCCTACTCTCCTTTATGCTTTTTAGTTTTTTGCTTCCTTATATGTAGGAACAAGCTCATGTATGAGTGCTCTTATATCACAGGAATCGTCATACATTGATTCCTTAAGATTTTCAAGTCTTTCCGAAAACCATTCTTCATCAAATTCAATAGGCTTTCCGACATGGATAAGGTTATTATCTGTCTGTTCGAGTCCCTCTTCACCCATGAGAAGCTCTTCATAGAGCTTTTCTCCCGGACGAAGACCTGTAAATTCAATCTTTATATCCTCACCGACCTTATAGCCCATAAGTCTTATCATGTTCTTGGCAAGGTCAACAATTTTTACGGGTTTACCCATATCAAGCACAAAGATTTCTCCGCCCTTTGCCATTGCACCTGCCGTAAGAACAAGCGAAACAGCCTCGGGAATTGTCATAAAGTATCTGATAATATCGGGGTGTGTTACCTTTACGGGACCTCCCTGCTCTATCTGCTTTTTAAACAGAGGAATAACCGAGCCGTTGGAGCCGAGAACATTTCCGAAACGCACCGCCACAAATTCCGTCTTTGACTTTCTTGAAAAACTCTGGACTATCATCTCGCACATTCTCTTTGATGCGCCCATTACGTTTGTGGGATTTACCGCTTTATCGGTAGAAATAAGCACAAAGCGCTGTGCACCGTACTTATCTGCCATCTCACAAGTCTTATATGTGCCGAAAACATTATTCTTTATTGCTTCGTTGGGGCTGTCCTCCATAAGAGGAACGTGCTTATGTGCCGCCGCATGATACACAACCTGAGGACGGTATTTTGAGAAAATACACTCCATTCTCTTTGAGTCTCTTACAGAACCGATAAGTGCAAGAACATTCGCCTCGGGATAATCTGCCTTAAGCTCATTCTGAATATCATATGCATTATTCTCATAAACATCGAAAATAACAAGCAGCTTTGGCGAATACCTTACTATCTGTCTGCAAAGCTCGCTTCCGATTGAGCCGCCTCCGCCTGTTACCATTACTACCTTATCTCTGACATAATCCATTTTTTCGCCCATATCAAGCTTTATGGGAAGTCTTTCAAGAAGGTCCTCTATCTTTACGTTGGTAACCCTTGTTTCACCGCTGCGGTTTACAGCATCGTCAATAGAAGGCATTGTTTTAAGCTCACAGCCTGTTGCCGCACATATTTCAAGTATTTCGCGTCTTTCGTTCTTACTCATTGAGGGCACAGCGAAGATAATTGTATCAATGGCATATCTCTTTGCACAGGTAATAATATCATGTCTTGTACCTGCTATCCTTACGCCGTTAATATATTTCCCCGTCTTTGTGTCATCGTCGTCAATGGCACACACAACCTCACTCTTTGCAAAGTGCTTATTGCTTGCTATATCCGTAATAAGTATCTGTGCAGCCTCTCCCGCACCGATTATCATTACTCTCTTTGTCTTTACGGTATTGGATATTACCCTTCTTCCGTAAAGCTTTGCATAGAGTCTGAAAAACATTCTCGGCACAACTATTGCCGCCTCGCTGAGAATAAAGTTTATAACATAAATATTCTTTGACAGATGAAATGCGTGCAGTCCGTTAGCATAAAATATAAGGCCGAGAAACACAAGAAGTATCGACGAGAAAACGGGTGCAATTGCCACAACGCAGTAATCCACGGGACTTGCATATTTCCATATTACCCTATACTTTTTTGTAAAATACAAAAAAAGGACATTCGGAAGCACGGCTGATGCCACCATATACAAAAAGATTACCATATTGCGCATTATTGCATTCCAGCCGGATATCCTGAAATTAACGGCAATAATAACCGCCATTACAAGGCAGACCGCCAAAGCTAAAATGTCATACAGCATCCACAAAAAAACCGTTGATTTACTTTTCATAGGTTTCCACACTCTTTTCTTTTTAAAATATACCAAGGGGAAATATAAAAACGATTTTGCAAGGTATTGCTTTTCACTTCAAATATTATTAATAATTATACCCCCAAGAGTTATATTTGTCAAGCAATTTGTTTCCAAAGCCTCAATTAACAAACAAATGCAAAAAACTCTATTTTTTACATACCGTAAAAAGCATTGTTGAAATAGTCACAATTATGCGGTACAATATTAGTACAACAACATGGAGGCAAAACAATGAAAAAAATTTTTTCCGGTACCTCGGCAAGCACCGCACTTATGCTCATATTCGGGATTATGCTGACATTCTATCCCGGCTTTTTTGCAAAAACAATTTGCTTTATTTTCGGATGTGCTGCAATTCTCGTGGCAGCAATAAGGTTTTTACTGGCACTGAGAAAAGGTGCTCCCTCTCCCGAGCTTCTTCCCTGCATACTGCTTTTATTGATGGGCATTATCCTCATTTTCCTTCACGAGCAGGTGCTTGGCATTCTTCCCATGACTGCGGGAATATGCTTTCTGACATACGGTTTATTAAAGCTGAGAAGTGCTTTCGCCTTCAGGGACAAAAGCCGCACTCTTTTTATTCGTTTACTGATTCCTGCGCTTTTGGGAATTGCTTTTTCGCTCTTTCTTATCTTTTTCAGATTTGAAACCGCGGAATTTATCATCAGAATCATCGGCATCATTCTTCTTTACAACTGTCTTGAAGAAATTCTCGCTGCTGTTTTTATTAAAAGCAGTCGGAAAAAGCTTGACACAATTGAGGGAGAATTTACGGAATCCGACGGGAAATAGCCCGTTCTCAACTAATTTGAAACGCCATCCGAGGATGGCGTTTTTCTTATGTCTTATTCCTGTTTATTCCTGCTCATTCTGTTTGTGCCGATATTCAACCTTACCGTCGATTAACTCTGCCTTTATCTTATCTCCCTTTTTGATTTTGCCTTCAAGAAGCTCTATCGAAAGACTATCCTCAATCTGACGCTGCATTGCACGTCTCAGAGGTCTTGCACCGTAGACAGGGTCAAAGCCGGCTTTTGCAAGATGCTCTACAACCTCATCGGTAAATTCAAGGTCAATACCGAGAGAGGAAATTCTACCGTTTATCTGCGAAAGCAAAAGATGTGCAATTTTCTTTATATCCTCATCGTCAAGCTTCCTGAAAACGACAATTTCATCAAGTCTGTTAAGAAATTCAGGTCTGAAATGGCCCTTCAATGCTTCGAGCACCGCCTTTTCCGCCTTTGCCTGCTCCTCCTGAGAATCATTATCGTTATTAAAGCCCAGGCGCTTAGGCTCAGCAAGGGCAGACGAGCCGAGATTTGAGGTCATTATAATAACCGTATTCTTAAAGTCAACGGTTCTTCCGTGAGAGTCTGTAAGGATTCCGTCCTCAAGCACCTGCAAAAGAAGGTTAAACACATCGGGATGCGCTTTTTCAACCTCATCAAACAGCACCACGGAATATGGATTTCTGCGTATCTTTTCTGTAAGCTGACCCGCGTCCTCAAAGCCGACATAACCGGGAGGAGAGCCGATGAGCTTTGACACAGAGTGCTTTTCCATATATTCCGACATATCAATTCTTACAATGGCATTTTCATCGCCGAAAATTGCCTCGGCAAGTGCCTTGGAAAGCTCTGTCTTTCCTACGCCCGTAGGACCGCAGAAAATAAATGAGCCCTGAGGTCTTTTGGGATCCTTGAGACCTGTTCTTCCGCGGCGAATAGCACGTGTTACAACATTTACCGCCTCATCCTGTCCCACAACTCTGCCTCTGAGTATTTCATCCAGTCTCAAGAGTCTTTCGCTTTCCTCATCCTCAAGCTTCTTTACGGGAATATGGGTCCAGCTTGTTACAATATCCGCGATTTCCTCCTCGCCGATAGACGGCATCTGAGCTCCTTGTTTATCGCTGTTCCAATCATTCTTTTTACTTTCAAGAAGGCCTTCAAGCTCTTTTTCCTTATTTCTCAGCTCTGCCGCCTTTTCAAATTCCTGCTCCTGTACCGCCTTTTCCTTATCGCTCTTCACCTTTTCTATCTGTTCTTCCAGCTCATGAAAATCCGCAGGCGGTGTTATTTCGGAAATGCGCTTTTTGGATGCCGCCT
Organism: Eubacteriales bacterium; assembly: GCA_045541355.1. Lineage (GTDB taxonomy): Bacteria > Bacillota > Clostridia > Oscillospirales > CAG-382 > UMGS1387. The sequence goes on along the minus strand of JAZQIW010000055.1, from coordinate 8,896 downwards.
CATCAATAAGGTCTATTGCCTTATCGGGAAGAAAGCGGTCGGTTATATATCTTGCCGAAAGGCTGACTGCTGCTTCAATTGCTTTGTCTGTTATCTTTATCTTATGATGTGCCTCATATTTATCACGAAGCCCCATAAGTATCTGAACCGCCTCTGCCTTTGAAGGCTCGCCGACATTTACTGACTGAAAGCGTCTTTCAAGCGCCGCATCCTTTTCTATATACTTTCTGTACTCATCAATTGTAGTGGCACCGATTACCTGTATTTCACCCCTGGCAAGGGCAGGCTTCAGAATATTGGCAGCATCTATTGCCCCCTCTGCCGCACCGGCACCGATTATGGTATGGATTTCGTCAATGAAAAGGATAACATCCTTCGCCTTTTTAACCTCATCCATAACGCTCTTTATTCTCTCTTCAAACTCTCCCCTGTACTTTGCTCCCGCAAGCATTCCCGATACATCAAGGGTCACAACCCTCTTTGAACGTATGCTTTCGGGAACTCTTCCCTCAAGAATTTTCTGTGCAAGTCCTTCGACCACCGCCGTTTTACCGACGCCCGGCTCACCTATGAGGCAGGGGTTATTCTTTGTTCTTCTTGATAGAATCTGCACAACCCTCTGCATTTCCTCTTCTCTTCCGATAACAGGGTCGATTTCTCCCCGCTTTGCCTTTGCAGTAAGGTCTGTGCCGTATTTATCGAGGTTTGGTGTGTCGCTTTTTGCTCCGTTCTGTGCCTGATAATCACCCGACATATTTCCTGCCGCCTCTGTCTTTGAGGAGGGTTTCTTACCGAGGTTCTGCATCATCTCATTATAAAGGGCAGGAACATCTATTCCGAGTCCCGTAAGCAGCTTTACCGCAACGGAATCGGTTTCGCGAAGAAGGGCAAGGAGTATATGCTCTGTTCCCACAAAGCTTTGTCCAAGCTGTCTTGCTATTACGCCGGAGGCCTCGATTATGTGCTTTGTTCTCGGAGTAAGCTCAAATTCTCTTGAAGAGCCCTCTTCTCCCTCGCCTATCATCTTTCTGACACATTCCTCAAGCTTTTCATAGCTTGCTCCCTTTGACTCAAGCAGCTTTGACGCAATTGAGTTTGCCTTATAGCTTATACCGAGAAGAATATGCTCACTTCCGATATAATTGTGTCCAAGCTTTGATGCAAGCTCGGGAGCCGCATTGAGTGCGCCCTGTGCATTTTCAGTAAATCTGTTTGCCATTATCTATCACATCCTTTATTTTACAGTTTTTGTCCGTATCAGTTCTCCGAAAGGAACTGTCTTATCAGGTCTGCCCTGTATTTATCCCGCATTTCTGCATTTCTCGCCTCGGGAAAGCGTTCCGCAATATGGTTTGGCATTATCTCGAAAAGCAGCTTTACAAGGTTTTTATTCTTACATTCGGGTATTATTCCGCACACGGCGCCAAGGCGTATATTGGATATAAGCTTTGATGCCTCGGCAGTGTCAATTCTTCTTGCATATCTGAGTGCACCGTAAGAACGCCACAGCTTATCCGAGCTTTCGTTATCGGGGTTTTCAAGCAGCTTCTTTCTCATTGTCCGTTCCTTTTCAACTATCTGTCCCACGGCACTCCTGAGCTTTTTCAGCGCGTCCTCCTCGGTTATTCCGAGTGTCACCTGATTTGAAAGCTGATACATATGTGCTCTCGCTTCGCTTCCCTCACCGTAAATGCCTCTGACGGTGAGTCCTATTTTATTCATCAGTGCCGCTATATTCTTTATGTAGCCGTATGCTGAAAGCGCGGGAAGATGAAGCATGACAGATGCTCTCAGTCCCGTACCGAGATTTGTGGGGCAGGAGGTAAGAAAGCCAAGGTTTTCATCATATGCAATATCACATCCCGAAATAATTGCATCATCTGCGGCATTTGCCGTTTCAAATGCCTTTTCAAGATTAAAGCCCGGGAATATTGCCTGTATTCTTACGTGGTCCTCCTCATTTATCATAATGGAAAGATTGTTGCTTTTATCCGTAGCAAGTGCTCTGTAAACCGAGTCGTTTCTGCAAAAATCGGGAGATACTACATGCTCCTCAACAAGAACATTACCCTCAGGCTGCTTACCCATTTCAGAAAAGGTCAGCTTTTCGGGATACTTTGACTCCAGTGCCTGTTCGACAAGAAGTGCCGCCTTTTTTGAGTTTACCTCATCCATTCTCCACGGGAAAGCAAAGCCCCTGAGATTTCTCGCAAGCCTTACGCGTGAGCTTATTACAACATCATCTGTATTCTGAATTTCATCATACCATTTCATGCTTTCACGTCCTCTCCGTCAGAAGTACTGTTCTTTTTCTCAAGAGCTCGGATTTCATCACGGTATTTTGCCGCCATCTCGTATTCCTGTTCATCAATGGCGTGTCTGAGCTTTTCCTTTAATGATGCAATCTGCTTTTCGTTTTTTTTCTTATCACTCTCGCCTGCGGGAACCTTACCGCAGTGCTCGATGTTTCCGTGCACCCGTTTTATTGTGGAGCCCAGTGATGAAGAGAACACGTTATAGCATTCGGCGCAGCCGATTTTTCCGCCATTGAGAAATTCCGAAAACCTCATTCCGCAAACGGGACACGCCTTGACATTTGACGTACCCTTGGAATATGTATCATTCATCATTCCCGCAAACAGTCCGCCGAAAAGTCCGTCGGCATTCTTTCCGAAAAAGCCGTCAATCATATCTATCGGCTCAAAGCCGAATTTTGCGCCCGTCTCGGCAAAATTGTTTTCTCCCGCACACTTGGGACAAAGGAATTTTTCGCTTTCCTTTCCGTCTATATGTGATTTTAAGTGTATTGTAGCCTCGTTTTTATTACATACCTGACACAGCATTTTTATCCGTCCTTTCCTACTGTCTTACTTTAGTGTCAATACAAGGGATTTCATGATGTCGGCTCTTACCGCATCTCGTCCCTTTCCCTGAACTATCTTTGAAAGTGCTCTGTCACTCACGCTGCATAGCATAAGTCTCAGCTCCCTCTCGCTTATTATTTCATTATCGTAAAGCGATGCAAGCATAGCCCTTGCACTCATGGCATCAATTGAGTCGCCTACCGCCGAGAGCATATGCATGAGAAACGCCGTTTTTGAATCAAAGCTTATTTTTGTGATTTTTATATATCCTCCGCCGCCGCGTCGACTCTCCACAATATAGCCTCTGTCGGAATTGAAACGCGAGGATATTACATAGTTTATCTGGCTTGGAACGCAGCCTACGCTTACGGCAAGCTTATTTCTCTGCAGCTCAAGCTCTCCTCCGCTTTCCTCCAGCATCTGTTCTATTATCTCCGCTATTCGTTCACTCATGGGATTACCCATTTCTGCACTTCCTTTCGCTTTTGGGAAGGTGCTTTTTACGCGACTGACTTTGACCTTCCCTGACCTTGTGATTATATTATACGCAAGTGGTCAAAGAAAGTCAAAGTCAATAAAAGTCAAACTCGGTTGATTTGGAAAGGATTCAATAGCATTTTCTCGTCAAATCTCATCAAATCTTTGAAATTCTCTATTTTTTGCAAAGTCAAAATCATTGACATTGATTTGACTTTTAGAGTTAAAGGTCAAAGAATTACTGAAAAAGGGATCATTATACAGGTTGTCCTCGGGGTCATAAACAGGCATGGTGTCGGATGAATTATCAAAAAGGCGAAAAGGTCGGGAATATTTTTGTGTTTTTTTCATAATTACCTCCGATTTTATAAAATTATACTTTATTATTCAAAAAATGTGTGATATAATACCTTTGATTATATATCGGCAAAGAGCCGTTATATGTTTTATCACCAAGCATTGAAAGGATTATTTCTACAATGAATGACAGATACAACAGAGGTTCAGGTTCTCCGCACGGTACGGGCAATTATCCGATATCGCGTCAGGAGGCGGCGCGTCAGGCGGCAATACGTGCCGAACGTCGGCGCATTGAAGCCATAAAAAGAAAAAAGGCAAGAAAAGCCATGTTTGAAAAATTCGTTGCCTATTCTGCCTTTTCGCTCATAGGCTTTGCTATTTGTCTTGCAGCTCTTTTCATTTACATACAGGTTGACTTTGCCTCAACCGACAGTGTCCCCGATGAGCCTGTCAAGATAACGCTGTCCGATGACGAAACAGTGGTGCTTGACAAATCCCGTTATTCTTACAAAAACGGTGAATATTACGTTTCTCTGACAGAGGTGTGCAGGGTGCTTTCGCTTACTCTCCACGGCAACGTCAAAAGTATGACTCTCACAACCCGAGACGGCCTTGACGCCACTTTCAGCATCGGAACGCCCAACGTCAGCATTTCCGGCAAAAGCGTAATCCTTACGGGCCGCACCTACTTTGAAAACGAGAATCTTTTTATCCCCGTAAGCTTTTTCACAAAGCACTGCAAGGGTGTTAACGCCGAGTTTGACAAAATGGGAAAACAAAAGGGATACAACCTTATTTTCTCCGACAATCTTTCATTTAATTCGGAAAGACAAACAGAAAGCCATGCTGCCTCGCTCTCTGCCTTCAGGCATGACGATTCAATGTTCATCTCAGATCTTTCGGAATACGAAAAATATATGAATCCCTCAAAAAGAGACGAGTATCTTTTACTTGTTTCCGAGGACTCTCCCCTTTCCTCCGAATATGTTCCCGTAGACCTCATTGACGTTTCTGACACAAGAAGCGACAGAGAAAAGCAAAAAATGCGCACATATGCCGCAAAGGCACTTGAAGCTATGTTTATTGAAATGAGGGCAAACGGCTTTGACGATGTCACCGTTACAAGCGGCTACCGCAGTTACAGCTATCAGGCATCACAATATGAAAAAGAGTTTGACAAGCTCTTTGCTGTTTACGGCGACAAGGCTGAAAATCATGTCAAAAAGACAGTTGCCTCTGCCGGTGCAAGCGAGCATCAAAGCGGTTTATGCGCTGATATGCACAATCTTCCTTCAAACTCTGCCGCCTTTGCTTCCGAGGGTGCTTACAAGTGGCTTTACTCCAACTGTGCAAATTTCGGCTTCATCCTAAGATATCCCAAGGACAAAACCGAAATTACAGGAAGAAGCTTTGAGCCGTGGCATTTCAGATACGTTGGAAGATACCATGCACAGAAAATAATGGACGGCGGTCTTTGTCTTGAAGAATATATTGCCTCAGCCAACTAAAGCTTTTCATCCGACTCATGCACCAGCATATTCTCTATGAATATACCATATCCCTTCACAGGATTATTCACGAGAACGTGGGTTACGGCTCCGATGAGCTTTCCATTCTGTATTATGGGACTTCCGCTCATTCCCTGAATGATACCGCCCGTAAGATTCAAAAGTCTTTCATCCGTAATATTTATTACGAGGTTTTTACTTTCATCCTCGGTATCTTCAATTTTGGATATTTCTATTTCATATTGGCTAATCCCCCGGTTGTCAAGCTCTGACAGAATATGGGCTCTGCCAAGCTGAACCTCGCCTCTGAGTCCTATCTCCATAGCATCGCTCGCAACATTCTCGGGTATCTCATCCATTATTCCGTAAACGCCGTACTCGGTATTACCCGTTAGAACACCCTTCTTTTTACTGTCAAAGCTACCCTTTATCTCACCCGGATCCGCGCGTTTTCCTTTTATAATATCCGTGATTTCAACATCCACGACATTTGCTCTCAGAAGCGGCATGAGCTCGCCCGTATCAACATCGCATATTCCGTGACCAAGGCCCGCAAAGGCTCCTGTTCTCGGATTATAGTAGGTCATTGTCCCTATTCCCGCCGTGCTGTCACGCACCCATATACCTGTCTTATATTTTCTATCTGACAGCGAAAGACACGGTGTCATAACACATTTTTCCTCTGCACCTTCTCTTACATAGACAACCTCAAGGTCTTCACCCTTTGAGTTTTCTATCACCTGTGCCATTTCCTCAACGGTGTTTATTTCCTTACCGTTTATACTGCTTATAATATCGCCTGTCTTAAGCCCTGCCTGCTTTGCAGGACTGATACTTCCGTTTTTTGTCTCTATTTCCGTCATCTTTATGATTATTACTCCGCGGGTGAAAAACTTCACACCGAACACGTTTCCGCAAGGTACAAGGCGAGTATCGTCTATAACCTCCACATCAACATTCTTAATGGGAAGTGTGCCGAAAAGCTTTGCTTCAAGCACTCCCCCGTCTTTAACTCCCCGAACATCCACCGACGCTGCATCTGCGCTCTTTTCCGTAACGGTTATTTTATCGGGTATTACGCTATCCGCCGTTCCCACAAGAGTTACTGCCGCAACATAGGTGAATACAAACAATCTTGCGAGAAAAACAGACATTTTTTTCATTACTGTTTTTTTATTTAACAACTGCTTTTTCTCTCCTTTTTCCATTTCTTTGCACAATCTTTTCCGAGTTCCACTATCTAATATTCCATATCAAAAAGTACAATATGTATTGTAAAATAAAGTTGAAAGTCATTAAATTTATATTTAAGGAGTTTATATTATGAAAGTAGCAATTATTGGTTCAAGACACGTAAAATCACCCAAAATCGTTTTAAACAAAATTGTTGAAGAGCTTCCTCAGGATTGCTTGGAAATCGTCAGCTGCGGTGCCGAGGGTGTTGACAAGCTTGCTGAAAAATATGCCCTTGACAACGGTTTTAAGTTCACCGAAATATCCTCTGACAATCCCCTTGAAAAGAGTCAGAAGCTTGCCGACTATGCCGACTGTCTGATTGCTTTCTGGGACTGTGCTTCAAAGGGCACGGCTGTAATTATCTCTACCTTTACAAAGGTTTCAAAGCACGTTAAAATCGTCTGCATCAACAAATAAGCTTTTATTAAGTACTATTCTCACAAGCAGGGCGGCCGAGTGCCGCCCGTGTTTTTTTTGCAGTTTTTTCTTCTTCAAGGAAATTATATCAGCTTCCTTTTGCAAAACTTGTTGAATTTTGTGTGTCTATACTGTTTTTCATTGCAGAAACATGGGTTATGGAGGACATACCGTATTTTTCTCGTATCTTATCCATTGCGGCATCAATCTTAGCAAGCTTTTCGCGGCGTGCAACGTCTTCATCAAACATATTAATCTGAACGCAGTCATTAATATTCACAAGGTTTGTTGTTCTTATACCAACCGAACGAACGGGAGTTCCTGTATCATAATTCTCAGTAAAAAGCTGCATTGCCGCCCCCGCAATTTCAAGGGAATTACTTGTCACACACACGGGCATCTGCTTTTCGGTAGTGGAAAGTCCTATGCTTCTTACGCTTATACACACGGTTTTACAGGCAAAGCCCGAACATCTCAGTCGAAATGCAACCTTCTCTGCAAGGGCATGAAACACATTATTTACCTGACAGATATTTTCAAGGTCATGAGGAAGAGTGACGGAATTACCTACCGACTTTGTTTCATCCGCCTCTCCCCACCTCATAACCCTTGACACGTTTGCTCCGCAGGCATCGGTGAAAATTCTTTCGCCGTTTTTACCAAGCATCGTTTTCATGAAAATCTCGCTTGTATTTGCAAGCTGTCCTATGGTATTTATTCCATATGTATGAAGCTTCTCCCCCGTACTTCTCCCAACATACAACAGCTCCGACACATCTATACCGCTTATCGTATTCTCGTAATTTTCCGGTCCGAAAACCGTTACCGCATCAGGCTTTTTATAATCCGAGGCAAGCTTTGAGAAAATTTTATTATCACTCACCCCGACCGACACTGTAAGTCCGGTCTTTTTCTTTACCCTTTTACGTATTTCCTCAGCAACAGTTCTTCCCTGCTCCAATGTCTTTACCTTAGTATCTCCCGTGAGTTCAATCCATGCCTCATCCATACCAAAGCCTTCCACAAGGTCCGTATACTCACAATATATTTTTTTGACTATTGCCGAATAGCGTACATATTCATCATAATTCGGCGGAACAATTATCAAGGAGGCGCATTTTGACTTTGCCTGCCATATTGGTTCTGCTGTTCTTACGCCTGCCTTTTTTGCCTTTTCATTCTTAGCAAGAACTATACCGTGTCTATCCATTTTATTTCCGCAAACAGCAACCGGAAATTCCGCAAGCTCGGGTCTATGCTTACATTCAACGCTTGCAAAAAAATTATTAAGGTCTGAATGCAAAACTATTCTTCCCTCATTTACGCCATGTTTATTTACATATCTTTGTGACAGTCTTTCCACTTTATCTCTTCTTTCTGTTTTTAGAACTCAAGTTCTGAACGCATGTTCTGTTTTTTGTATTTTAGCACAAATGTTCGGGTGTGTCAAGTGGTTATTTTTTGCTTTAGTTTAGTTACTTTTTGTTTGGCTGGAATTTCGCTGTCTGCGGACAGCGAGCCGCTTTTTTAAGTTACATTTTGTCCGGAAGGAGTGTTTCGGCACTGAGGTGCCGAGTTTCTTTTGGCACGCCCCAAAAGAAACCAAAAACGCTCCACTCAAAAAGAGGGAGTGGCTCGGTCGGGGGATTTTTGTATCACTAAATTGCTGATTTTGACACAAGCGGTTTTAAAAAAGGCTTTCTTTTATTCGTCAAAATCAGGGATGGGTGTAACTTTATGTTACATCTCCCCGACACTCCGCTGATTCTCCCTCATTCGCCGTGGTGGCTTATCTCCCTCCGTTTGGGGTAGTGCTAATTTGGGGTTTGTATCGCTTGAACAGTGGCGTTTATGCTGTTCAAGCGACGTTTTCTATCGCGGGCGATATCAATGGGGTTGATGTACATGACCGCGAATTTGGGTGTCGAGCCTTCTCGACCCGCGAAATTGCCTGCGGGGGCTCCCCGCCCGACAAAATGTATCTTTAAAACAAAAGATAAAGAAGAAAGAAAAAACCTTTAACAAAAAAGCTCTTGCAATAAATCGTAAATTGTATTAAAATAATGAGGTATATTATTTTAATGGGAGGAAAGT
>JAZQIW010000054.1:0-7202 GCA_045541355.1 Eubacteriales bacterium | reverse complement strand
TGACGTTGAAGAAACAAAAGACATCATTGTTGAAGCTAAAACACCAACTGACACTAAACATGATAAAAGCTTTTTCATTTCAAACAACTCCTTATTTTTCACATCCTTGATTTTCTTATGCAACCCATACGTAAGACGACGTATTTGTTACAGTCTGTTCATCAGGGAACCACCATGTATCTTCCTTGGCATAGTGGGTAAGCTGAACACGGTAATAGTAACCGCCCTGAACTGTTACAGCATAATCATTAAGTGCATAAGACATTGAATCTTCTTTAATCTTATCACTTACTGTTTTTTCAGTTGTCCAGTTTATTCTGTCTGAACTACGCTGAATTTTAATGTCAGTAAAACCGATTTCTGACATTCGCTCATTAGCGTACGTTGCTGCTGTTATGTATACTGTTTTTGTTCCACTTGTACAGCTCAATAAAAACGTAGAAATAAGCCCTGCCGCAAGCGGCTCAACCTCACCTGTGGAAACCGCATTAACCGCAACCGTTTCTTTCTCCGCAGCATTAGCCTGCACAGGTACTGACAAACAGCACATACAAGATACAACAACTGCTAAACTTTTTAAATTCATTGAAAACACCTCCTGATTTTTTGGCAGTTTACTCTGCCTTTCATATATTAATGCTCTTGAACACCCCAAATTCCCCTCTCAAAAATCTAACTTTGTATACTTGCACAAAATGACAAGAAATATTTGTTATTACTGCACAAAAGATTCTATTACTTTCCGACATTCATCATAATCACAATCAATTGCTGTTATTGCATAAACTATATTTTCTTCCAGAAAAGTAGCCGTAAACTGATTATCCTCTTTCAGAATATACATTTTATGACCGTTTATCTGTTCTTCCACAACGTTATATGTATCGGTTGGCATGCCAACAGGTGGTATTTCACTGCCCTCGCTGAACATAGTGAAGTTAAAATTCAGAATAATATCATCTTTTTCATAGTGAAAAATAACATTAGACATAACAGAACCCTTTTCTTCATGCAAGTCGATTAATTCAAAACCCTCGGGAATATATGTCGGAGTTAGCGGATACATATCATATTCCGCACATTTGGCTTTCATTCCATAAGGGTCAGCAGATGTTACAGGAAGTTCAATATTATCATTATCATTGCTCATGTCAATGAGTATTCCGCCCTTTGTAAACTGATAAGCCGCCGAAAAAATATTCTGCCCCAACGCTCTCAACGAAAAAGCGTTTAATCCCACTACTACCGCAGCACAGGCTGCTGCCACAGAAAGCCCCTTGTAAAGCCTTATGCTATTCTTCGGCTTGCTTTCCTGAATTTTATTCATTAGTTTTCTTTTTGAAGCTTCAACGCTGTCCTGTACAGCCTCATTATCAGAACAATTAAGCTGAAAAATCATTTCGTTAAGCTCACATATTCTTTCCAAATCCCTTTTATTTTTGGGTTTGCTTATTTCAGCTTCAAGTTCACGGTTCAGTTCAGATAAAATTTCTTTTTTCATATATCTCATCTGCCTTTTTGAATTTTCTTTATTCATTGTGTTTTCTCCATTCATATACTAATGCCTGTGAATATGGCAAATTCCCCGTTCAATTTTTGAAGTTTGTATTATTGCACAAATATACACGTTTTAATTTATGCATCATTCACTAAGATACTTTATAACCTTATCTCGTATACGGTCTAATCTTCGATATAAAGCTTTCGTTGTAATTCCCATTCGCTTGGCTATTTTTTCACGCTGTCCATGGTCGGCTTCGGCATACTCAAGCAATAAATCAGCTTCTTCTTTGTCAAGTATTTCATATATTTCCTTTGAAAATGGTTTTCCTTGTTTTTCATCAGGAATAATATCAGAGTAATCGTCAATATCAAGTGTTATATTTGAATTTTTGCTTTTGTACTTATTGCATATCCTTATTGCCGCTTCATAGAGCCAGGAACGAAGACTTTCTGTAAAATCAAGCTTTGCTCGTTTCTTGAACAACAGAAAGAAAACTTCTTGTGAACATTCCTCGGCAGCATGAATGTTATGCAGACGATTTATGCAGAATTTATATACATCCGAATAGTATTTGTCTATTATCATCTCACAGATTTCTTTATCTATCATTCAATCACCTCGACATCTTTTTATGATATTATATCAAATATTTCCAAATGTGTCAATTTACACTTTCTTTAATCTTCTTAATTTCTTCTTTAAAAAATTTTTCCACAGCCTTTGCACTAACGCAGAATTCCTCACCTATCCCTTGGCAATGGATTGGAATCGCAGATAGAAAAATTCAAGTCCGAACATTCCGATTTGAAAGTAATTATCATTGACACATTGCAAAAGGTGCGTAACGAAACGGAGTCAGGCTACGGTAAGGACTACAAAGAAATGTCAATGCTGAAAGCTCTTGCAGATAAGCTTCGCATTGCGGTAGTGCTTATTCATCATACACGAAAGTGTAAAGACAGCGATCTACTGTCCCCAACTATGCCTCCGCATAATTCCTATTGTAAACGACCTTTATGCTAAGACATAAGCAAAAAAGTCCGTGCAGGTGTTCGTCAGAAGCAAAAGGACAGAGGACTTGTAGAAACGCTACCACTCGGATATTACAAGGATAAGAATCTGAATAAGGTTATGATTGATGAAGTGGGAGCTGAGATAGTTCGTGAAGTATTCAATTTGTATGTACAAGGCTATGGACTTACTACCATAGCCAAGATGATGAATGCAAAGGGAATTAAATCTCCCGAATACTATCAGCGTCGCAGGCTTGCTGATTGGAAACCTGAAATATCAAAGAAATATTTATGGGTACAGACATCCGTAAAGAGAATACTCACGAATGAACTGTATATCGGAGTTATGGTTAATCATAAGACCATAACCAATAAAATCAGAAAGACAAAGACACAGATTCCAAAGGATGAACAGTATCGCCATGAGAATTTCTGCGAACCAATTATAGAAGAAAGCGTATGGAATCAAGCACAGTTCCTGTTATCACAGAGAGCTGTAATAAAGCCACGCTCCAAGAATGGAAACAAGCTTCACAGATACGGAAAGCAATATTGTACTCCGCACACAATCAGGGAAAGCCAACTTGATGAACTTGTAGTGGATGAGATACGACAGCTTCATGAATATATATTATCGGAGAGTGAGAAATACAATAATATAGTCCGTGACTGGAATCAAAAGAAACCGCTTTATGATAAGCAGATCGAAAACCATGAGAACTCAATAAGCGGATTAACCAAGCAAATTGAGGAGCTTATCATAGAGAGAATATCAGACCGTGAACACGCTGAAATTTACAACAGGATGATAGCTGAACGAGAATCCCAAATTGAAGAACACCGAAACAAAATCAACGAATGCAGAGAATACGACAAGGTCAGCAAGCAGAAGCACAAGGATTACAAAGAAGCCTCACAGGTTATTCAGGGAATAATCGATGAGGGAATAATAAGCGACACACATCTCCGAATGCTTGTGAATCAAGTTCAGATTCACCAAAACGAAGACAAATCGCTTGACATTAAATTCAGAATGAACGGAAACTGGAATGGTGGTGTGGCGGTTTATGTTGAGCCTGAAAGTGAAGAAATAGCTTGCTCGTGATGATAGATATGAAAAAGGCTTCCCGATTTTATTCGAGAAGCCTACTTTTACAATAAAATAGTAGAAATTATTCATCATCTTCATCCATTTCAGAAAAACCATAAACTATCCTGTTATTTTGATAACGAGTTTTATGAAATTTTCTGTCTCCCACGTTACCCTTGGTAACTACACGGTCAGTATCTGTTCTTCTGCATTCAAGTTTACTACCGTCTCTTCTTTCTAAAGTCAGCTTATCACCTGGCTTTGAACCAAATCCTTGAAACGCATTACTTATAGCTCTATCAAAACTATTATCGCTTTCAGGTACAATCTCAAAATCTTTTTTTGCCACAGCCCCACCTCCAACCGCATCAGTATTTTAATAATTCAAATTTGGTGCGGATAACAGGAGTTGAACCTGCACCGAGTTGCCCCGACTGGCACCTGAGGGTAGCGTCACGTTAGTGGAAAATATTTGCTTCAATACTGTTCTCTTTTGAATGTAATCTCAGGCATCTCCCATTTTCTAAGCTCAAAACACGATTACCATAAACATATACCCTACATTTAGGTGAAGCAAGTGCTTTATGTGACATTTCATGTCCGACTCTAACTGAACAAAACCACAAATCATTATAATTAAATCATACATTCAGAATTGACTAACCCACCACTATAATCATCACAGGCATAACGAACACAGTCACGTTGATAAGAGTTGCGGAGAAACGGCTCTTGCTGTACCTTGAAACAAGGAGCATTGCAAGTGAACAGAGAGTGAAAATCATTGTCCTCACAAGGAAAAGTCCAAGTGCATACTGACATATATTAAGGGGCAGAGCAAGGTCTGCAAAATGTTCCAAAGACTGCACAGGAAGTACAATCCCCTGTGTGCCGTATTTCGAGAGAATATTGAAAAAGTAAGGAAACATTACTGCAATTGATGCAAAAATACTGAGAGTAACAGTTACGATAATGCTGTGGTTCAGATAAGATTTCTTGCCTGAAGCTGTACTGTAAATCACGCTTGTAAGTCCTCTTGACCTGTCAAAGGAGATAAGCGGAGATATCGCAAGTGCACTGAAAATCATAATCAGTAGAGCCATTTGCTTGCTCTCGGTGTTCCCGTCTACATCAAAGGCTCGCTTATAGCCTGAATCGTAGAAAATCTCAGTATCGTACTTGTTATCACGGATTGCCTCGCACCTTGACCTGAACATGAAAAGTGCACCCTCACGCTGAAGCTCCCCCTGAATTTCCTGCATACGCTCAATTGTAGTATCGGGGCTCATAAGCTCCTCATGAAGCGTAGCAAAATATTCCTCATCAATGCGGATAACCTCGTCAGTCTGAGCAGTAACAGCTCCCGAATTGTCGGTTGTGTAGTCCTTGTAGTAGTAATCCGTAAGGTCCACAGGCTTTGTAAAAGAAAGGTGGAAAATCACAACTGCCGCAAGCCATATTGCAACAAGATAGCCTGTTTTCTGGAGCACAAGGGACTTGTGAAACGTATAGTAAAGCTTGCTGTGAACCTTATGCTTTGCAGTCTTTTTTCTTATTCCGAGAGAAATTTTTCTATACTCTATGTTTTTCTCTCCCGCAAAGGTTTTCACAACTGCGAAAAACAGCGGAACGATGAGAATAATCCACACAACTGGAATTACAATCAGTGTGTTGAATGGCTCGTTAAACAGATTGATATTACGATATGTAGAGAAAATGTTGTCGGGTTTTATGTACGAGACAAGGTTAAAATCGTGAAGCAATCCGTAATTTGAAAGTGTGGATATCTTCGTATAAAGCAGAACCTCTGCCACTGCGATAATCACAGATATTCCGTAAATCTGGGCATTGTTCCCTGCAAAAGAGCAAATAAATGCGAATAAGACTCCCCACAGGAAGCCTCCAAGACTTTTGAAAATGAACATAATTAAAAGGTACTGCCACAGACTGAGATTAAAACTGCACTCAAAGAAGCCATTTACCGACTGTATAGGACGGATAAGGTCACCAAGTCCGTAAGTAAACCCTCCGATTGCAAGATTTGCTCCCATAAAGACAAGATTTGCCAAAGCCGAGAAAATCAGCAGTACCAAAAGCTTGTTTATGCAGAGACTTTCTCTTCCTTTGCGGTAGGAGTGAAGAAGATTTAAAATACCTATCTCCTTGTCCTTAGTGAACACAAAAACCGCTGATGCGAAGATTGCGAAAATCAGCAGAATATCCGATATATTGTTGAAAAGAGCGATTTCAACTCCCTCAGAAACCTCAAAAGGGAGACTATTTATCTTAACATTATCGTAGACCGTTTCCGTTTTCAGAGCGTTTTTAAAGGCAAAGCTGTCCTCATCGGCGAAAAAGGAAATGCCCGTAATGCTCCGACAGCGCTCCTTTATAGAGTCAAGAAACTCCCCGTAGCCTTTAATCTGAGCATAGCGGTCACGGGCAGAGCAGATTGCGTCGGGAGAAAATCCTCCCTCACCCGAAAAAGCAATGTCCACTTGCTGAGTTATGTAGGCTTCGGCTTCCTCTTCGGACATTGATTGAATTGCGGAGTAAATCTGCCTGTATTCGTCGGGAGAATCGTGACGGCTTGTGATGTCCCAAAGCGTGGAAACTATACTCATCACAAGTGCCGACGCAATAATGAAAAGGAACGATTTATAGCTGAAAAGCTTCTTCAGCTCATAGCGCAGAATTCTCATATTACTCGCCTCCGTAATAGTGCATATAGAGATTCTCAAGAGACTTTTCTTCAAGGGGAAGCTCAGCCGTTAGCTTTTCGAGAATTCCGCTGTCGATGATTTTTCCGTCCCTGAGAAGCAGAATTTCCTTTGCGATATTCTCGATATCGGAGATGATATGGGTGGAGATGATGATTATCATATCCTTTGAAAGCTCACTAACAAGGCGTTTTATGATGACTCTCTGCTTCGGGTCAAGACCTGCTGTGGGCTCGTCCATAATGAGCAGTTTTGGGCTTCCCAAAAGTGCTGAGGCAATAAGGAGTCTCTGCTTCATACCGCCCGAAAAGCCGCCGATTTTCTTGTCTGCACAGTCGTCAAGCTCCACCTTTTTGAGAAGCGAGATAATCTCTTCCGCTGATTTTTTCTTATCGAGATTTTTCAGTGCAGACACATAACCAAGAAAATCAAAGGCGGTCATACTGTCGTAGAGATTCTGCTGTTGTGGCATAAACCCAAGCTCCTTGCGGAATTTCTCGCCCAGCGAGGAGGTTTCCTCGCCGTTCCACAGAATTTTTCCGCCATCCTTATCTGGTCGAAGATTATCTGTAACAATATTCATCAGCGTGGTTTTTCCTGCACCATTTGGACCGAGCAAGCCATAAATACCATCAGTAAAAGTGTAATTAAAATTACTAAGTGCTTGTTTTTTCCCGTAGTGCATATTGATATTTATTAATTCAAGCTTGTTCATAGTATCACCTTATTTAATTTTGATGTGTTATACTGAAAGAGCAGTCGACAAACACCCAAAAATCTGGTAGAATATAAATAAGAAAACCAGAAAGGGAAAGAAAAAATGAAGTACAGTAAAGAATTCAAAGAAGAGGCGTTAAAGCTCTCAGATGAGATTG
>JAZQIW010000053.1:0-85783 GCA_045541355.1 Eubacteriales bacterium | reverse complement strand
GCTCGTCACACTGTCGGGGATGGTAATGCTTGTAAGGCTTGAGCAATTATAGAACACCCTCTCACCAATGCTCGTCACGCTGTCGGGGATGGTTATGCTTGTAAGGCTTGTGCAATACCCGAACGCCAAATCGCCAATGCTCGTCACGCTGTCGGGTATGGTAATGCCTGTAAGGCTTGTGCACTTATAGAACGCAGAATTGCCAATGCTCGTCACGTTGTCACCAAGGTCTATGCTTGTAAGGTTTGTGCAATTTTCGAACGCACGATATCCAATGCTCATCACGCTGTTAGGGATGGTTATACTTGTAAGGCTTGTGCAATTATAGAACGCAGAACCACCAATGCTCGTCACGCTGTTACCAAGGTCTACGCTTGTAAGGCTTGTGCAATCTTCGAACGCCCTCTCACCAATTCTCGTCACGCTGTCGGGGATGGTTATGCTTGTAAGGCGTGTGCAATTATAGAACGCAGAATTGCCAATGCTCGTCACGCTGTTGCCAAGATCTACGCTTGTAAGGCTTGTGCAATATTCGAACGCAGAACGACCAATGCTCGTCACGCTGTCGGGGATGGTTATGCTTGTAAGGCTTGTGCAATCATAAAACGCAGAACCACCAATGCTCGTTACTGGACAGCCCTCAATTGTATCGGGTATTACAACAGAGGTCGCAGAAGTATTACAGTCGGTAATAGTAACCTTTCCACCCGAAATACTATATGTCAAATCTCCGTATGTTCCCATAAGGTCTGCCGAAACGTCGGTATTTTCAGTCCCCACGCTTTCGTCTGCAAAATCAACAACACCGGAACTTGTCGGTGCCGCAAGTGCATTTGCCGCAAACAGGGCACAAAGGACAAGGACTAAAAGTAAAAATGCGTGCTTTTTCATAATCAAGCCTCCGAAATAATAAATTTTTACAAATAAATAATAGCACATATAATAAACCTTGTCAATATTTGCATTTTTTTGAAAAAATTATAAAAACCTATTGACAAGAACTGTATTACGTGTTATAGTACAGTTAGTACAAGACAAATCAAGTACAAATGTGCACATAAAAATACCGGAAGGAGGGGGATTTGGATGTTTAAGCTTGATTATAGCGATGGCAAGCCCATATATGAGCAAATATGTGACAACATGAAAAAGCTTATAATCGAGGGTGTGCTTGCGGCGGATGAAAGACTTCCGTCGGTTAGAGAGCTTGCCGTTACTATGGCGATAAACCCAAATACTATTCAGAAGGCATATAAGGAGCTTGAAAATGACGGCTATGTATATTCCGTCAGGGCAAAGGGCGTTTTTGTTTCATCGGGTGATAACATTCATGACGATAAAAACACCGACAAGCTCTATAAAAACCTTGAGGATGCCGTAAGAGAGCTTTATTTTCTCGGCGAGAGTAAAGAAAAGGTGTTTGCGGCAATTGACAAAATCTATGAAAGGGGTAATGATAAATGATACGTGCGGTAGATGTTACAAAAAGCTTCGGCACCTTCAAGGCGCTTGACTCCATGAGCCTTCATGTAAAAAAAGGTTCTGTATACGGTCTTGTCGGTCCCAACGGTGCAGGAAAAACCACCTTTATAAAAACCCTCATGGGCGTATACAAGCATGACGAGGGCAGGGTGCAGATAAACAATCAGCCTACATATGAGAATTGCTATATTAAAAAGAAGGTAATTTGTATATCAGATGACCTGTTCTTTTTCCCGACATACAGCATACTTGATATGGCAAAATATTATGCGGGCATTTATCCCGACTGGAGCTGGGAAAGCTTTGACAAGATGAAGGAAGTATTCAAGATAGATGTCAGACGTAAAGCGAGACGTCTTTCAAAGGGTATGCAGAAGCAGGTTGCCTTCTGGCTCGGTCTTTCATGCACACCCGATGTTATGATACTTGACGAGCCTGTTGACGGTCTTGACCCCGTAATGCGCAGAAACGTGTGGAAGCTCATGCTTCAGGCGGTTGCAGAGCGTGAAATGACTGTGCTTGTTTCAAGCCATAACCTAAGGGAACTTGAGGACGTATGTGACCACGTGGGAATCCTTCACAGCGGCAAGGTTGTAATAGAAAAATCCCTTGATGACATTAAGGGTAATATTCATAAGCTGCAGCTTGCCTTTAAAGACGGAAAGCTTCCCGAGGAGCTGCTCGGAAAAATTGAAATTCTCGATAAATCAGGCTTCGGAAGCGTAAATCTGCTTATAGTCAAGGGCAGTAACGAGGAGATTATGTCGGCTGTTATGGAATTTGAGCCTGTTGTTGCCGATGTTCTTCCTTTGACGCTTGAAGAGGTATTTATATATGAACTTGGAGGTATGGGCTATGAGTTTGAAACTATCCTGCTTTAAGACAATAGTCAAAAGCGACCTTAAACGCCTGTGGTGGACATCCGCCCTTGTTACGCTGTTTGCCGTTCTTCTTGTTGCCGCACCTCTGCTTGAGTATATGGAGCATTATGTTACATATTCAAGTGCCGCACGGGGAGAGGAATATCTCTTTTCAAGAGTTTTTGATGACCTTTCGGTATGTATAGTATTCGGAATAGGACTTGCAGGCTTTCTCGGTCTTTCGCTCTTTACGTATATGAACAGCGCAAATTCCGTTTCCTTCTTCCACGGACTTCCCGTAAAGAGAAGTACGGTAATGCTCTCCCATTATGTAAGTGCGGTTATACTTATTGTTATTCCCGTTCTTGTAAACTCTGCCGTATGCCTTGCGGCTCTTAATGACGGAATGAGAATAAGCTGGCTTCTAAAGAGCATTGGCGTATATCTTTTGTATTCCCTTGTTATTCTTACGCTTACCGTGTTTATCTCGATGCTGTCGGGCAATACCGTAGCAGGAGGCATATTTACGGTGATTTTCGCCCTTTTGCCGCTCTTTATTACAGCCTTTTTGTCCTCGCTGTGTGAGCTTTATCTTTACGGATACAGCAGCTCTGACAGCGCGTTTGAATGGCTGCTTGAGAACATTTATCTTGCACCGCAATCGCTTTTAACGCCAAAGGCATTCATTTACATTTGCATGATTGCTGTTTTCGGTGCAATGTCCTTCTTTGTTTATAACAAGAGACATCTTGAAAACTACGGAGAGGTAATAGCCTTTACAAACCTTCGCGGACTGTTTAAGGTGCTGTTCGGCTTCTGTTCGGGCGTTCTCGGCTTCTTCTATTGCTGGGGCTTCTGGAATATTGAATCTGCGCTTGTGATGTTTGTCTTTGCACCTGTCGGTGTAATAGTTGCACATATGCTGTCAAACAAAAGCTTTTCCTTGAAGGGTGTGCTGAAGCCTATCGGCGCGACGCTTGTATGTGTTCTCGTGACATTTTCTGTGTTTAAATTTGACCTTACGGGCTTTGAATCGAGAATACCTGACCTTGATGAGGTTGTTTCCGTCAGCGACAGCAGAATGGATGTATATAACACCGATATTGTGTATTATGAAGGCAACAGCATCAAGGCAACACGTAAAGAACCGCTGACTACCGAATTTACTGCTGAGGACGATATACAGAATTTCAGGGCACTTCATTCTCATATGATTGAAACTCGAAATCAGAGTAAGAATGTTGCGACCGATTACTCATGGCGTAATAACATTACCTTTACCTATACCCTTAAAAACGGAAGAAAGCTTTCAAGAACATATTCTCTTACAGGAGAAGAAGTCAAGCAGTTTATAAAGCCGATTCACGAAAGTGATGTTTACAGAAGCTGGAAATATCCTGTTGTTGACGGAACCGAAAAGAGATATGATACGATATGGGTATATGATGAGCGAAGCGGTTTGTTTGAAGAGGACAGCATAGCCGTATATACAGGCTCCAGCAACGAGGCAAAGCTGATTGTTGAGGCATTGAAGAAGGACAGAGAGAATATTACCTTTGAAAGAATGCTTGCCAAGGATTATAATTCATTGACAACAATCGAGGTTGAGTATTCTGTACCCATGATTGGTGTTGACGGGTCAACATATTACAATACCTTCTGCGATAACTATGATATAGATGCAGGCGACGTCAATACGATTAAGGTGCTTACAGACCTTGGCCTGCTGACCGATGAAAGGCTTCTCGGCGTTGATGACATAAAGTATATAAGTGTAGGAATTGGTGAGGTAATTAAGAATGATTTTTCGTATTATCCCAACGATTACGCAGAAAAGCACTACTATGAAGAAAAAGCAGTAGTCGATAAGACAATACAGCTTGCCGATGATTACGAAACTACCTACACCGAACGCTACTTTGCCGAAAAGCAGGATATACAGGAGCTTTATGATTTTATTCTGAATTATGTTCCCGAATATCCTATCGGTGAGGAAGTGTACGCAAGATTCCATTTTGTAATTCATTATAATAATTCGACAAATGCATCAACAACCTTTACCATGACCTTTGATGCTCTTCCCGAGCTTTTGTCATATTTTCAATCCTTCAAGGATTATGATGACAGACTCTACTATTTTGACTAAATATCAAACCCTTTGCCTGACAAGCCTTACCGCTTGTCAGGCTTTTTTTGTAAAAAATATATATTGAAATATTTATAAATGTGTGTTATACTGTTTCAGTATGTAATAAAAGGGGGCGTTATAAATGAATTTTCCTGGGTTTGTCGGTTTTTCCCTTGACAGACTTGAAGAAAAGGGTTTTAGCGCTTATCTTGTAGGGGGGTGTGTCAGAGATTTTCTGATGAAAAAAACTCCCCATGATTTTGATATTACAACAAACGCCCTTCCCGATGAGATTCTCCAATGCTTTTCTGATATAAAAACCCTTGATATCGGCAAAAAGCACGGAACAATCACGCTTGTGTTTGATAAGGAGACGGTTGAGGTTACCACATACCGCATAGACGGTGAGTATAAAGACTCAAGACATCCCGAAAGCGTTACCTTTACCGACAGAATAGAGGACGACCTTTCGAGGCGTGATTTTACCATGAATGCAATTGCCTATTCGCCGAAAAGAGGCTTTGTGGATCCTTTTTGCGGAAGACAAGATATTGAGAATAAACGCATTATTTCTGTCGGACAGGCTGATGTTAGATTTGAAGAGGACGCACTCAGAATCCTAAGGGCACTTAGGTTTTCGTCGCGTCTTGGCTTTGAGATTGAATATGGAACATCAAAGGCTCTGCATCAAAAAAAACAGCTGTTGAAAAGCATTGCTCTTGAACGCATTAATGACGAGCTGTGCGGAATTCTTGACGGCTCCTTTGCAGCAGATGTTCTTTCTGAGTATTTTGACGTTATAAAGACGGTTATTCCTTTGCTTTTAGGTATTAACAAAGAGGCTGTCAGAAGGGCAGAGCATATGTCCATGACAGTGAAATTGTGCACTCTTTTCAGTACCTTTTCGGGTGACGGCAACTTGTCTGTTGAACTAAAGCACCTGAAGTTCGATAGTAAAACCGTAAAGAATGTTTCAACGGTTGTGGCTGTTTCGGAGCAGTACCGTGAAAAATTCTCCGAGCGTGAAATAAAGCTTGCAGTTTCGGAAACAGGCGTAAATACCGCAAAGCTGATATATGAATATCTTTTCTGCAAATACGGCGATGAACGATATAGTTTTGCTTATGATACCCTTTGCAGATTTGTTGAGAATAATGAATGTATGACAATAGGCGGTCTTGACATTAAGGGCGATGAAATCATCAAATCCTGCAGCATTCATCCATCCAAGACAGGAGTTATTCTGAGGCATCTGCTTGAGGATGTTATCAATGGGCTTGTTCCCAATCAAAACAATGCACTTGTTGAAAGAGCAAAATCATATTGCACCGTTACAGAGGAGATTTAACCCATGCAGACAAAAAAACTAAAAGGAACAATATATATTTTACTTGCTACCGTTATCTGGGGCAGCACCTTTGTTGCTCAGTCGTCGGTTGAGCTTTCACCTTTTACCTTTCAGGGCATCAGAAGCATTGTAGGAACGCTTTTTTTGCTGGCTCTGTCTTTTGTTCTTGATTTCACGGCTAAGAAAAAGGGCACATATGTAAAACCCGATAAAAAACAGGTAAAAACTTTGATTGTTGGAGGAACCGTCTGCGGCATAGTTCTTTTTGGTGCGATGAATCTCCAGCAGTTTGGCATTTTTTACGGTACTGAAGCCGGAAAAGCAGGATTTATTACTGCAATGTATATGCTTGTTGTTCCTGTACTCGGACTGTTTTTAAAGAAAAAAGTCCCGATTAATGTTCTTCTTGGTATTGCTATGGCTGTTGTCGGGTTGTTTCTTCTGTGTATGTCCGAGGGTACACAGAGCTTTGTTAAGGGCGACATATATGTAATGCTGTGTGCTGTTGTTTTTGCTGTACATATAATGGTTGTTGACTATGTTGTACCAATGGTTGACGGTGTAAAGCTTTCACTTGTTCAGTTTGTAGTTGCAGGCATTATTTCTTGCGTGTGTATGTTTGTTTTTGAAGAACCGAAAATTTCTGAAATTAACCTTGCCTGGGGTGAAATACTCTATGCGGGTATCGGCTCTACGGGAATTGCCTATACACTTCAAATTGTCGGACAGAAGTATACACCTCCGACACTTGCATCGCTTGTTATGAGCTTTGAGTCGGTTTTTGCAATGCTTTCTGAGGTTGTGGTGTTTATTCTGGTTCCTACCTTCGGCGGCGGAAGGCTTTCGCTTCCCAATGAAAAAGAGATTGCAGGATGCGTTATAATGTTTGCTGCAATAATGCTTGCACAGCTTCCCGAAAAGAAAATGATTGATGTACGGAGAGATTCCATTGAGTAAAATTATAGCAGTAGTCGGTCCTACGGCTACGGGAAAAAGTGATTTGGCAGTAAAGCTTTGTAAAAAATTTGGCGGTGAAGTTGTCTCGTGCGACTCCATGCAGATTTATAAAAGAATGGATATCGGCACTGCAAAGCCGACAGCCCGGGAAATGGACTCGGTTAAGCATCACCTTATTGATATTTTCGAGCCGGGAACCGAATATTCTGTTTCCGATTATGTTAGTGATGCTTCAAGAGTTTGTGAAGAGCTTAATAAAAGGGGCGTTCTTCCTGTTTTTTGCGGAGGTACGGGTCTTTATATTTCAAGCTTTGTTTCGGGGCTTTTATTCAATGATTTTACAAATGATGCGACTGTTCGTGAAAGAATTGAAATGCAAGCGCAAGAATTGGGAATCGAGGCACTTCATAATAAGCTGTATGAGATTGACCCCGAGGCTGCGGAAAATATCGCTCCCAATAACGTAAAAAGAGTAATACGTGCAATTGAAGTATATGAAACCACAGGAGTTACAATTTCCGAGTGGAACAGAAGAACAAAGCTCTCTGCAAAAAAACGCGACTGTCTCATAATCGGTCTTGATTATGAAAACAGAGATACGCTTTACGGAAGAATTGATATGCGTGTTGATAAGATGCTTGAGGCGGGGCTGCTTGAGGAAACAAGGTCTTTGCTGGAGGATGGTGTTATGCAAACCAAAACCGCATCTCAGGCTATCGCCTATAAAGAGCTTGTGCCTTATCTTAGAGGTGAAGACAGCCTTGAAAACTGTGTTGAGGTGCTAAAAAGAAATTCAAGACGCTATGCAAAAAGACAGCTTACATGGTTTAGAAGAAACGGCGATATCAAATGGATTTACAAAGATGACAAAAGCGATGATGAAGTTTTCAGAATTGCTTCACTTCTTGTTGAAGATTACCTTGCGGAGGATAAATGATGGACAGATTTTCCAAATATTTCTGCGACCCTGTAAAAATAGTAAAAAATGTGCTGATGGTATTATTGTTTGCGGGTGTGCTTGTCTATGTTTATCTGCAAACAGTAAGCGGATTTGACTCAGGTCTTGAAACCGAGACGGCAATGCTTGTAAGACTTAATGATGATGTTGATGCCGAAGCATATATTTTCAGAGATGAGACGGTTATAAAGAAAGAGAACGACGGTGCTATTGTAACGCTTGTTTCCGAGGGAGACAGAGTATCCAAGGGGCAGCTTCTTGCAAATGTCTATTCTGATTCTACGGACACGGTTCTTCAGGATGAGATAAACAGAATACAGCGCAGGCTTGATATACTTGAGGATAGTAAGATTGACTCTGAATATGTAATCAGTGACCTTGCGGAAATTGATAAGGATATTTCCGACGTTCTCTCGGATATCTATAAAGGTGCGTCAGAAGGCGATCTTTCCTCGGCTATTGAAAATTCGTCTGATTTTCTTGTAAAACTTAATAAAAGGGATTTGATTATTGATTCCGAATTTGATTACAGCGAGGAACAGGAAAGACTCATTAAAGAAAAAAACAGTATTGAAAGCAGGATCAACTCACTGTCTTCCGGCTTAACGGCAACATCTTCGGGATACTTTTACGGTGATGTAGACGGATATGAGGAGATTTTTGACATTGATAAGGTTGAAGGCATCACTCTTAATAATTTTGATGAATTTACAGGTGCCGTTGCCGACAGTGAGCTTTTGAAGTCGGGAGCAGTAAAGATAGTCAACGATTTTGTTTGGTATGTTGTGTGCAGCATAAATGCTGATGATATGGCAGGTATCTCGGAGGGAAACAGCTATGTTCTGTCATTCCCCGAAAACGCTGATAAAGAAATTCGTATGAAGCTTACAAAGATTATCAGCGAAACATCCTCTGCGAGAACACTTGCTGTTTTCAGAGTTAATGTGTTGCCCTCCGATTTTAATTATAAGAGAAGCCAGAGCGCAAAAATTGTACTCGACAATGTCGAAGGGCTTTCTGTTCCCAAAAAGGCACTCAGAGTCATTGACGGCGTCAACGGTGTTTATGTACTCGTAGGAGATGTTGTGCGTTTCAGAAGAGTCGAAATTATTGACGAAACAGAAGGCTATTATATTTGTGACTATAAGACGAGCAACAAGATATTTGAAGAGCTTGAAAACGAACAGGATGAGTCTCTTAGGGAAAAGCTCAGCGAAATCAAGTATCTTTCGCTGTATGATAATGTTATAGTTTCAGGTAAGGATTTGTTTGACGGAAAGATAATCGGTTGAGGTGTTATATGGGCGAAAAGTTCTCAAGAGAAACTGTTCTCAAAAACATTGAATCTGCAAGAAGCGCCATTTGTCGTGCTACGGCAGAAAGCGGAAGAAGTGCAGAGGACGTTGTTCTTCTCGCAGCTACAAAGACGGTTGATGCGGATACTGTAAACTTTGCCATACATGAAGGTAAAATCCGCTGCATTGGTGAAAACAGGGTGCAGGAGCTTCTTGAAAAGTATGACAGTATAGATAAAGAAAACGTTGATATTCACTTCATCGGCAGACTTCAGACCAACAAGGTAAAGTATATTGTTGATAAGGTGAGCATGATACATTCTGTTGACTCTGTTAAGCTTGCAAAGGAAATTGACAAAAGATGTGCAAAGCTCAATAAGGTTATGAAGGTGCTTGTTGAGGTTAATATAGGGCAAGAGGAATCTAAGGGTGGAGTTTTGCCGGAGGAGCTTTGCGATTTTCTCGGAGAATTGTCGGTTTTTCCGAACATTAAAGTAGTAGGACTGATGTGTATACCGCCCGTATGTCAAATTGTTGATAACACCCCGAATAATGAGGGCGAAGAATGTCTAAATTGTGAAAAAACCGAAAATACAAAAAAAAGTTACAAAAATCAGGCGTTTTTTAAAAAAATTATGAAATTATTCCTTGACATATCGGAAAAAAAATTAGATAATATAGATATGCAAGAACTGTCAATGGGTATGTCTGACGATTTTGAACAAGCTGTTACGGAAGGTGCAACAATTGTGAGAATCGGAAGGGGTCTGTTCGGCAGCAGAAATTAGTTAATAAAATAATTAATATACTATTTAGGAGGATTTAATAATGGGACTTAAAGAATTTGGCAAAAAGCTTTTCCCCGATGCGGTTGAAACCGATGAAAACTATGCTGATGATTTTTACGGTGAAGACGAACAGTATGTAGAAGAGGACAGAGGCGCGGTGCGTCCTTCTGAAAGCTCTTATTCCGGCAGAGGCGGTGCAAATGTCACAATGGCAGGTTCCTCGATTGAAATGAGAGTTGTTACCCCCAAGAGCTATGATACAGTAACACAGATTGCTGATCTTCTTCTCACTAAGAAGACGGTTCTTCTTAACCTTGAAAATACAAACCGTGAAACTGCTCGTCGTCTTATTGACTTTCTTTCCGGTGCGGCTTATGCACTTGGCGGCGGTGTACAGAAGGTTGCTGACAACACATATGCTATTACTCCGAGTAATGTAGCAGTATCAAATGAAAGCATAGGTGCAACACAGGCTGCTCCCGGTCAGGATGCTGAAGGTAACGGCATTAGCTTCTAATTTATAGAAGATGCTTTTGTTTGTCATATTTGTCAAGTCTACTGTTGGCATTTTTATTGATGTTCTTCAGTTTATGATGTTTGCCCGTGCAATTGTTTCCTGGATTCCGGGACTTGACGATACCCGTCTTGGAGATTTTCTGTTTACTGTTACGGAATGGGTGATAACGCCTGTTAGGTCTCTGTTTGACTCTTTGGGCTTTAATGTCCCGATGATGTTTGACATTCCGTTTCTTGTGACATATATTCTTCTTACAATATTGGGCGCATTGTTATGATTAAGGTTGACGGAAAAGATGATTCTCTGTTTTTACAGAGGCTGTCGGATTTAAAAAGCAGATGTATCGAGAGGTACAGCCCTGAGTTTACAAATTTTCTCGACGGCAGGCAATTGAGAATTGCCAATGAATATTTGATGCAGTTTAAAGATGAGCTTGTTGTTTTTGATTTTGGCGGATTTAAATATGCTGAAAGAAAGATAATTGGTCTGTTTCCCCGCGATATATACGGATATTCCGATGAAAACGGGGAGAACGATGTGTTTGTTTCCATGTTTGATATGACCGCTGTGAAGATTCAAGGCTCAGGTTTTTCTTCCTTTTCACACAGAGACTGTCTCGGTTCTGTGCTGGCACTTGGAATAAAACGAGAAACAGTCGGAGATATTTTTGTTTCCGATGACGGAAAAAGTGCATATGTTTGTCTTACAAAGGTTGCGGCTGATTTTGTTCTTGAAAATCTTGAGTTTGTCGCGAAAGATAAGGTTAAATGTGTACGTGTTGCTTTTTCAGAGCTTCCTGTTTTAGAGAAAAAGTATGCTGAAATTGCGGGAACCGTTGCATCCGAAAGGCTTGACTGCATAATAGGTCTTGCTCTTAACGTCTCACGGGAAAAAGCAAAACAGCTGATAGCTTCAGGTCTTGTAAGTGTAAATCACTTTGAGGAGCTGAGATGCGACTTCTGTCTTTGTGAGGGGGATATTCTCTCTGTTCGCGGTTATGGAAGATTTGTGCTGCATGAGGTCGGTACCCTTACCCGAAAGGGAAGAACAAGGGCGACAATTCATAAAATGATTTAAAATTTAAGGATGGTAAGTATTATGATTTCTCCTCAGGATTTAAAGAGAAATGCTTTCAACAAAGCAATCAAGGGCTATGCACCCGGTGAGGTTGACGAGTATATCTCTTTCCTTCTTTCAAGATATAACGAGGCATATGCGGAATATGCAGAGCTTGAACGCAAGTATCAGGCGGCACTCTCAAGGCTCGATGAAGCAAAGAGCGAGGAGAGCACAATTTCTGCCACAATCGTAAATGCTCAGAAGATGGCAGACATGATTGTCAACGATGCAAAGGAAAAGGCTAATGAAATCAAGAGCTCTGTTTCCGAAAGCTGCGACAGAATTCTTGAGGTTTACAGAACAAAGGTTGCGGCGGAAAGAGACAAGCTTGCCGAATGTGAAGATGCCGTTGCAGGCTTTAAAGATGCACTTTATGATGCGTATAAAAAGCACATTGCAATGATTGACAGCATCATGCCTGATAGTGAGCCCACTCCTTATCTTACAGATGATGAACTTGAAGATAAGGCTCTGGAGCTGGCGGAGAATATGCTTTCGCCGGAGGCAAAGAGCGAGCTTTCTAACATTAACGCTTCAGAAATTGCTGAGGCGGGCGCAGCTGAATAAAAACAATATCCATATAAATGTCGGCAGAGCTTTTTGCTTGTGCCGATATTTGCGTGATTAAAACATTTATTTTTACCTACAATATCTATTTATAAAGGAGCACTCTTACTATGTCAAAAGACTTTGGAAAGACATTAAATCTTCCCAAAACCGAGTTTTCTATGAGAGCAAATCTTCCTCAGAGAGAGCCGGCTACAATGGAGAAATGGGAAGAACAGAACGTATACGGAAAAATGCTTGAGAAAAACAAGGGCAACAACAGCTTTATGATTCATGACGGCCCTCCTTTTTCAAACGGTAATATCCACATGGGTACTGCCATGAATAAGGTTCTTAAGGATATTATCAATAAGTCTAAGTCCATGCAGGGCTATTATGTACCTTATATACCCGGTTGGGATAACCACGGTATGCCTATTGAGAGTGCTATTATTAAGCAGAATAAGCTTGATAGAAAGAAGATGTCGGATTCTGAATTTCGCTCTGCTTGTCAGAAGTTCGCTGAAAACTTTGTTGACATTCAGATGACCTCCTTTAAGCGTCTTGGTGTACTCGGTGACTGGGAGCACCCTTATCTCACAATGGCACCTAAGTTTGAAGCTAAGGAAGTAAAGGTTTTCGGCGAGATGTATAAGAAGGGGTATATCTATAAGGGCTTAAAGCCTGTTTATTGGTGTCCTTCTGATGAAACAGCCCTTGCTGAGGCTGAAATTGAATATGCTGAGGATAAGTGTACATCTATTTACGTTAAGTTCCGTCTCAATGATGATAAAGGCTTCTTTGACGGCGTTTGTGATAAGGAGAAAACATACTTTATTATCTGGACAACAACTACATGGACTCTTCCCGGTAATGTAGCAATTACTGTTCATCCCAGAGAAACCTATGTTCTCATTAAGGCTGCTGACGGTAACTATTATATTACCGCAGAGGCACTTGCATTCAAGACAATGGCAGCAGGCGAAATAGAGGGCTTTGAGGTTGTTAAGGAATTTAAGGGCGCAGATCTTGAGTATATGACAGCAAAGCACCCCTTCCTTGACAGAGACAGTCTTCTTACAACAGCCGAATATGTTACAATGGACAGCGGTACAGGCTGTGTTCATACAGCTCCCTCATACGGTGCAGACGACTATTTCACAGGTATGAGATATGGTCTTCCTATTGAGGTTGCGGTTGATGACAGAGGTTATCAGAATGAGCTTGCAGGTAAATTTGCAGGCCTCAGATACGATGAATCCAATGAAGCTATCCTCAATGATATGAAGGAAAGCGGAGCTCTCTTCTCAAGCGAAGAAATTGTTCACCAGTATCCTCACTGCTGGAGATGTAAGAATCCTATAATCTTCAGAGCAACTCCTCAGTGGTTTTGCTCGGTTGAGGCATTCCGTGATCAGGCAGTTGCAGCGTGTGAAAATGTTCAGTGGCTTCCCGAATGGGGCGGAAACAGAATGGTTTCCATGATTCGCGAAAGAGCTGACTGGTGTATTTCCAGACAGAGAAAATGGGGTCTTCCCATACCTGTATTTTATTGTGAAGATTGCGGAGAAATCATTTGCACCGAAGAAACTATTGATAAGGTTTCTGCAATTTTCGGTGAAAAGGGTTCAAACGCATGGTTTGATATGACAGCAAGTGAGCTGCTTCCCGAAGGCTTTGTATGTCCCAAGTGCGGTAAGACTCATTTTGTTAAGGAAACAGATACTCTTGACTGTTGGTTTGACTCGGGTTCAACACATTTCGGTGTTCTTAACGATGAAGAATGGCCCGCAGACCTTTATCTTGAGGGTGCTGACCAGTACAGAGGCTGGTTCCAGTCATCACTTCTTACAGCTGTCGGTGCAAAGGGCAAGGGTGCTCCTTACAGAGCGGTTCTTACACACGGCTGGGTAGTTGACGGTGAAGGAAAAGCAATGCATAAATCCCTTGGTAACTCAGTATATCCCGAAGATGTTATTAAGGTATATGGCGGAGATTTGCTTAGACTTTGGGTTGCTTCGAGCGATTACAGAGTTGACGTCAGAGTTTCCGATCCTATCTTCAAGCAGCTTTCTGAAATTTATAGAAAGATAAGAAATACGGCAAGAATTCTTCTTGCAAATCTTGGAACTGTTGAGGAAGACTTTGACCCCAACAAGGATATGGTTGACGTTAATGACCTTGAACCTATTGATAAGTGGATTGTTTCCCAGTTCAATGCTCTTGTTGCAAGAGTAATGAAGGCATATAACGATTATGAATTCCACCTCATTTATCATGATGTTCATGATTTCTGTGCTGGTGAGCTTTCAAAGCTTTATATTGATATTTCCAAGGATAGAGTTTATGTTGAAGCTAAGGACAGTGCTCTCAGAAGAAGCGCGCAGACAGCGATGTATATTGTACTTCACGGTCTTACAAAGCTCCTTGCTCCCATTCTTTCCTACACGGCAGAAGAGATGTGGCAGTTTATGACTCATCTTGATGGTGATAACACAGAAAGCGTATTCCTTAATAATGTTCCCGAATATAAGTCTGAGCTTGAATTCAAGGAAACGGCAGATGCATATAATCAGCTCTTTGTTTACAGAGATGATGTTATGAAAGCACTTGAGCTTGCAAGAGCCGAAAAGCTTATCGGTAAGAGCCTTGATGCATCCGTGACAATCTTCGTTAAGGATGAAAAGGTTATGAGCTTCTTTAAGAGCTTTGAAAATGAACTTAAGGATATCTTTATCTGTTCAGAGGTTGTTCTTTCTTCCGATGAACCCTCTGAGGGCGCGTTCACGGAAACAGAAACAGGTATTGCTGTAAAGGTAGATGCAATGCAGGGAATTAAGTGCGACAGATGCTGGTATGTTAAGAACGATTGCACTTCTCTTGGTGAGGATGAACACCTTTGTGCAAGATGTATGAATATCGTAAAAGCATCCTTCCCTGAGATTCTTGCATAATTATGCTGTCGGCTTTAATTGCGATAGCGGTAATACTGTGCGACCAGATATCCAAGCACTTTGTCTGCACAAGCCTTAAACCTGTCGGAAGTATAGAGGTCATTGAGGGCATTCTTAATTTTACTTATGTTGAAAACAGAGGTGCCGCATTTGGCATACTTGCGGATAATAGGGTAGTGTTTATGGTTGTCTCTGTTCTGATAATTGTACTTCTCAGTTATGTTGTGGTGCAGTTTCATGGACAGAGCCGGCTGTTTGATATCAGTCTTGGTCTGATTGTCGGCGGCGGTGTCGGCAATATGGTTGACAGAGCATTTCTCGGCTATGTAATTGACTTTATCGATTTTTGTGCATTTGATTTCTGGAAATGGGTTTTCAATGTTGCAGACAGCGCTGTTGTTGTAGGTTGTATACTTGCAATTGCATTTGTGCTGTTTGATAAAAGAGCAGCTACTCTCGGACAGAAATCACAAGAAAATAACACGGAGAAAACCGATGAATAATATCCCTTGTGCCGAAAACGAAATAATGGATTTTGTTTCTGAGGGCGGCGGTGTAAGACTTGATTTGTTTGTCTCGCAAATGTGCGAGCTTACTCGAAGCAATGCATCCAAGCTTGTCGAAAACGGCAATGTTTCGATAGATGGCAAGACAGTGACAAAGAAAAGCTTTCAGGCTAAGGAAGGGCAGCGCATTACGGTTGTTCTTCCGCCTGTTGAGGTTTGCTCTGCCGTGCCGCAGCAGATTGAGCTTGATATTGTCTATGAGGATAATGATATAATCATTGTCAATAAACCGCAGGGAATGGTTGTTCATCCTGCTCCGGGTAATCCCGATAAAACCCTTGTCAACGGTCTTATGTATCACTGCAAAGGCAGGCTTTCGAGTATTAACGGTGTCATCCGGCCGGGTATTGTTCACAGGATTGATAAGGATACAAGCGGTCTTCTTGTTGTTGCAAAGAATGATAAAGCTCATAACATTCTTGCATCTCAGATAAAGGAGCATTCCTTTAAACGTGTGTATAAGGCTGTTGTAATCGGAACCTTTTCACAGCAAGAGGGAAGAATAGATTTGCCTATCGGCAGACATCATACAAATCGAAAGAAAATGGCTGTTACCACTCAAAATTCAAAAGAGGCGGCCACAAATTATAAAACCTTGGAAGTTTTCAGAGGCTATTCGCTGTGCGAATTCAGACTTGAAACGGGTAGGACACATCAAATTCGTGTTCATTCTTCTCATTTTGGTCATGCGGTGGTTGGCGATCCGCTGTATGCACCGCTTGAGGGGAAAAATCCTTTCAATCTTGTCGGACAGTGCCTTCATGCGCAGGTACTGGGTATTATCCATCCGACAAGCGGCGAATATATGGAGTTCTGTGCTCCTCTTCCGCCTCATTTTGAAACAACACTTGATATTTTACGAAAAAACTATAATTAGCTATTACTTTCAGGAGGAAGTCCTATGGATAAGATTAAACTTGCGGCAGTTGCGAATGAGATTCGTAAGGGCGCGCTTACAGCTGTTTATTCGGCGTCTTCCGGTCATCCCGGAGGCTCCCTTGGTATTGCCGATATAATGGCATATCTTTATTTTGAAGAAATGAATGTTGACCCAAAGAATCCTAAAATGGAGGATAGAGACAGATTTGTTCTTTCCAAAGGTCATACATCACCGGCATTATATGCGACACTTGCCGAAAAGGGCTTTTTCCCAAAAGAGGATCTTAAGACTTTCAGACATAAGGATAGCTACCTTCAGGGACATCCCGATATGAAGCATATCCCCGGTGTCGATATGTCAACCGGCTCACTTGGTCTTGGTATATCTGCTGCTTGCGGTATGGCTCTTGCAGGAAAGCTGGGTGAAAAGACATACAGAGTATGGTCTGTTCTCGGTGACGGTGAAAGTCAGGAGGGACAGGTTTGGGAGGCTGCTATGTTTGCTGCTCACTACGGTCTCAATAATCTTGCGATTTTTGTAGACTTTAACGGTCTGCAGATTGACGGTGCCGTGTCGGATGTTATGAATCCCACTCCTCTTGATGAAAAATTCAAAGCATTTGGCTGGAACGTTATGGTTATTGACGGTCATGACTTTGACCAGATTGATTCTGCGGTGAAGGCTGCAAAGGAATCCGATAAGCCTTTTGCGATTATTGCAAAAACCACTAAGGGTAAGGGCGTTTCCTATATGGAAAATAAGTGTGAATGGCACGGCAGTGCACCTAATGCAGAGCAGTACGAAATCGGTATGAAGGACCTTGAGGGCGTTTCCTGCATTTGTAATAAGTAAGGAGGTAAGAGATATGTCGGAAAAAATAGCAACAAGAGAAGCTTACGGCAAGGCTCTTGCCGAGCTTGGCGAAAAGTATGATTTTGTGGTTCTTGATGCAGACCTTGCAGCTGCAACAAAGACCGGTATATTTAAAAAGGCGTTTCCCAACAGATTTTTTGACTGCGGAATAGCCGAGGGTAATATGATGGGTGTTGCGGCAGGTATTGCCTCAACGGGTAAGACTGTTTTTGCAAGCTCTTTTGCTATGTTTGCAGCAGGCAGGGCTTATGAACAGGTAAGAAACATTATCGGTTATCCGCACCTTAATGTAAAAATCGGCGCAACACACGCAGGTATTTCTGTCGGTGAAGACGGTGCGACCCACCAGTGTAATGAGGATATTGCTCTTATGAGAACAATACCCGGAATGGTTATTTTAAATCCTGCTGATGCAGTTGAGGCAAAGGCGTGTGTTGAGGCTGCCATTAAGCATGTAGGTCCTGTATATATGAGGTTTGGCAGACTTGCTGTTGAAACAATCTTCGATGAAAATGATTTCACGTTTGAAATCGGCAAGTCTCAGATGCTTTGTGACGGTAAGGATGTAACCATTATCTCAACCGGACTTGCAACCTCCATTGTCAAAGATGCAGTTAAGCTTCTTAATGATGAAGGTATTTCTGTTCGTCATATAAATATGGCGTGTATTAAACCTATTGACGCTGAGGCCATAATAAAGGCTGCCAAGGAAACAGGATGCATTCTGACTGTTGAAGAACACAATGTTATCGGCGGTCTTGGAAGTGCTGTTGCAGAGGTTGTTTGTGAAAGCTGTCCTTGTCCTGTTGTAAGACACGGTGTGTATGATACATACGGTAAGAGTGGCAAGGCAACAGACCTTCTTGTTGATTTCGGATTTACAGCTGAGGTTGTAGCAGAAAAGGTAAAGAAGGCTCTTTCGCTTAAAAAGTAAAATTAAATAATTTATATAAAGGGTGAATAAAATGAAAGTATTAGTTATTAACGCAGGTAGCTCTTCCATTAAATATCAGCTTATTGATATGACAAACGAAGCACTTCTTGCAAAGGGCCAGTGTGACAGAATCGGAATTGACGGCGGCAACTTCAAGCATAAGAATGCAGACGGCAGCGAATATAAGGTGAATGTTGATATTCCCGACCATGCAGCAGGTATCAAGCTCGTTGTTGATGCTCTTACCGATAAGGAACATGGTGTAATCGAATCAATGAGCGAAATCGGAGCTGTTGGACATCGAGTTGTTCACGGCGGTGAAAAGTTCTCCGGCTCTGTTGTAATAACAGAAGAAACAATAGAGGCTCTTAAGGAATGTACTGTTCTCAGCCCTCTCCACAATCCTGCAAACCTTACAGGAATCAGAGCTTGTCAGGAAATAATGGGTGAAAATGTACCCCAGATTGGTGTATTTGATACAAGCTTCCATCAGACAATGCCCGATTTTGCATATATGTATGCAATTCCCTATGAATATTATGATAAATATAAGCTCAGAAGATACGGCTTCCACGGTACATCTCACAGATATGTTACCGCAAGAGCTGCTGAAATGCTTGGTAAGAAGCCTGAGGAAATCAATATTGTTACCTGTCACCTCGGTAACGGCTCTTCCATTACTGCCGTAAAGAACGGTAAGAGCTTTGATACAACAATGGGTGTTACACCTCTTGAAGGTCTTATGATGGGCACACGCTGTGGCAATATTGACCCTGCAATTATTCCTTTCCTTATGGAAAAAGAGGGGATGACAGCTAAGGATATCGACACCATGATGAATAAGAAGTCAGGTATTCTCGGTGTAACAGGCGGAGTAACAAGCGATAACAGAGATATAGAAGAGGGTGCACGTGAAGGCAACGAAAGATATCAGCTTATCGAAAAGATGCTTTGTCATCAGATTACAAAGTTTGTCGGCGGTTATGCAGCAGCTATGGGCGGTATTGATGCAATCGTATTCACAGGCGGTATCGGCGAAAATAACCCCCAGTACAGAGCTGTTGTTGGTGCTAATCTTAAGTTTGTGGGCGTTGAGGTTGACGAAGAAACAAATCTCAAGGCTAAGAGAACAAGCGTAGAATATGATATTTCTACTCCCGATGCAAAGGTTCGTATGCTTGTAATTCCCACAAACGAGGAACTTATGATTGCCAGAGATACATACGCTCTTGTTAAGTAAGATATAATATAATTATTTTAACACATGGATTGTATTTTACTTTCCATGTGTTTTTTTTGAGGTAAGATTATAATGTTTGATCTAAATGCAAATACTATGGTATTGATGTTGAATGTTTTTGTATTTTTGCTCTTTGGCGTTGATAAGCTGTGGGCGAAAAAGAAAAAGATGCGAATACCTGAGGCTGTGCTGTTAACTCTGAGCCTTTTTTTCGGCGGGGTAGGTGCAATGTTCGGCATGCTGGTTTTTAATCATAAGACATCTAAAATTAAGTTCAGGGTACTTGTCCCTGTGTTTGCTGTTATAAACTACTATATGTTTAGAAATGGTTTCGGACTTTTGAGATATGTTCTCAGTATTATTTTGCAATTTATTCCCGAATAACAAAAAATTAACAATTAAAATGTAACTAAAATGGAAATAGGTATTGAAAAAATATTTGCATTGCTATATAATTAATACATAATGGGGCGGAAGTTGGGAAACTTCTAATAAATACCATTTTGACTAATTTAATGGAGGTTAATATATGGACTTACAGAAGAGAAGCGAAAGCCTTGTTAAAGCCAAAAAGTTCCTTGTTGACAAGTCTTCTGCCGACAAGCTTCATAAGGCCGGAAAATTCACGGCATATGAACTTATCGGTATGCTTTTTGACGAGGGAACCTTTGTTGAAACAAATGCATATGTAAAGGCTTACGCGAATGAAATTTCCACAGCGAATACATCTGAATATGAAGGTGTTGTTTGCGGATATGGTGCAGTTGACGGTAGACTTACTTTCGTATATGCACAGAATGCAGCAAGACTTAACGGCGCTTTTTCCAAGGCTGCTGCTGATAAGATTTCTGCGCTGTATGATATGGCAAAGAAAAACGGTGCACCTGTTATAAGTGTTTTTGATTCTAACGGTGCAAAGCTTGAAGAGGGTATAGATGTTCTAGCAGGCTACGGCAAGGTTATCAGGAAGGCATCTTCTCTCAAGGGAAAGGTTCCTCAGATTGCCGTTGTAGCAGGAAGCTGTGCAGGTGCGTCTGCAACAATAGCTTCAATGGCAGATTTGGCAGTTATGGTTGATGGTGCTCTCTTTACTGAGGTTCCTGCAAATGTTCTTGTTGCAGAGGGCGCAGATAAGAATATCGGAACTGCTGAGTATGCGGCATCTGCTAAGGGTAAGGTTGCTCTTACTGCAAAGAGTGCTGCTGAAGCATTTGAAAGTGTTAAGGAAATTCTTTCTTATCTTCCTTCAAACAAGCTTGATAAGAATGTTTATACAGGTGTTGAGGATGACCCCAACAGAGCAACTCCCGAGGTGGCTGCTGTTGTTTTCGGCGAAAAGTATGATGTTCACGCAGTAATTTCTTCAATTGCTGACGGAGGCAAGTTCGCTGAACTTAATGCTTCAAAATCAAAGTCTGTTGTTACGGGCTTTATGACAGTAAATGGAATTGTAACGGGCGTTGTTGCAAATAATCCTGCTGAAAAGGATGCAATGCTTTGCACAGGCTGCATGAGAAAGGCATCTGCCTTTATAAATCTCTGCGACAGCTTTGGTATTTCTGTTCTTACACTTGTTGATACTAACGGATATAGCTCAAAGTGCGAGGCGGGCGGCGGAGATCTTGCAGGCGAATCTGCAAATCTTGCTTCTGCTTACTGTAATGCTAAAGTTCCTATGGTTACTGTTAATGTTGGTAAGGCTTACGGCAGTGCATTCACTGTAATGGGCTCTAAGGAGCTTGGTGTAGATATGGTCATTGCTCTTGACAGTGCAAAGATAGGCGTATTAAAGCCCGGAGCAGGCGTTGCTATGATGTGGTCTGAAAAGATGGCGGGCTCAAAGGCACCCATTGAAAAGAGAAAGGCTCTTGAGGAAGAATGGGAGCTTCTTATGTCTACACCTCTTCTTGCTGCTGAATGCGGTCAGGTTGATGATATCATCCCCGCTGAAGAGCTGAGAGTAAAGATTGCTTCCGCACTCGAAATGCTCTCCATGAAGGGCGAGTTTGCATCCCTCTAATCCGGAACAGGTGGTGTAATTATGAATTTACAAATGTTAAATACAGCCGAGGACCTGCTCTTCTATTCCGAAAAGTTTGCCCCCGGCTCGAGTGAAGCTCTCGGTAAGGCTGTTTCGTTTGGTCTGCCATTCTCACTTTTCGGCTTTGCTGTTGTATTTTCTGTTCTTGCGATTCTTATGCTTATCGTTTTTGCTTTCGGTAAGATATTCGGATCAAAACAGGGCAGCGCAAAACCCATCCAGAAGACACCCGAAAAGAAGGTTGAACCCAAGGTGGAGGCTGCTCCTGCACCTGTAAGTGCGCCTGCAGCTGATAACGGCAGTATCGTTGCTGCCATAATGGCCGCAATAAGAGCTTATAGAAGTGCAAACGGTGAAAGCGGCGGTTTCAGAGTTGTTTCATTTAAAAAGAGAAAGTAAAATCAAACATATTTAAAGGAGATTATAATTATGGCTAAGCAATATAGTGTTACAGTAAATGGCGTTGTTTATGACGTTGTTGTTGAAGAAGTTGGTGCGGTTGCATCTGCACCTGTGGTTGCGGCTCCCGCAGCAGCTCCTGTGGCTGCTCCTGCACCCGTAGCGGCAGCTCCTGCTCCCGCAGCGGCTCCTGCTGCTCCTGCGGCAGCACCCGGCGCAGGCGATCCCATCAACGCACCCCTTAACGGTACTGTTCTTAAGATTAATGTTGAAAACGGTGCATCTGTTAAGTCGGGCGATGTTCTTTGCGTTCTTGAAGCAATGAAGATGGAAAACGACATCGTTGCTCCCAGAGACGGTAAGATTACATCTGTTGTTGCTCAGAAGGGTGCTTCGGTAAATTCCGGTGACGTTCTCTTTACTCTCGCATAAGTTTTAACTAAATACAGAGGTGTATTCTAATGAATATTTTAGATAGCTTGATAAGCTTATGGAGAACGACGGGTATATATCAGATGCTCTTCAACGAAGACACGGGAAATATTGATATTGCTTTTGTAAAAACTCTCATAATGCTTGCAGTTTCAGGTATACTGATTTATCTTGCAATCGGCAAAGGCTTTGAACCGCTTCTTCTTTTGCCAATTGCTTTCGGTATGCTTCTTGCAAATCTTCCCGGAACGGGACTCTTTCATAAGGAATGGTTTATTAATGAACAGAGTGTCATTAATTGGGCTGAAATAGGGCAGCACGGCGGTCTTATGGACTACTTGTACCTTGGCGTAAAGCTTGGTATTTATCCGTCTCTTATATTCCTTGCAATCGGTGCAATGACTGACTTTACACCCCTCATTGCAAAGCCCTCAAGCCTTCTTCTCGGTGCAGGTGCTCAGTTTGGTATCTATGTTGCATTCACAGGTGCTATTGCGCTCGGCTTCTCACCTTTGGAAGCTGCTTCTATCGGTATTATCGGCGGTGCTGACGGTCCTACGGCAATTCTCGTTACAAAGACTCTTGCACCTCATCTTCTCGGTGCGATTGCTGTTGCGGCATACTCTTATATGGCACTGATTCCTATTATACAGCCACCGCTTATGAAGCTTGTCACAACAAAGAAGGAAAGACAGATTAAGATGGATATGTCATCTCTCAGACCGGTGTCCAGACTTGAAAAGCTTGTTTTCCCTGTACTTGTTGCGGCGGTAGTTGCGCTTATTCTTCCCGATGCTGCGCCCCTTGTAGGTTTCCTTATGCTCGGCAACCTCTTTAATGTGTGCGGTGTTACTGACAGACTTTCAAAGACTGCACAGAACGAACTTTGTAATATAGTAACAATTTTCCTCGGTGTATCTGTTGGTATAACAGCAGATGCCGAAAGCTTCTTGAAGCTTGATACAATTCTCATTATCGTTCTTGGTCTTACTGCATTTGCATTTGCTACTCTCGGCGGTCTTTTCTTAGGTAAGCTTATGTGTCTGCTTTCCGGCGGAAAAATCAACCCCCTTATCGGTTCTGCAGGTGTATCTGCTGTTCCTATGGCGGCACGTGTTGCACAGTCTGTTGGTCAGAAGGAAAACCCCTCCAACTTCCTTCTCATGCACGCAATGGGTCCTAATGTTGCAGGTGTTATCGGTTCTGCAGTTGCAGCCGGCGTATTCCTTGCATCCATTCCTCACTAATCGTTTGAATTAAGAAAGGAAAATAATAATGGCAGTTAAAATTATGGAAACAGCTCTTCGTGACTCGCATCAGTCTCTTGTTGCGACACGAATGACAACAGAAGAAATGCTTCCGATTCTCGATTCACTCGATGAAATCGGCTATTATGCAATGGAAGTATGGGGCGGCGCTACATTCGACTCATGCCTCAGATTCCTTAATGAAGACCCCTGGCAGAGACTCAGAACAATAAGGAGCCATATTAAGAACTCCAAGCTTCAGATGCTCTTTAGAGGTCAGAACATTCTCGGTTACAGACATTATGCAGATGACGTTGTTGAATACTTTGTTCAGAAGTCTATTGCAAACGGTATTGACATCATCAGAATTTTTGATGCTCTTAATGATGTTCGTAATCTTAAGACAGCAATCAATGCAACTAAGAAGGAAGGCGGACACGTTCAGGCGGCTCTTTCCTATACAACAGGTGCTACATTTACAGAGGAATACTACGTAAAGTATGCAAAGCAGCTCGAAGAAATGGGTGCAGACTCAATCTGTATTAAGGACATGGCAGGTCTCCTTAAGCCTTATACAGCTTACAGCCTTGTTAAAGCTCTCAAGGAAAACGTAAAGGTTCCGATTCAGCTTCATACCCACTATACGGCAGGTCTTGCTTCTATGACAATTCTTAAGGCAGTAGAAGCAGGCGTTGATATAATTGACACAGCAATGTCGCCTCTTGCTATGGGTACATCCCAGCCTCCGACAGAGCCTATTGTTGCTTCTCTTGCAGGTACAGAATACGACACAGGTCTTTCTCTTGAAAAGCTTGATAAAGCTTCCAAGCAGTTTGATGCTCTTCGTGAGAAGTATTTGGCGTCAGGACTTCTTGACCCCAAGGTGCTCAAGGTTGACGTTAACGCACTTCTTTATCAGGTTCCCGGCGGTATGCTTTCAAACCTTGTTTCACAGCTTAAGAATGCAGGTAAGAGCGATAAGCTTCTTGAAGTTCTCGAAGAAGTACCGAGAGTAAGGCAGGATGTTGGTAATCCTCCTCTTGTTACACCTTCCTCTCAGATTGTAGGTACACAGGCTGTTATGAATGTAATAGCAGGTGAACGCTATAAGATGGTTACAAAGGAATTTAAGGGTCTTGTACGCGGTGAGTATGGTAAGACTCCCGAACCTATATCCGATGAAATCAAGAAGAAGGTTATCGGCGATGAAAAGCAGATCACCTGCAGACCGGCAGATAACATCAAGCCCGAGCTTGAAAAGCTCAGGGCAGAATGTGCTCAGTATGTTATGCAGGATGAGGATGTGCTCAGCTATGCACTCTTCGATCAGGTAGCAGTTAAGTTCTTTGAAGCAAGAAAGCTTACCGTAAACGGTCTTGATTCCAATACCGATACCGAGAATAAGATTACTACTGTTTAATTATTGATTATCAGGCTGTGATTGTGTGACTGTTCTACATTTCGCAATTACAGCCTTTAGCTTTTAAAAAGATTCTTTAAAAAGCTCCCTTTGTGCTCAGGTATCTGCTCTTGTATGGGTTTTAAATAGTCTGCAATAATTAAATCCTCACCGATTTTTTTGATGCATTCCCAAGGAATTCGTATTGTTTTTCTCTTGAAGAAATTGAAGAAGCTGCTTTGCTCTTCAACTATAATCGCGACTATTTGTGCGTTCTCAAGCTGAATTTCGCAGTCTGTTATAAATCCCAATCTTGAGCAGTCCATACAGCTAATAACTTCCTTTTTGCTAAGCTCACTAAGTGTACATATTCTCATATTGTCACTCCTTTATATAGCATATGCGTCAGGAAAAGGTTTTATCTTGAAAGGATAAATTTATGTTTGTAGATGAAAACGCAGTTAAAAATGAAAAGGTGCATGAAACCGAGATAAAAGAAAATGTGAATGTCTTGCTTTGTGCAATATATTCCGATAATGATTACGCATCTGAATGTAATTCATCTCTTGATGAGCTGCAGCTTCTTGCAGAAACATCAATAGGCGACGATGCCGTAAACTCCCGCTTTTTCAGAATTACTCAGTGTCGTCAAAGTCCCGATGCCGCAACGTATATTGGCTACGGAAAGGCTGTTGAGGCAGGAAAGCTGTGTGCTGATAACTCCGTTTCTCTTGTTGTTATCGACGGCGAGCTTTCTCCGTCTCAAATAAGAAACCTTGAAAAGGAAATAGATAATTGCTTTGAAAATGAAAATAAGGGTAAGGTTAAGGTCATTGACCGAACAATGCTCATACTTGATATATTCGCAAAGCACGCCGTAACAGGGGAAGGTAAGCTTCAGGTTGAAATAGCACAGCTTAAATATACGGCACCGCGTCTGACCGGTAACGGCATAAATTTGTCAAGACAGGGCGGTACAAGCGGAAGCATTGGTGCAAGAGGTCCGGGCGAGACAAAGCTTGAGACGGATAAGAGACATATTCAAAGAAGAATACTTGCACTTAAAAGAGCCCTTGAAGAAATGGAGAAAGACAGGGGTATAAAGCGTAGTAAAAGAATGAAAAGTAATGTTCCGTTGGCAGTCATTTCAGGCTATACCAATGCAGGAAAGTCAACTCTCTTGAATTATCTTACTGATGCAAATATTCTTGCAGAGGATAAGCTTTTTGCAACTCTTGATCCGACCGTCAGGAAGCTTTCTTTGCCCTCTGGCAGAAACATTCTTTTGTCGGATACAGTCGGTTTTATTTCGAGGCTTCCGCATCAGCTTGTTGAGGCTTTTAAATCAACACTTGATGAGGTCAGATATGCAGATATTGTGCTTATTGTTGTGGATGCTTCTGACGAAAACGCCAAGGAAAAAACTATGGTAACAGAGCAAATTCTTTCACAGCTTGATGCCGCAGATAAGCCGACTGTTTATGTTTTTAATAAATGCGACAGGCTTGAGGTTGTACCCGAGAGACAAGCCTTGCTTGCTCATGATTCCGTATGCATTTCTGCTAAGGACGGCACGGGCGTTGATAATTTGCTTGAAATGATTGATGAAATTCTTTCAAAGGCAAAAAGGACTGTTAAGTTCCTGTTTCCCTTTGATAAACAGGGGGCAGTCAATATTTTGTATACAAATGCCCTTGTCAATAGCACGGAGTATACGGACAACGGAGTTGTTGTAGAGGCGGTTGTTGATGAAAAATGCTACGGAATGTATAAAGAATTTGTATTTGAAGAATAAAAAGAAAATAATCTGTTAATACGTCGATTTTTTTGAATGAAAAAAAGTGTTTTTCTTTTTTTTGGTGTATAAGACAGTAAAGGGGTGACTAAGATGACCGAGCTTTTGAATGGATATAATGAAATTGAAAAACATATGCTGTGTGAATATGCAACCTTGTCTTCTGCTACAAAAGGAAGACTGCGTCAGGAAAACGACGAAGGTGCTGATCTTAGAACGCCTTTTATGAGGGATAGGGACAGGATTATTCATTCAAAATCCTTCAGACGTCTTATGCATAAAACCCAGTGCTTTCTTTCGCCCGAGGGCGACCACTACCGTACAAGACTTACTCATACCCTCGAGGTGTCTCAGATTGCAAGAACAATAGCAAGGTCTCTTCGTCTGAATGAGGATTTGACCGAAGCAATAGCACTCGGACATGACCTTGGACATACACCCTTCGGTCACGCTGGTGAAAGGGAGCTTAATAAGCTTTGCCCCGACGGGTTTAAGCATAATGAGCAAAGCCTTAGAGTAGTAGATTTGATTGAACGAGACGGCAATGGTCTTAATCTTACCAATGAGGTTCGAGACGGTATACTTTGTCATACGGGCTCGATTGATGCAAAAACTCCTGAAGGAATGATTATAAAGCTTGCCGACAGAATTGCTTATATTAACCATGATATTGATGATGCTGTAAGAGCAGGAGTTCTTAGTAACAAAGACATACCTTTTGGTCTGAGAGCCGTTTTGGGTGATACTCACAGTACCAGAATTGATACAATGGTTAAAAGTGTTATCCGCGCGACCTCAAGGAATTTCAAAAACGGTGTTGCCGTTGTTGCTATGGAAGCAAATATGTATGACAGTACAATGGCACTAAGAGAGTTTTTGTTTGAAAACGTGTATTTTAATCCCGTCGCCAAGAGTGAAGAAACAAAAGCGTGTGATATGATTAATAAGATGTATGAATACTTCTGTAAGAATACAGGTAAGATACCGCTTGAATATAGGAAGAGTCTTGAGTTTGGCGGCAGCATAGAAAGAGCTGTTTGCGATTATCTTGCCTGCATGACGGATAGATTCGCCGTTCAGACTTTTCAAAATTTGTTTATACCAAAAAAATGGGCAATTCTTTGATTTAATTTTAGGTTTTTTAGGAGGTGGGAAACGTGGCATATCCGCAAGGGTTTATACAGGAACTAAAAATGCGTTCTCCCATTTCCGATGTTGTATCGCGTTATGTTGAACTGAAAAGGGCAGGGAGAAATCAGACCGGCAGATGTCCGTTTCATAGTGAAAAAACGCCTTCTTTTACGGTGTTTGAGGATAATTTTCATTGCTTTGGATGCGGAGCGGGCGGTGATGTAAT
Source organism: Eubacteriales bacterium (assembly GCA_045541355.1). Lineage (GTDB taxonomy): Bacteria > Bacillota > Clostridia > Oscillospirales > CAG-382 > UMGS1387. Next base: position 57,668 of record JAZQIW010000053.1, on the reverse strand, counting down.
TACCTTTATTATGAGAATCGAAAACCTTGATTACAGGGATGCCGTGAATTTTCTTGCTGACAGATGCGGCATGACTGTGCCTCAGGATGACAGACGTTATTCAAATGCTGAAAAACCAAAGCTTTCGAGGGAACGAGCTTTTTCAATGAATAAAGCAGCTGCAAGAATTTTTTATGAAAATCTTGTCGGAGCCGATGGAGCAGAAGCACGGAAATATCTTGCCGACCGACAGCTTTCCAAAACAACAGTCACTCGGTTTGGTCTTGGCTTTGCAAAAAACGATTTTTATGATTTGTTTAATAAATTGTCTTCACTTGGCTACACAAAGGATGAAATAAAAGAAAACTTCCTTTGCGGTATTTCTCAAAAAACAGGTAAGCCCTTTGATATGTTCAGGAATAGAATTATATTTCCCATAATTGATACCTCGGGAAATGTTATAGCCTTTGGCGGTCGTGTTATGGATGATTCAAAGCCCAAGTACTTAAACTCATCAGATACCGTTGTGTTCCGAAAGGGAAAGAATCTGTTTGCACTGAATTATGCAAAAGAGGCTTTGCTTGGAAATATTAAATCGGATTTTGTCAAAAGCGGAGAAATTATTCTGTGCGAAGGTTATATGGATGTAATTGCAATGCATCAGGCTGGTTTCACAAACGCCGTTGCGACTTTGGGTACTGCTATAACCTCTGAGCATGCAAGGGTTGTGGCACGATATGCAAAAACCGCTTTTCTTGCGTATGACAGCGATGATGCCGGAAAAAAAGCTGCCGATAAGGCAATGACGCTTCTAAACGAAGTGGGCGTTGAAACAAAAATTATCCGCATGGAAGGGGCAAAGGACCCCGATGAGTATATTAAGAAGTTTGGACCTCAGGCATTTTCAAAACTTCTTTCGGGTTCTGTCGGACAGATAGACTTCAAGTTAAACGGTATTCTCTCTAAATATAATATGCAGGATGCCGACGAAAAGCTAAGAGCTATGGAGGAATGCTGTAAGATTATTTCAGGTATTTATTCTGAGGTAAAGAGAGATATATACATACAGCGCCTTTCTGAAATATCAGGCATAAAGGCTGAGAGTATATCCGGCATTGTCAATAAGAATAAACGTAAAAACAGCGCAAAATCTTCATCGGCTGTGCGTGCCGATACAGAAAAGAAAACACTTCATTTTGATGATAAGATAAATCCCGAAGCGGTTTCCTGCCCGATGGCAGTCGAGATTGAAGAACGGCTTCTCGGAATCATTATGCTTATGCCTGAAGAGTATTCAAAATGCGACGGAATTTCGGGTGATGATTTTGTTACTGCGTTCAGCAGGCGGGTTTTTGAAGCAATAAACAGTGTTTATTCAACGGGCGAAACGGATTTGTCAAGTCTGAATGAAATTTTCACACCCGAGGAAATGTCTAGAATTTTTGATATGAGGCATAGAAGAACGACGCTTTCTGCTAACGGAACAAGCGCTCTAAATGAGCAGATTGCATCGCTTAAACGCGAAAAAATGCGTCTTTTGTCTTCCCGCCAAAAAATATCTTCCGATGAAGATTTGATTTCCCTGATATCGAAGGCTCGTCAGGATAAAGGTGTTAAAAATTAAATTGTTAAATATTGTAGCCGTGAGGCTGAAAGGATGTATATAATGGCAAAGAAAAAGGTTGCAGAGATCGAAGCACTTGATGCGGTAAAGGTTGAAGAAGCTGTTGTTTCACAAGAGCTTGTGACGGAAGAAACGGCAGTGGAAGCTGTTGAAGAAGCTGCGGAGGAAAAGAAAGAGACAGGCAAAAAAAGACGTTCCAACAAGGCATCTAAGAACAGCTCTGAGGAAAAGGCAGAAGCACCCAAGAGGAAAAACGATATTCAGGAACTTCTTGAAAAGGGCAAAGCAAAGGGCTCGCTTACCAATGAGGAGATTCTTGAGGTTCTTGACGAGGAAGAGCTTGACGTTGAAAACATGGAAAAGCTCATGGAAACAATTGAAAATCTCGGTATTGAGGTAACAGGCTATACAGATGATAATTTCAGTGACATTGAATCGGGACTTGCAAATGTAGATAATATTTCGGGCTATGATGGTGATGAGGATTCTGACAGTCTCGTTGCTCAGGACGGTCTCATTATTGATGACCCTGTAAAGATGTATCTTAAGGAAATCGGTAAGGTGGACCTTCTCAGCACAGAGCAGGAGCTTGACCTTGCTGAGAAAATGGCAGGCGGCGATGAAAACGCAAAGCAAAAGCTTGTTGAAAGTAACCTCAGACTTGTTGTCAGCATCGCGAAAAGATATGTAGGCAGAGGTATGTTCTTCCTTGACCTTATTCAGGAGGGAAATCTCGGTCTCATGAAGGCTGTTGAAAAGTTTGACTATACTAAGGGATATAAGTTCTCGACCTATGCGACTTGGTGGATAAGACAGGCTATCACACGTGCAATTGCTGACCAGGCACGTACAATCAGAATTCCTGTTCATATGGTTGAAACCATTAACAAGGTATTAAGAGTTTCAAGACAGCTTCTTCAGGAGCTTGGTCATGAGGCATCTACCGAGGAAATTGCTGCTAAAATGAATATGAGCGTTGAAAAGGTCAGAGACATAATGAAGCTTGCTCAGGAGCCTGTAAGTCTTGAGACACCTATCGGTGAAGAAGAGGATAGCCATCTTGGCGACTTTATTCCCGACGATGATGCTCCTGCACCGGCTGAGGCGGCTTCTTATACACTTCTCAGAGAGCAGCTTTGTGAAGTGCTTCATACTCTTACCCCAAGAGAAGAGCACGTTTTAAAGCTCAGATTTGGTCTTGAGGACGGCAGAACAAGAACGCTTGAAGAGGTTGGTAAGGTGTTTAATATTACTCGTGAGCGTATCCGCCAGATTGAAGCAAAGGCTCTCAGAAAGCTTCGTCACCCCAGCCGTTCAAAGAGACTCAGAGACTATCTTGATTAATTGGAGAATTTTATGAAAGTAGGAATAATTGCAGCTCTTGACTGTGAAATGGTAGAATTCTGCCGCGATTTTTCAGCGGTTGAGACTGAGTTTTACGGAATATATAAGGGAAAAAGCGACAATTGCGATATTTATATTAGTCTTGTAGGTGTCGGGAAGGTAAATGCCGCCGCTAACACCCAGAGACTTATTGATCTATTTGATGTCGATTATGTTATAAATTCCGGTGTTGCAGGCTGTACCTGTAAGCATCTTGGTGTTTGCGATATTGTCATATCGGAAAAGCTTACATACCACGATTTATACCCCATAAGCGTTCTTGAGGATTATGCTCCGCACACGTCTGTGTTTGCTGCCGATGAGAAGCTTGTTTCTCTTGCAGAGGCAGCGTGCTCCAAGATTGATGATGACAAGTTTAAGTATGACACGGGCATGATTGTGACGGGCGATATGTTTGTTGAGGACAGCGCAGTTGTTGCAAAACTCAGAAATGATTATAACGCGTTGTGTACTGAAATGGAGGGTGCGGCGGTTGCTCATGTTTGTGTACTGAACAAGGTACCTTTCCTTGTTATAAGAGCAATGAGTGATAATGCTGATGAAAAAGCAGATATGTCCTTTCAGGAAATGGCGGAGATTGCAGCAAAGCGTGCGAGCTTTGTTGTTTCAGACATAATTAAAAACCTTTAGTTTATTACGGAGTGGAAAAATGTTAAAGCATAAGGATAAACGCACATTAAACAGAAGCATAGATATTCTGAGAATTGTTATCTTATCGGTACTTTTCGGTGTGTTTATCCTTATGTTTTTGTTTAAGCTTTTTGATTTGCAGGTTTTGAAAACCGAGTATTATTCATCAATTGCTGTTCCCAAAACATATAGGACCCAGACATTGGAAATGAGCAGAGGTCAGATTTATGACAGAAACGGCAAGCTCCTTGTATCAAATAAAAAAATATATAACATCAGTATTGATAAAACAACAATAGACAGTGATGACTATAATACAGTTTTGCTTTCTTTTATTGAGTTTTGCTCAAAAAACTCCATTGAACTTGTAGATAATCTTCCTGTTTCCAAAGTTTATCCTTATACTCTCGATGAAGAGTATATTTTTGATGATACAAAAGTAAAGATGCTAAAAAAATTTGCAAAGAATAATGAGCTTGAGGAATCGGAGTTTATTTCAGATAAAAGTGCTCTTTATGATTATCTTTGTGATCGATATGGTGTTGATGAGACGCAAAAGAAGCAAAGTCGTTACCGTAAGCTTGTAGGTATAAGATACGATATGGAAACGAGTGACTTTGATTACCTTGCGAGATATGATATTGTAAAAGACATTGATGAAAAGACAAGGACTCTTGTCTCCGAACAGCTTCATTCAATGCATGGTATATCAATTACAACAGAGGATGAAAGATATTATAACCAAGGTGCTCTTGCCTCTCACATTCTTGGCAGAACAAGCCCCATTTACGCTGAGGAGACCGAGGAGTATGTTGTTGGCAAGGGATATGACTATGATGCGGTAATAGGCAGGGAAGGCGCTGAAAAGGCCTTTGAGGACTATCTTCACGGATTTGACGGCAGGCTTAGTGTTGAAATAGATTCTGACAATAATGTTCTTGGAAAATCGGTTACCGACGCGGGCAGAAACGGCTATTCTGTGAAACTTACTCTTGATGCGGGTATGCAAAAGGCTGCCGAGGATGCACTTAAAGAGCAGATAGAGCTTGCAAGGGAACTTGGAAATGACACCGTACCCGAAAACGGCGAGGATTGCAAGTACGGAAGCGTTGTTGTTATGCAGCCAAAAACAGGAGATGTCCTTGTATGTGCCAATTATCCAAACTATGATTTGAATAATTATTCCGAGATATTTAACTCTCTTGTAAATGATGAAACGCGGCCTCTTGTCAACAGAGCTACACAAGGCATTTACCCGCCCGGCTCTACGTTTAAAATTGCGTCAGCTATTGCCGCTCTTTGTTCGGGTACAATTACGGAAAATACGCTTGTAAATGCCGTTGGTGTATACAGAAAGCATGAGGATTACCAGCCACACTGTTGGATATATGACAACACGGGAGGCTCTCATGGATATGTCAATGTAAAATCGGCTATTGAACATTCCTGTAACTATTTTTTCTATAAGGTCGGCGATGATATGGGAATTGATACCCTTACTCACTATGCTTCGCTTCTCGGTCTTGGAAAAGAAACAGGTATAGAAGTTCCTGAGTCAACCGGTATTCTCGCTTCTCCCGAATACAGAGACAGTAAAGGGCTTTTGTGGAATCCCGGTGATACCCTTCAGGCAGCAATCGGGCAGTCGGACAATGCTTTTACGCCTCTTCAGCTTTGTTCTTATATGTGTGCGGTTGTAAATGGCGGTACGAGGTATAAGGCTACGCTTCTTGAATCTGTTGAAAATTATTATACAAAAGAGACGGTTTATGAGAATAAACCTGAAATATTGAGCAAAATAAGTATACCGTCAGATGTTGTTAATGTGCTGAAATCAGCAATGAAATCAGTTGTTGTCGACGGTACTGCAAGAACCGTATTTGATGATTATGACTATGAGGTTGGCGGAAAGACAGGAACAGCTCAGGTGGCAAAGGGAAGTGATACGGCATTGTTTGTTGGTTTTGCACCCTATGATGACCCTGAAATTGTAGTTTCCGTTGTTGTTGAAAACGGCGATAAAAGTACGAGAGCGTCAAGTGTTGCGAAGGCTGTTTTCGACTATTATTTTGATTCCCTTGAAGGAGATACACAGGCGTCTGATGAATAAAAATATGAAAAGCGTTAGGTTGTCAATAGGCTTAAAATATACATTTTTTGCTACCCTTGCGCTGTTTTTCTTGTCTATTGCTGTTCTCTTGGCTTCGATTTATAATAGGGATTTTTGTGAATGGTATTGCCTTGGTATTTCAGCGTTTATAAGAGGTATTTTGTCATCGGTTACGGGATTCTTCAGCTTTTCACTTGCTGAAATTGTCTTGTTTCTGCTGCCGTTGCTTTTGATTGTTGTTGTTCTTATTTCAGCACGCTCGGCGTTGAGGCATACTTTTTCATTTAAGATTTTTTTAGTCAGATTTTGCTGTCTGCTGTTTTCGGCGGTTTTTCTGTTTATTAATGCTTTTGCCATTTGTCATTTCAGATATCCTATTGAAAAACAGTTTGAGCTTGATAAAAAAGAATTGACAAGCGATATGCTTTATGATGCGGCTCTTTATGTGAAAGAGCTTGCAGAAGATGCTTCAGCAAACGTCGAGTTTGATGATAGCGGTGCTTCGGAGAATCCCCATACGTGGGATGAGATGAATGAGCTTTTGTCATATGGTTATGACAGATTATCAGGTGATTATCCTTTCATTTCGAGAGTAAAAGCAAAAGCTAAAAGGATTATAGTTTCGCCAATAATGACATATACCCATATTTCGGGAATTTATGTTCCGTTTACGGGAGAGGCGAACGTAAATACAAATTATCCCGATTATGTTGTATCTTTTACAATGGCTCATGAAATGGCGCATCAAAGAGGAATTGCAGGGGAGGATGAAGCGAATTTTATTGCCTTTCTTGCTTGTCTTGCGTCTGAGGATGAGTACCTCGTGTATTCTGCATACATGAATATGTATGATTATTTTCTTGATGCAGCGATAACAAATGAAAGAGCTATGTATACCTCTCTTGTCGAAAATACAGATAATAGGCTGCTCGGTGAAATGTATGCGTATTATCTTTTCTTTCAAAAATACAGACATTCCACAGCCTCAAAGGTTGCAGATACAGTAAATGATACGTATCTTAAAGCCATGGGTGAGGATGAGGGAACCAAAAGCTACGGTAAGGTTGTTGAACTCTTTTGTGCTTTTATGGATAAATACAGAAATTAAAAAATGCGGTCAGAGACCGCATTTTTTTAATAAATTATAGTTCTTTTTTTGCGACACACACGCGCTCAACCTCATAAATATCTCTAATAAGAGAAGCCGAAAACCTCTGAGAACGGAAGATTGCCGCAACCTCCTCGCCGATGTCATACCCAACCTCAACAGCACAGCAACCGCCGTTATCAAGGTATTTTTTGGCATAGTATTTTGCAATAAGCTTGTAAAAATCAAGACCGTCGTGACCGCCGTCAAGTGCAATTGACGGCTCAAAAAGAACCTCAGGACTCAGACTTTTTATGTCGTCTGATTTGATGTACGGAGGATTTGAAACAATAACGTTAGGGTATTCTGTTGGGATATAGCTGTAAATGTCAGCCTTTATAAGCTTCAGCCTGTCGCTGCCAATACCGTGATATTCGGCATTCATTTTTGCATATCTCAGGGCATCCTCGGAAATATCAACGGCAATTGCCGTAACATCGGGGCGGTTATTAAGTACTGCAACGCTGATACAACCGCTACCCGTACATAAATCGAGAAGCTTACCTCCGCGAGGGAGATTCTTAATTGCAATTTCAGCAAGCATTTCTGTTTCGGGGCGGGGTATAAGACATCCCTTACCGCAAAACATTCTCAGACCGAAAAACTCCCATTCACCTATAATGTACTGTAAAGGCTCGCGGTTTAGTCTCCTTGTAATGCTTAGGATAAGCTTTTCAAGTACAGCTTTATCAATGACGTTTGCTCTGTTTAACAGCAAATCGCTTTTTTTCATGCCGCTTGCTGATAATATTATCGTTTCAAGCTCAAACGATGCGTTTTCGGAAATGGTTTTGAGCTTTGGTAAATACTCTGCTTTGAACTCGTTATATGTCATGTTTTGTCCTTTGATTGTGTCAGTTTTCGGTCTGCTCCTGCTCGGAGTCATGAGCGTTTTCTGCGGGATATATGTCGGGAAGTGACGCCTTTAAGGAAGAAATGGCAACTTCAATTTGCGAAAGATCAGGCTCCTTGGTTGTAATTCTCTGAATCCAAAGTCCGGGTGCAGAAAGTGCACGAGTAAATATATTGTTGTGTGTTCCTGCAAACTTGATAAACTCAAATCCTACTCCTACTACTATGGGAAGAAACAGAATCTTTAAAGGAACTCTTGCATAAACAGGAAAATCTATGATTAAAGCTGATGTTATAATTCCAAGGAACATCATGACAAAGAGAAAGCTTGTTCCGCATCTCGGGTGAAAACGCTTTTGTTTCTTTACATTTTCCGGCGTAAGCTCCAGACCCGCCTCGTGGCAGAAAATTGATTTGTGCTCAGCGCCATGATACTGAAATACTCGCTTCATGTCGGGAATAAGCCCGCAAAGAATGATGTAAAGCATGAATATCAGTATTTTCACAACACCTTCAACACAGCTGACAATTATTCTGTTTTCACAAATAAGCTTTACAAATTCAGCTATCTGAGTCGGAAGATAAATGAAAAGTAAAACGGATAATCCAAGTCCAAGCACTGTTCCCAAAACAGAAGCAATTGCAGTAACACTTTTACCAAAAGTTTTACTTAGCCATTTTTCAAACTTGGTCTCTTCCTCCTCAATTCCGAGTAAGTCTGCCGACCGATTAAGAGTTTTAAAGCTGAGAATCATTGTCTCAACAAGATTTACAACACCTCTGATAAGAGGAAGATTTAATATTTTATACTTTGATCTTATGGTTTTAAATTCATTTACCTCAGTTGTAATGTTTCCGTCAGTGCCTCTAACAGAAAGCGCAACAAGGTCCTTGGATTTCATCATGACGCCTTCAAGAACGGCTTGTCCGCCGACTGTGCCGAGACGGCAGGAAAGATTGTTTTTATTATCACTCATTGTATATACCACCTAAATTTATATATAATAATTATACATAAAATTATATCGTTTATTTAAGACAAACTGTTGATTTAAAGTAAACATCTACGTAATAAATATTGAATAATTATGTGTTGTAATATGACAGTATAATTAAGAAAAATTCGGTTATTTGATACAAAATTATTCGTCATATTTGCTAAAATGGAAATTACTTATTGAAAAGATATATAAATTGTTATATAATAAATAAAAAGGGCAGGTGCAAATATGTCGAATTTTAAGACCTTTAAGTACGAAACCAAACGCAACAATCTGTTTCTCAGAGTTTGTAAAGGTCACTTTGCAACAAATGATCGCCACAGCAACTATTACATTGATGTTGTAGCACAGAAGGCTCGTCTTTCCGAGGCAAAGGCTGTTGCCGAGGAGCTGAGCTCATATTATTATCATTCAACAATTGTTGATACAATTCTTTGTCTCGACGGAACAGAGGTTATCGGTGCTTGTCTTGCCAATGAGCTTACCGAGGCAGACTTTGTCAGCATTAATGCACATAAGTCAATATATGTTGTTTCGCCTGAAATTACAAATTCGAGTCAGATTCTTTTCCGTGATAACATTATTCCCATGATAGAAGGAAAAAGCGTAATGCTTCTTGCTGTATCCTACTCCTCAGGTCGAAGTGTTGAGGCGGCAATCGGTGCAGTCAGATACTACGGCGGTAATCCTGTGGGTGTTTCTGCGATATTCTCAACTCAGGAAAAGTCAAAAGACGCCCTTCCGATTTATTCCTGCTTCAACCCTGATTTTCTTGGTGACTATGAACACTTCAATCCTCAGGAGTGTCCCATGTGTAAGGCAGGACAGAAGCTTGATGCTCTAATCAACGGTTTCGGTTACTCGCTTCTTAAATGATTTATTATTTCCCTTGGTTTTACCAAGGGATTTTTTTGTGTTGAAATATACATATTTATATGTTAAAATAATAGATAATGAAGCTGTAACATTGCGTGTTATTGTTTCAGCTTTAAGAAAATGATTTTGTGACTGACATATGCATTTATTCAAATAGAAATAACGGAGGACAAAATGAACGAGGAGATTCTCAGAAGCTTACAGTTTGAATCTGTTAAGGACAGATTTACAAAAGCTTATAATGAAGCAATAACAAGGCAGGGAAGTAAGGAGTTGCTTGACTGGATAACAAATAAAACGGACTTTTTTGTTGCTCCTGCAAGTTCAAAGTTCCATAATGCCTTTGAAGGCGGTCTTGCCGACCACTCTTTAAATGTATATAAAGCAATGATTGATAGATATAATGCTGGAAAGCCTGATGAGTCTATGGCAATTGCGGCGCTTCTTCATGACCTGTGCAAGGCTGAGTTTTATAAGGTCAGCCAGAGAAATGTTAAGAATGAAGCTACCGGGCAGTGGGAAAAGGTAAACTATTATACAATTGATGATAAATTCCCGTTCGGTCACGGCGAAAAGAGCGTATTTCTCATTGAACGCTTTATGAGACTTAAAGTTGATGAGGCAATTGCAATCCGATGGCACATGGGCGGCTTTGATGATGCGGCACGGGGAGGCAGCTTTGCCATCAACGGCGCTTTTGAAAAGTATCCCCTTGCAGTTAAGCTACACATTGCAGATATTGAGGCGACATACCTCATAGAAGGAAAGGAATAATCATGGTTAATATTCTTGACATAAACTCCAAAAAAGGCTTTATTAGCGATATGGACGGTGTTATCTACCACGGTAATAAAATACTTGACGGCGTACATGAGTTTATTGATTGGTTAAAGGAAAACGATAAGCATTTCCTTTTCTTTACCAACAGCTCTGAGCGTTCACCAATTGAGCTTTCTCAGAAGCTCAAAAGACTCGGACTTGATGTTGATCCATCGCATTTCTATACATCTGCTCTTGCAACGGCGGACTTTCTTGCGAGCCAGAAGCCGGGATGCTCTGCATACGTTATAGGAGAACCCGGTCTTATCAATGCACTTTATTCTAAAGGCATTTCAATGAATGATGTAAACCCCGATTACGTAGTTATAGGCGAAACCAAAAACTATAACTATGACAGCATTTTAAGAGCCGTAAAGCTTGTCAACGGCGGTGCAAAGCTTATAGGTACAAACCCCGATATGACGGCACCCAGTGAGCAGGGAATTATTCCTGCGACCAAGGCGCTGGTAGCACCCATTGAGCTTTCAACAGGCTGTGTTGCGTATTATGTAGGAAAACCCAATCCTCTTATGATGAAGTCGGGTATAAAGCTTCTAGGCGTAGCACCTGAGGATGCGGTAATTATCGGCGACAGAATGGATACCGATATTGTCGCAGGTATTGAATCCGAGATTGATACCGTTCTTGTTATGAGTGGAGTTACAAACTTTGATATACTTAAACAGTTCCCGTTCAGACCTAAGTACATTTATGAAAATGTTGGTGAAATGATTAAGGGAAATGCGATTGAGCATAAATAATGAAGAAAGACCGCCGACGGCGGTCTTTTATTATGATATTACAATCCTCCCGTCAGCCAAAGGCTGACACCCTCCTTTACACAAGGAGGGCATAGTGTAGTACTTCTGTAATCGGCTCCCTTGTGTAAAGGGAGCTGTCACGCAGTGACTGAGGGATTGTTGTAATTATATTTTTCCAAGTTCTTCATTGATTTCTTGCTGTTTGCGTTCGTTTTCTTCTTTATTTAATCTTGAAATAATAAGTTTCTTTGTTCCAAGGTATGAACTTAATATTGCAATTGCATAACTAAATACAAAAATAACTGATGTTAATATTAGTTTAGTATAAAAACCGAATGTAAATATTAAGAAGAATTGAAACACTGAAGATGGCAATAAGACAAGTCCTCTTATTCTATATACTATTACTTTTTCTTCATATGTCCAAAGTATGTTGTCACCGGAATTTAGACTCTCAAGATTACTTTTTGAAAAAAGTATGTCCTGAAACGAAAGAAACAGAGTAAATATAAAAAATATAAGACAAGCAAATGAAGTTTCCTCAAAACAAATAATTGATTTGTTAAATATTGTGAGAATAGTGCATATAATAAAAATAATCAAAGTGATTATATAACTAATCATAAAAACACAATTACGCCTCCGAAACGATTACCTCAAACTCATCACTTTCAGATTTAACAACAAATCCGTCGCAAGCCTTAGGAATAAGATAGGAGTCACCCTTGTTCACCGGATAATCCACACCGTCACAGGAGATAACACCTTTGCCGTCAAGACAAATGATGCTCTTCATACTGCCTTCTTCAAAGAAAGCACTCTTTCCGCTTGCAAGATTGTATTTGATAACGCAGAAAAGGTCGCACTTGCAAAGAATTTCTGTTCTTTCGCCGTCTTTGTCGGAAATAACCTTGCCCGAAACATATTCGTCAGGGAACTGGGTTTTAATAACCTCTGATGCTTTTTGAATATGAAGCTCTCTCTTTTTGCCGTCTTTACCTACTCTGTCATAGTCATAAAGGCGGTATGTAGTGTTTGAGTTTTGCTGGATTTCGGCAATTACAATACCTTCACCGATTGCATGAACAAGTCCTGCAGGAATAAAGAAGCAGTCACCCTTGTGAACGTCAGCGTAGTTTAACATATCGGAGAGTTTTCCTTTGTTGTTTGCCTGTTCAATCTCTTCAAATGTCGGTGCTTCCTCGGATTTGAGCCCGTATACAAGCTTTGCACCTTCCTTGCAGTCAACGATGTACCACATCTCGGTTTTTCCTGCATCAAGTCCGTTTGCCTTGGCATAAATGTCATCGGGATGTACCTGAACAGAAAGCCTGTCGTTTGCATCTATGAACTTTATGAGCAGGGGAAAGGCATCAAAATCACCGCATACGTTGTCTATTCCTGCGTCCTTTATATAGTCTTCAAAAGTTTTGCCTTCATATTCGCCGTTTTCGATGAGGTTTACGCCGTCAGGTCTGCAAGTAGCAAGCCATGCTTCGGCAATGTTTTCATCATTGCTTGTGAATCCGAAGTTTTCTTTAAGATAGTTGCCTCCCCAGATAATGGATTTGGTAACGGGCTTTAACTTCAGCGGATAAAATTTCATAATAAAAATCCCCTTTATGTGAATTATTTTTTCAAAACTTGCAAATAATATCAATACCAAATAAAAAAGGAGTATTGATGTTATGTCAAACAAGAATTCCAAGAATAAGAATGAACAGAACTATTCCAACAAGCAGAATAACAACGGTCCTTCAAGCCAGAATGACCCTATGAGTCAGAACAAGAACGAAAATAAGAATCAGAATAATAATTCTAAGAACAGTAAGTAATCTGAACATCGCTTTTTCTCATTTGCCCCGTAAGGGGCATTTTTATTTTACTACATTTTTGCTTTATTTTCAATAGTAATAATGATTTTTATGAAATTAACTTATAATTTGCCATCAAATTTCTTCATTTTTGAATTTCGCAAAATATACGAATTTGTGCTGTAATTGTATTGACAAAAATGCTGTTTTGTGTTATTATATATCCGTTGTGAAAAGACTGAATATGCCGGTGTGGTGGAATGGCAGACGCGACGGACTCAAAATCCGTTGGTAGCGATACCGTGTGGGTTCAAGTCCCACCACCGGCACCAAAAGAGAATCCTGTCGAAAGACAGGGTTTCTTTTTATATTATTCATTATTAATTAAGTCTTACCTAACTTTACAAAAATCATTTTAGTTTATACTGATAATAGTTAAGCCTGCGATCATCATCGCAGGCTTTGTTTTATAATATAATCTCTGCTAACCATAGCATGAATGGCATTGTAACAAGACAGAATAGGGTAGTAATACCAACAAGTCTTGCGGCGAGTGCCGAGTCGTTATCGTAAACCTCAGCAGTTACTGCCGTGTTTGCCGCAACGGGAGCAGCACACATGGTAATGCCTACAATGGAAAGATATTCCGGAAGCCCTAAAAGCTTGGCAATAATAAGCATAATTGCAGGAACTACCAATAAAGTTAATGCCGAAAACAGATACAGCTTTTTTTGAGACAGAATCTTTAACAGCTTCATGTCAGCAAGCAGACTTCCTATTATTATCATTGATAGCGGAAATGTCATGTCGCCGACAAGAGTAAGTCCGTCATTTATTGTTTTCGGAAGCATAATTCTTCCAAGGAATAAAACCATGCTGATTATGACGGCGATAAGCGCAGGGTTTAATACGAGCTTTTTCCACGGAATCTTACCTTCATTGCTCATAACAATAATGCCATGAGTCCATGAGAAAAGATTAAATGCTGTTACAAAAATAACTCCGTAGAACAAACCGAGCTGCGGGTCATCTTTGAAAATTGCCATCATAAGAGGAAATCCCATATAACCGCAATTGCTGTATGTCAAACCGTAGGAGTAGACGCTTCTCTCGCTTTTATTCTTAACGTGTCTGAATATGAAATGTGAGAATATTGCAAGAAGCGAGTGAACAGCAACCGATAGAGCAAAAACATTTGCTGCCGTAATCAAAAGGTTTGAGTCATATTCTCTTTGAAGGGAACAAACAATCAAACAAGGATTTGTAATATAAACAAGCAATGATGACAGTGATTTTGTGCTCTCGCCGCTTATAAGCTTTCCTTTTTTAGCTATATAGCCTGCAATCATAGCAATAAAAAGAACAATTATCTTTTCAATTACTCTAACGCTGTAATCTCCCATTATTTGACCTCCGAATTGTGTCCGCCGCAACCCTCGTGTGCTCCGTCAAAGTATCCTGTAAGGTCGATTTTCATATGCTGGTTTACAAGCTTGAATCCGAGAGACTTGGCAAGCTTTTCGTCATCTCCGGTATAGGTTATATCCTTTGCTCCGGACAGATCGAGAAAGTTAAGTGCTGCCTTTCCGATAAGAAATCTGTCGATGTAATCATCATAACCGTCAATAAGACTCATCAGGTGTACCGTTCCCGTATTGTCCTTGAATGAAACAAGCGCAGCACCGACAAATCTGCCGTCATTGATAGCAGCAATTACAACTTGATTGTCCTTGGGAACAATTCCGAAGGGTTTCATATATTCTTCACGTTCATAGCTTGTATAAACAGGTTTTATTGCTATCATTTTGTATACCTCTTAGGACATATTCTTCAATATGCTGATTTCGTTATAATTCATGTATTTCCATTGACCGGGCTTTAACATACCTATTGTCAAATCTCCGACTGCAACTCGCTTTAAGCGAGTGATATTCAGGTGTGCCTGCTCGCACATTTTTCTGATTTGCCTGTTTCTTCCCTCTGAAAGTATGAATCTTAGAATAGTATTTCCTTCTTTGCGTTCAATTATTGAAACCTTTACCGGTTTAATTTTATAGTCATCAATTATCATGGGAGAATTAAGCAGTACGAGTGTTTCGGGCTCAATCTCACCCTTAACCTTTACATGGTATATTTTTTCAACATGGTGTTTTGGGTGCATAAGCTTGTTTGCAACCTCACCGTCGTTTGTGAGAATGAGAAGCCCTTCGGAATCCATATCAAGACGTCCGCAGGGGTAGACGCGTTCGGGTATCTCATCTAAAAGCTCAGGAATGCACTTTCTGCCCTCATCATCACTCATTGTTGTAACATATCCGCGCGGCTTATACAGCATAACATAGACCTTTTTACTGCCACCCTTGACAAGCTTTCCTTTATATTCGATTTCATCCTTGTCGGGATTAATTTTCTGACCGATTTCAGCTCTGATTCCATTGACTTTGAAAAATCCTTTTTCAATTTCCTTTTCAGCAGCTCTTCTTGACATAAGACCGCAATCAGAAATATATTTCTGTAATCTCATTTCTTCCATAGAAATTCTCCTAAATCTTCACAGACATAAAATTCAAAAAATCAAGCGGAATTTCTTCCGCTTGACAATGTATTGGTTAGATGGCGTCTTTTCTGGAAAGATTGATTCTGCCCTTGTCGTCGATTTCAAGTACCTTAACCTTGATTTCGTCGCCTACGTTTACAACATCTTCAACCTTTTCAACACGTTCCTTTGCAAGCTTAGAAATGTGTACAAGACCTTCCTTGCCGGGAGCAATTTCAACAAATGCACCAAAGGACATAAGTCTTGTTACCTTACCTACAAATACAGCACCGGGTTCGGGATCAAAAGCAATTGCTTCGACGATTGATTTTGCCTTGAGACCTGCATTTTTGTCGATGGCAGCAATAAATACTGTACCGTCATCTTCAATGTCAATCTTTGCGCCTGTTTCAGCTGTGATTGCCTGAATTACCTTACCGCCCTTACCGATAACGTCACCGATTTTTTCGGGGTCAATCTTTATTGTAATCATCTTGGGAGCGTAATCGGAAACATCGGCACGAGGCTTGTCAATTGCCTTGAGCATTACTTCATCAAGGATGTAGTCTCTTGCGGTGTGTGTCTGAGCAAAAGCAGCCTTGATAATTTCAGGTGTAAGACCGTCAATCTTAAGGTCCATCTGAATGGCTGTGATACCGTTCTTTGTACCTGCAACCTTAAAGTCCATATCACCAAAGAAGTCTTCAAGACCCTGAATATCGACCATTGTCATCCATCTGTCGCCTTCGGTAATAAGACCGCAGGAAATACCGGCTACGGGATCCTTAATCGGAACACCTGCATCCATAAGAGCAAGAGTAGAAGCGCAGATAGAACCCTGAGAGGTTGAACCGTTTGAAGAAACTACCTCAGAAACAAGTCTGATAGAGTAGGGGAACTCTTCAACGGAAGGAATTACAGGGAGAAGAGCACGCTCTGCAAGTGCACCGTGACCGATTTCACGTCTGCCGGGACCTCTGGAGGGCTTTGTTTCACCAACAGAGTAGCTGGGCATATTGTAGTGGTGCATATATCTCTTGTATTCCTCATCATCAATACCGTCAAGAAGCTGCTGTTCGCCAACAAGACCGAGTGTTGCGATAGTAAGAACCTGTGTCTGACCGCGAGTAAAGAGCGCAGAACCATGAGTTCTGGGAAGAACACCAACTTCGGAAGCAAGAGGTCTTATTTCGTCAAGGCGTCTGCCGTCAACACGCTTGCCTTCGTCGAGAAGCCATCTTCTGACAACAAACTTCTGGAGCTTGTAGAGACATTCTCCCATTTCAGCTTTTCTGTCTTCGTCGGGATACTGTTCAGCAACAAATGCTTCAACATCGGCATAAACGCTGTTGAGTCTCTCTTCTCTGACATTCTTGTCATCTGTATCAAGCGCGTACTTTACTTTGTCAATAGCGTATTCTGCAATCTTGTCATAAAGGTCATGGTCAACATCGCAGGACGCGTACTCAAACTTTGTCTTACCGATTTCGCTCTGAACGTGCTCAATAAATTTAACAATTTCCTGGTTAACTTCATGTGCTTTCATGATTGCATCAAACATAGCATCATCGGAAATTTCCTTCGCGCCTGCTTCAATCATAACAACCTTCTTTGCAGAAGAAGCAACGGTAAGCTCAAGTGTGCTTACTTCTCTCTGAGCCTTTGTGGGGTTGATAACAACCTCACCGTCAACCATGCCGACAAATACGCTGGACACAGGACCGTTCCAGGGAATGTCTGAGATGGAAAGGGCAAGAGAAGCACCAATAAGACCTGTAACCTCAGGGCTGCAGTCAGGGTCAACGGAAAGAACGAGAAGGTTTAGTGTTACGTCATTTCTGAGATCCTTGGGGAAGAGAGGTCTTATGGGTCTGTCAATAACACGGCTTGTAAGGATAGCCTTTTCGCTGGGCTTTCCTTCTCTCTTCAAGAAAGAGCCGGGGATTTTACCAACTGCGTAAAGTCTTTCTTCAAAGTCAACTGACAGGGGAAGAAAGTCTATGCCGTCTCTGGGCGCTGAGCTTGCCGTAGCTGTGGCGAGAATTGCTGTGTCGCCGTATCTTACAAGTGCGGAGCCGTTTGCAAGCTGTGCGATTTTACCGGTTTCAACTGTAAGCTTTCTGCCGGCGAGAGTAGTAGAAAATACTCTGTAATTTTCAAACATTTTTTGTTCCTCCTTAGATTTATCATTTTTGTTAGCCTTGGAGAACATATTCATAAATTTTGCACTTAATTTCATGACCTAATACCCTTAACCTTAAGTCGCAAAATTAAATGCCAAAGATATAAAAATGCACACTAAGGCTACCTTCTTAAAACGAAATTGAGGGCGAATAGCTTATCGCCAATTCGCCCGTTTGTGGTTATTACTTTCTGAGGCCGAGCTTTTCAACGATTGCACGGTAACGGTTGATGTCAACCTTGGTGAGGTATGCGAGAAGATTTCTTCTGTGACCTACCATCTTGAGAAGACCGCGTCTGGAGTGATGGTCGTTGTGGTTTGCCTTGAGATGCTCGTTAAGAGAGTTGATTCTGTAAGTAAGAACCGCAATCTGAACCTCAGGAGAACCTGTATCTCCTTCGTGTGTCTTGTACTGATCGATGATCTGCTGCTTGATTTCCTTTGTAATCATTTGTGTTTTCCACCTTTCTTTATTTTCTGCAGGTAATAGACCCGAAAACCGGGACCGGGGCAGGTGAACACCTCTTAACCGTTAAGGTAAGGCTTTGCTCCCCGAACTTAGTAATGGGTAATTACGCTTACTGCAATATTGTATCACAATCGGAAGATAAAGTAAATAGTTTTTCAAAAAATAAAGTAAATTATTTGTGAACAAATCAGTAGTTGATTTTGTTCTTTTTCATACGTCTTAAAATTGTAAGTATTATAAGCACTGACAGCGAGAGCCCGAGAATTATTGCAACCATAACAATTTCACTGATGTCAAGACTGCTTCTTACTTCAATCCAGCTTGAATCGTAAAGAGAATTGATGTTGTCCGGAAGTGCAATATATGATTCGGCAGTTGAAAGCTGAAGGTCAGTGGGGTAGATGCGTTCATCAAATTCGATAATAGATGCTGCAACCTTATGCGGTGTAAAGTAACAAATGTACTCACAATTTGCTGCGGCAATCTCAGTTTCGCAAAGGAAGTTGATAAACGCCTCAGCCGCCTCCTTGTGCTTTGCTCCTTTTGGAATGCATATTGAGTCAATGAAAATGTTAAATCCTTCTTTTGGATAATAGAACGAAAGGTCTTCGTTGTTTTCCATCATTGAAAGACAGTCACCGGCATAGTAGGGTGCAATATATGCAGATTCATTTTCCATTTTGTCAAACGTCTGGTCCATAACATATGCCTGATTTACTGAACGCTGAAGCTTCAGAATTTCTGTTGCTTCTTCAATCTCGTTTTTGTCAGTGGAGTTGAGAGAATATCCAAGCTTTTTCAGAGCAACACCGTAAGCGTCTCTTGAGTTTGAAAACATGAGAATATTTCCTGCATATTTTTTATTCCAGAGTAAATCCCAGGTTCCGATATCTTCCTCGGCAACATATTTTGTGTTGTATACAATTCCAACAGTACCCCATGTGTACGGAACAGAGTACTCTCCCGTAGGGTCAAAGTCGGGATATCTGTACTTGTCATCAATCATTGAGATGTTTGGTACATTATCATAATTGATTTTTTCAAGCATATCCTCGCGAATCATGCGGGAAATCATGTAGTCCGAGGGAATGATAATATCATACTGAGGGTTGTCTCTGTTTGCCGAAAGCTTTGCATATAAATCCTCGTTGGTTTCGTAGTTGTTGTATACAACTTTGATTCCGGAAATTTTTTCAAATTCGTCGAGTACATTTAATGCTCCTTCGCTTCCATCGGAAATGTACTCGCCCCAGTTGAAAACATTGAGGGTTATGTTCTTTCCTCTAAATTGCTCGTAATAAGCCTCGTTTTCAACCTCGACGCCTGAAACACCCAAAACGAAAAGAGTGCAAATTAAAGCGAAAAGTATAAATTTCTTCATTTTTACACCTCCGCTATTTACCGGAAAAAGCAGAAGCCTTGCGGGCATCCTCTTTTTCTTTTTTTGCGCTGATTACGTTTACGATAATGAGAATTGCCAGCACCACAACAAAAAGAATTGTAGACAGTGCATTTATTTCGGGACTTATTCTCTTTTTAGTCATTGAGTAAATTGTAACCGGCAGTGTCTGAGAATCGGGACCTGCTGTAAAATAACTGATAACAAAGTCATCAATAGAGTAGGTGAGAGCCATAAGAGTACCTGTGACAATACCGGGCATTATCTCAGGCATTACAGCCTTAAAAAACGCCTGACGCCTGTTACAGCCAAGGTCGAGAGCCGCCTCATAGAGATTTACGTTCATTTGCCTTAGCTTAGGTAATACGTTTAGTACTACCGTCGGAACGCAAAACGTAATATGAGCAAGTATCAACGTAAGATATCCCGGAGTAAGCTTAAAGAATGTAAACAGCAGCATCAGAGAAATACCCGTAACAATTTCGGGGTTAAGGTTCTGGAGGTATGTGGCATTCTTTAATATACTCTTGGGAAGCTTTTTCATGTTGTGCATACCGAAAGCCGCAGCAGTACCAAGTACAGCCGAGCATATAGATGCAATAACTGCGATAATGAGCGTGTTGGCAAGCGATGAAATAATCAGCTCGTTATTAATAAGCTCTTTGTACCATTTAAAGGAGAATCCTGTCCATACAGTACCCTTTGTTTCATTAAAGGAAAAAACAATGAGAACGAGTATGGGAAGGTAAAGAAAAGCAAAAACGAGGGCAACGTAGAACTTTGAGAGGAACTTTTTCATATCATTGAGTCCTCCATTTCATCGTTGTCGAAGGAATTGAATATACCCATGCTGATAAATACCACAACCATAAGCATTAAAGAAGTTGCGGCACCGTAATTGAGGTTGTATTCGTTTCCGAGGAATTGCTGCTGAATAAGGTCGCCTATGAGGAAACAGTTGCTTCCGCCGAGAAGACCCGAAATTACAAAAGTACTTACCGCAGGAACAAATGTCACAGTAATACCTGTAAGAATACCGGGAAAACTAAGCGGCAAAACAGTTTTTGTGATAACCTGAAGCGAATTACATCCAAGATCCTGCGATGCCTCAATGACACTTTTGTCAATCTTGGTCATTATCGAGTAAAGCGGTGTTATCATAAACGGAAGATAGTTGTAAACCATGCCAAGCACTACCGCACCGCTGTTGTTGATAAGCTGGACCTTCGGAAGTCCAATATCGCTTAAAAATGAATTGATAAGACCGTTGTTGTCAAGGATAGTAATCCATGCATATGTTCTTAGAAGAAAATTCATCCACATGGGGAGCATTACAAGAAGAAGTATTACTCGCTGAGTACTCTTTGAACTTCTTGACATCGTAAAAGCCAATGGATATGCAATTACAAGACAAACAGCAGTAGCAATTACTGCAAGATAAACAGAGCGGATAAGAACTGGAAAATACTTACTTGCATTTGTAATGTTTTCTAAGGTAATACTTCCTCCATCCTTAGATGTGGCTGCATAGTAAATTACAAGAATAAAGGGGATAACTGTAAAGAATAATACCCATAGAATATAGGGAAAAGCTGCCTTATAATTTGTTTTCATTGTCGCCACCCTCATCCTGTGCTGCACTAAAGGAGATACCCTGAGCATCGCTCTTGTGCATGATGTGAATGTCCTCGGGATTGAGGCTCATACCGATAAAGGCACCGGGCTCGGCGGATTTTGTGGAATGAATTTTCCACTTTGTACCGAATACGTCAACTATAATTTCGTAGTGAACGCCCTTGAAGGTAACGGTTTCAACGGTGCCGTCAATTGTGTTGTCGCCGGTAGGACCGAATTTAATGTCCTCGGGGCGTATTACAACATCAACCGGTGTCATCTTGCCAAAGCCCTTGTCAACGCAGACAAATCTCTGGTTTGCAAATTCGACGTCAAAATCATCGTGCATAAGGCCTGCAACGATATTGCTTTCGCCGATGAATTTTGCAACAAAAGGATTGACGGGTTCGTTGTAAATATCCTGTGGAGTTCCGATCTGGTCGATAACACCGCCGTTCATGACAACAATACGGTCAGACATTGTAAGAGCTTCTTCCTGATCGTGGGTTACATATATAAAGGTAATTCCAAGCTGCTGCTGTATTTTCTTAAGCTCAATCTGCATTTCTTTTCTGAGCTTTAAGTCAAGAGCACCTAATGGCTCGTCAAGAAGCAGCATTCTCGGATGATTAATCAAAGCACGTGCAATTGCGACTCTCTGCTGCTGACCGCCCGAAAGGTAATCAACTCGTCTTGCGCCGTAACCCTTCAGGTTAACAAGCTCAAGCATTTCCATAACTCTCTTGTGGATTTCATTTTCGGGAGTCTTTTTCAGTCTGAGACCGAATGCAATATTTTCATATACATTTAAGTGTTGGAAAAGAGCATACTTTTGGAAAACAGTATTTACCTGTCGTTTAAATGGCGGAACGCCGTTGATTTTCTTTCCGTCAAAGTAAATGCTTCCCTCGGTAGGATCCATAAATCCGCCGATTATTCGGAGGGTTGTTGTTTTTCCGCATCCCGAAGGACCAAGTAAAGTAATAAATTCCTTGTCATGAATGTCAAGGTTAATCTTTTTGAGGATGGTTTCATCATCATATCTTACAACAACATCCTCAAGTCTGACAATAACACTTTTTTCCAATCTTAGCACCTCCGTACCGTGTTGCTGTGCGGTACATTTTCTGCCGTAGAACCACGGCATATTGCAGTGCATTTTGCTTTGTGCAACATCAAGATTTAAGCAAAACCCCACACTACAATGATTACGATAATAATACAAATTTTATCGACAAAAATCTACTGTATGCTATTAACTTTATGTGAACAAATATAATAATAAAAATAACCGTGTACCACGCTGAAACTTGCCGTAGGACAAAGCTCCAAGTATGGTACACGGAATAGATTTTTAATTGTTAACTGATTTTGAAAACTAAATAATTACTTCACCTGTAAAGGAGATGTCCGCATTACCCGAGAGGAATACTGCATCGTCGGTGTATCTAATAATAAGATCTCCGCCCTTGAGCTTTACTGTGATGTCTGTATTCTTTTTGCAGTAACCGCAAAGACAAGCGGCAACGGCAGCAGCACAAGCACCTGTTCCGCAGGCCATGGTTTCACCGTTTCCTCTTTCCCATACGCGCATCTTCAAGGTGTGGTCATTAAGAACCTTAACAAACTCTGTATTTACTCTTTCGGGGAAGATGTCGTTACTTTCAAACATCGGACCTATTGTTGCAACATCGAGGTTTTCAAGGCTCTCATCGGCACCGAAGAATACAACGCAGTGAGGATTACCGATTGAAAGACATGTAATTCTGTAAGGCTTGTATCCAACCTGTATCGGATATGCCACAATTCTTTCTTCATTTATAAGAACGGGAAGGCTCTTGGGATCGAGGTTTGCCTTGCCCATGTCAACTGTCGCCGACTGTACAACACCCTGCTTTACTTCAAGCTCAACAGCCTTGACACCGACAGATGTTTCAATGGTAATTGATTTGTTATCGACCATTTTATTGTCATAGAGATATTTACCTACACATCTGAGTGCGTTGCCGCTTGTCATACCGTGGGTGCCGTCTTTGTTGTAGATTTTCATTTTTGCATCGGCAACCTCGGAGGGACAAATAAGAACTACACCGTCACCGCCGATACCGAAATGACGATTGGAAAGCATAACGGCAAGACCTTCGGGATTGTTTATCTTCTGGTCAAAGCAGTTGAAGTAGATATAGTCGTTGCCTGAGCCCTGCATCTTTGTGAAGAAGAGCTTTTCCTTTTCTGTTCTCATGTCATTGATGTTTACAAGCTCTGTTGAAACAGCAGTATATCTTGAAATAAGGCTGTCGGCAACTGCATGAGCAGTATCAATGGCTGTAAGACATGGGATACTTCTCTCTATTGCCTTACGTCTGAGTATTACGCTGTTTCGTGTGGGTATACGGCCATGGTCGGATGTTGAAATTACATAGTCAACAGCACCGCTGTCCATAAGTGCAAGACGTTCATCGCTTGTTTCTACAATTTCAACGGGAACATCTGCATTACGAATAACCTTGCCTGTTCCGTCTGAGGCATAGATTGTAAATCCAAGCTCGTGGAACTTTTCAGCAACGTCAACAATTTCGTGTTTGTCGCTGTTTCTTACGGTTATAAGAACTCCGCCTTTTTTGTGGTTCATCTTATAACCGGCGGCAATAAGACCTTTACAGATTGCTTCCTTGATTGTGCTTGCAATACCGAGAACTTCGCCCGTAGACTTCATTTCAGGACCGAGCATGCTGTCAACACCGTGGAGCTTTTCAAATGAGAATACAGGTACCTTGACTGCAACATAGGGAGAGTCGGGATAAATGCCTGTTCCAAAGCCCATGCTCTTTAGCGTTTCTGTCTTTTCAGGCTCAGACTCTTTACCAATCATGGTTCTCGTTGCAAGGTCAACCATGGGAATGCCCGTAACCTTGCTTATATAAGGTATTGTTCTTGAGGAACGGGGATTTACCTCAATTACGTAAAGCTGTTCATCATTAATTAGATACTGAATATTGACAAGACCGCGTGTTTTTAGGGCAACCGCGAGCTTCTTTGTGCAGTCAAGAACTTCCTCGCGCATCTTGTCACTGATTCTTTTTGCAGGGTAGATGGCAATCGAGTCACCGGAGTGAACGCCTGTACGTTCTATATGCTCCATAATACCGGGAATAAGAATATCTTCGCCGTCGCATATTGCGTCAACTTCAATTTCAAGACCCATAAGGTACTTGTCAATAAGTATTGGGTTTCTGTCGGTATGGGTGATGATAATCTTCATGTATTCCTTGATATCATCAGGATTCTGTGCGATAATCATGTTCTGACCGCCGAGAACGTAGGAGGGGCGCATGAGAACGGGATATCCGATTTTCTCAGCAACCATAAGAGCTTCATCTTCGGTAAATACCGTAGCACCTACGGGGCGCTTGATGTTGAGCTCCTCAAGAAGAGCATCAAATATTTTTCTATCCTCAGCAGCATCAATGCTTTCGGCACCTGTACCGAGAATCTTTATACCGTTCTTGTCAAGGAAGCTTGTCAGCTTAATGGCTGTTTGTCCGCCAAATGCAACAACTGCTCCGTAAGGCTTTTCGGTTTTGAGAATGCTCATTACATCCTCATCGGTAAGTGGCTCAAAGTAGAGTCTGTCTGCCGTATCAAAGTCGGTGGATACTGTTTCGGGATTGTTGTTTACGATAACTACGTCATAACCAAGCTTCTTGAGTGAGCGGACACAATGAACGGAAGCATAGTCAAACTCAATACCCTGACCGATTCTTATAGGACCTGAGCCGAATACAATAATAGTCTTTTTCTTGTCCTTTTTGTTCGCAAGGAACTCAGCAGCTTCATTTTCTTCGTCAAAGGAAGAGTAGAAGTAGGGAGTTTCTGCAGAATATTCTGCCGCACAGGTATCAACCATCTTAAAGGAAGCATATCTCTTGTTGGGAATTGTGCAACCCGAGAGATTTTCAATGTGCTTGTCGGGGAAGCCCATTTTCTTTGCGGCAAGATAAAGCTCATCATCGAGCTTTCCTTCCATGAGCTTTCTTTCCATGTTAAGAATATTGAGAAGCTTGTTAAGGAAAAATTGGTCGATTTTTGTAATTTCATTGAGTTCCTCGACCGATCTTCCTCTCTTCAAAAATTCATAGAGAACGAAAAGTCTCTCATCTGTGCAATCCTTGAGAATAGTCATAAGCTCATCATCCGAAAGGTCTGCAAGATTGTCCTGATTGAGACTCATGTGCTTGATTTCTGCACCTCTTACAGCCTTCATAAGTGCTTCCTCAAAGCACTGACCTATTGACATAACCTCACCTGTGGCCTTCATCTGCGTACCAAGCTTTCTCTTGGCATAAACAAACTTGTCGAAGGGCCATTTGGGAAATTTTACAACAACGTAGTCGATTGTAGGCTCAAAGCAAGCAACGGTTTTTCCTGTAACTGCATTCTGAATTTCATCGAGTGTATAGCCGATTGCAATTTTTGTTGCAACCTTGGCGATGGGATAACCGGTTGCCTTTGAAGCAAGAGCCGACGAACGGGAAACTCTGGGGTTTACTTCAATTACCGCATACTCAAAGGAGTCGGGCTTGAGAGCAAATTGACAGTTACATCCGCCTTCAACTTCAAGCGCGTTTACAATTTTAAGGGCAGCATCTCTGAGCATACCGTATTCTCTTGAAGAAAGGGTAAGGGCAGGTGCTGCAACAATGGAGTCACCTGTATGAACTCCGACGGGATCAAAGTTTTCCATTGAGCAAACTGTTATGGAATTGCCCTTGCTGTCACGGATTACTTCAAATTCTATTTCCTTCCAACCCGAGATACACTTTTCAACAAGAATCTGGGTAATAGGGGAGAGTCTTAAACCGTTTGTACCGATTTCGGTAAGCTCCTCTACGTTTTCTGCAATACCACCGCCTGTTCCACCGAGAGTAAAAGCGGGACGAACAATTACAGGGTAGCCTATTTCGTCTGCAAACTGAAGAGCAGATTCAAGGTCGGTAACAACCTTTGAAGGGATTATGGGCTGATTTATGGCTTCCATGGTGTCCTTGAACATCTGTCTGTCCTCAGCCTTGTCAATGGTTTCGGGTTTTGCACCGAGAAGCTTTACACCCATTTTGTCAAGAAAGCCTTCCTTGGCAAGCTGCATGGAAAGAGTAAGACCGGTCTGACCGCCGAGCGAAGAAAGAAGGCTGTCGGGACGTTCTTTTTCTATGATTCTCTTAACCGTTTCAAGATTGAGAGGTTCGATGTAGATTTTGTCAGCCATTATGTTGTCTGTCATAATGGTAGCAGGGTTTGAGTTCACAAGAATAACTTCAAGCCCCGCCTCTTTAAGAGCACGGCAAGCCTGTGTGCCTGCATAGTCAAACTCGGCGGCCTGTCCGATAACAATAGGACCTGAGCCGATAACCATTACTCGCTTTAATTCTTTATTTAACGGCATTGAAGTTTACCTCCTTGCAAAGTTCTGTAAAAACTGTATATAGTGATTTTTCGCCCGTGGGGGATGTGCCGGCATCAGGTCTGAACTGAACCGAGAAAGCGGGGCAGTCGGTGTACTTAATGCCTTCAATCGTTTTATCGTTAGCATTTTCATAGGAAACAGCCATACTGTCGGTTAAAGATTCTCTTAAGACACAATAACCATGATTCTGGGTTATAATGCTGAGAACGCCGGTTTCAAGGTTTTTACAGGGACCGCTTGCTCCTCTGTGACCGTAGGGGAGCTTGAAGGTGTCGGCACCCTTTGCAAGTGCCATAAGCTGATGGCCGAGACCTATGCCGAGCATCGGAATTTTTTTGTCAAATAACTTCTTTATTTCTTCGACAGCGCCCATGTTGTCCTTGGGATCACCCGGACCGTCGGATATAATGACACCGTCAACATCAAGGCTAAGAATTTCCTCAGCCTTGCTCTCGGAGTTAAAGAGGTGAACGTCACAGTTAAGGTGCAGGAAGGTGTCAATTACACTCTTACCTGTTCCGAAATCAAAGAGGGCAACCTTGGATTTTGCAAGGGGGGTTGTGAAGACAGTGTTTTCGCGGCTGACAGCCTTTACGGGACTTTCTACTTTGAAGGACTTAATCTCATTAAGCAGTTCGTCCGTAACATTTGCACTGTCGCAAATCATTCCGTTCATTGTGCCTTCCTCTCGGAGTATTCTTGTAAGGGCTCTTGTATCTATACCGCAAATACCGGTAACGTTCTGACCTTCAAGATAATCAGAAAGCGTGCCTTCGCATCTGAAGTTGGAAGGCTTGTCACACATTTCACGTATAACATAACCGTTTACCGTCGCACTTTCGCTCTGGAAGTCCTCATTAATAACGCCGTAATTTCCAATCATGGGAAATGTTTGTACAACTATCTGTCCGCGATTGTTTTTATCTGTAAGCGTTTCAAGATAACCAACCATTCCTGTATTGAAAACAACCTCACCGATGGTTTTGCCGACCTTACCGATTGAAGTGCCCTCAAAAACTTTCCCGTTTTCCAAAATCAAATATGCTTTTGACACTTACCTTACCTCCAAGTTATATATAAACATTTGTTTTCAACAAGTAAAAAAATAGGTGTCGGAAACACCAACACCTTAAAAAAGACAATAATAATTCTTTTCAACGTCATTTCCGAGAGAAGAAAAGGGGAAAAATGAAACAGAAACAGAAACACAAAGCATATTTTCGATTATGGGGTTTGTGTATTTTGCCATTGTCATCATTGTTTTTTCACCTTTCAGAAAACTCGAAAAGAAAACGCAAAAAAAGTTCTTCTTTCTGAATGATAATTATATAATAAATTGCAGATTTTGTCAATATCTAAACGCGCAGATTTTGAAAATAATATGCCTATTTTTTTATTGTTTTTTAGATCCGTTTTATAAAATATCTACAAAAATCAACTTTATAGGTTGAAATGATAAAAAATATGCTGTATAATTAATATAAAAATATGTGTAAAGGAATAGATAACTATGAAAATAACGCTTTTGGGTGACTCGATAAGATGTCAGTATGGTGAGGTGGTTCCTCAAATACTCGGTGATTCATTTGAGGTTTACCAGCCGAATGATAATTGCAGGTTTTCAAAATATACTATAAGAGTAATTGCTGACCATAAGGATTTTATGGAGGGCAGCAGAATTGTTCATTGGAATAACGGGCTCTGGGATATATGTAATTGTCTCGGTGACGGATTTTTTACCCCCATTGACGAATATGTTGCCAACATGACAAGAATTGCCGATGAGCTGCTGAGGCGTTATGACAAAGTTATTTTTGCCACAACAACGCCTCTCAACAAACATCCCGAGTTTAATGACAGCGTTGATGTCGTAAGATATAACGAGGTGATTGTTCCGATACTTGAGGAAAAGGGTGTTATAATCAATGACTTATATACACCTATGGCTTCCGACATACAGAAATATATCAGAAGCGATGACCATATTCACCTGACGGATGCCGGAATAGAAGTATGTTCAAAAAAGGTGTCTGATATAATTTTGGAGGTTGCAAAGCAGCTTTAGACATTACAGGAGGTTGACATGAATATTTTAAAAAAGATACTCGGCAAGTTATCCGGAGCTTCCGCGGAGGTAAAGCAATCAAGAGTAATCGCCGAAAAGCTTAACGATTCCCACATAAAGTATGCAGCAATTAAAACAGAAACCGACGACCTTATTGTAGGCCGTGACGGTCATGTTAATATTGTTGACGGTGACTGCTTTGAGCTCGTTTTCGGAGTTGAAAGTGTATTTAAATTCAAAATTGATGAAATGTCTATTTGGGAGTTTATGAGTCTTGACGGTGCTACCGTTACAGGCTTTGACCTGAATGACGGCTATGAAAAGACGTTTATGATTTATTATGACAAGCACTTGTCATAAATATGCTTATGTGATGCAGAAAATCCACCCGTTTGGGTGGATTTTTTTAGTGGTTGTAGTCGAAATCAATGTGCTTCAAAAACTCTTTTGCGATAAGAGTAGCACCTATCTGGTTGGGATGAACTCTGTCCCATGCAATAAACGAAGAATGTCTAATTTTGCAGTAATCCTCAAACATCTTCTGAAGGTCTATAAATTCGCAGCCATGCTTTTGTGAAAGCTCTCGGCATATTTCAACATATTCGTTCATTTTTGCTCTCATGCGGTCCTGAGAGTTCTCCTCTATATAGTAGGGGGACATAATGAACAGATTTTTAACCTTGTCCTTTGTCATGACTATCATTTGTTCAAGGTTTTTTCTGTATTCCTCTGTATTTACTGCTGCCTCCGGAAATGCCGGCATATCAAACTGTCTCCATACGTCATTGATGCCGATGCATATGGAAACATAGTCGGGATTCAGGTCAAGTACATCTGTCCTGTATCTTGCAAGGAGATCTCTTGAGGTGTTGCCTGAGCAGCCTGTGTTGGTGACTCTTATAAAAACCTCGGGGTAGTAGGCTGATAAAAGATTTTCAATAATTCTTACATAGCTTCTTCCGAGATTTTCAAACAGACCTTCGCCTACAGGTCTTGCTCTGTCCATATCTGTTACGGAATCACCGGTAAAAACAATTCTTTCCAAATTTTTAATAAACATTTTCATACCTCCGTGAAAAGTTGAATTCCAAGTAAATTAACTGCCGCGAGAAATGCATTTGCGCTCATGCTTTTTGGCAAACCGTTTTCTTCGCAAATCTTGTCGCGTAAAGCTTTGCTCTCTGAATGTCCGGATAAACCAAGAGAATACAAATCTGATTTTGAATAGCTTGTGCTTTGAATGTGGTCATCCTCTGAAATTCCTGCTTTTTCAAACAGCTTTTTTATGGTGTCGGTATCAATTCCTTCAACGCCTAAAAGTCCTTGCTTGGATGCTTTATTTTTTCTTGCTTCCTTGCCGACTATCTGCGGTGCATAAAGATTGATAATTTCGCATTCTTTGCCTAAATACCCCTTAAGCTTGTTTCTTATGACAAAGCCGGCTGAATCGCTGTCGGTAAGTATGATAATCCCTTTCTTTTCTGCAAGACGTCTGATAAGTGCTCGTTTTTCTTCGTTATTAAAAAGGGCAAATCCGTCAGTTGTTATAATATGTCCATCAATAATCGACGAAAGCTTTATTTTATCATATTTACCTTCAACAAGAATGACCTTGTTAATTTTAATTTTTTCCATACTACATTATAAAGTTTACATCGCCCGTAACAGCTGCAAGGACTGTGTTGATAACAGCCTGAGGGCGTTTATCACAGTTGTTTTTTGCTTCATAAGCCTCTTTTTCTGTCTGGAAATACGTTTTGATTTCGCAGGTCTTTCTGTTGTTCACCTTGACGCCCGTTGTAAGATACGCACCGACGTCGCACTTTTCGATTTCGGTATAGTAGTCTATGCCGTTTACAAGTGCCTCGTAGTATCTCCATGCGCATCTCAAAGCCTCATCACGAATGCCGTCGGGGATAAAGTCCGGAAGCTCGTGAAGAATAGATTTTCCCTTGTTGGTAATTCCGCACCTTTCTTTTCCGCCAACCTTCATGATATAAATGAGATTGTCCTTGTTTAAGCTTTCAATGCAGTCAAAATAATCTGTAAGGTCAACAAGACCTGTTGCAATAACAGCAGGCTGAAGTATAGAACAGTCAAGCTCATTTCCGAGATTGCCGATTATAAGCATTGTTAGAGCTCTTATTTCTTCGGGTTTGTTTAACATAAATATCACCTGTACTTATGATATCACACTTTTCTTATGTTTTCAAGTACTCTGTCATTCTTTTAAATATTTTACATTACCCTTTATAAATTAACAAGTAAAGCAATAACCACGCAAGTCTGAATAAACATGCGTGGTTTTGGTTTTATACTGCTCTTGTTGCAATAATAATTCTTATTCTTCCGCCCATATCCTCGCTTTTATCGTAATATGCCTTATAGTCATATTCGCCTGCGATAACATCTTCAAGTGTGGTATATGAATAAGAGTCCGCTGTTTTAATAAACACCTTCACTTCGTCTGAAAGCTTAAACATTCTGTCTTTTTCATCATATACTGCATTCATTGTAATTGTCTCAATGTTGTCAATGTATCCCATTAAGGGTGAAGCGTCGATAATTCTTCCATCAACAACATTAAGAGTTGCCGGACCTGCTGAGCAAGCACCCTCAGTAGAAACGGTTTGCTTTATATTCGATGTCATATATGTTATATTTCCGTTCGATGAGGATGTTACAACGCCGTATTCATCAAGATCTCCCGTGAAATCCTTAAGAATAAGGTGTGTCAGATTATGGTTTTCATCAAAGTTGTAGTAGAGAGTAACGGTGGAATAAATAAACATATCAACATCTATGTCAATGCCTGAAATTCTTGACGGATATATTCTTTTAACAGTGCTGCCCTTAACATCTATTATCTCACAGTCCTCAGCAAAATTTCCGTTCTTAATGGCGAGTGATACGCTTGCAGCAGAGCCTCTCTTGATTTCTGTTTTTACAAGAGAAACCCTTACGTTGTTGTCGGCAAAGGATACCTTAACAACATCTCCTATGTTGTAATATGTGTTGCTGAGCCTATAAGTAAAGGAGTTTGCAGCAGTATCGGTAACTGTCAGGTACTGTGAAGTATATTCAAGTCCCTTGTCGTCTGTATAGGTTTTTTTGCCAATATCTGTGATTACGCCGTAATATACGCCGGAAACTACCGTCTGAGGCACAATTCCCGCAACCTTACCATCCATGCCGAGAAGTGCGGTTACCGTGTCGCCAATGCGAAAAGCACCGAAATTTGAAAGGTCATAAGATGCCTTTGAGCTCTCAATGCTGAGAGTTCTTCCTGCAATTGTTACGGCTGTCGGAGAAGTAACGGGGGTGAGAGCTTCTATTGTTCCTGACACCTTGTCACGATAAACCCAAATTGTATTCAACTGTTCTGAAAAATAGTACACATCGTAGGGTCTAAGCTCGGTCTTGAGAATTTCTGCGTTTTTGTAGTAAATTTTAGCATTAGCCAAATCAAAGGTTAATCTGTCGAGTGACGCATCAGCACCTGCAATAAACGGTCCCTTCATTGTGCTTGCCACTACCTGTGTATAGGTTGCATTGTCGGTATTCTCATCAATCTTGCTCATATCGCCGTCAGTAACATCAACGACAGAATCGTTAATACCGAGAATAAGCGTTACGAAGGAGTTTTCACTGTTGTATTTTCCTCCGAGAGACAGCTTGCTTTTTGCGGTTGTTGTAGCTATTTGATAGTTTTTTCCTGAAAGCATAATAGTCGGCACGCCTGAAGTAAAGCTTACGCTCTCAACTACTCCTGTTGCTGTTTTGCGGTATGCATAAATTGTGGAAATATCTGATGAATAATAAACAACGTCGCCGCTTTTCAGCTTTTCAACGGAGGAGGTGCTGTTATTTAGCTGAACAGGTGTTGATGTGTCAATATTCATGCCTGTATATTCAGATAAGCTCAATGTGCTTTCAAAAATTACAGGTCCTTCAAGCTTATCCTCCAATAGTTGCGAATAGTCGAGCTTTCCCTCGCTGTCGGTGCCGTATCCAAGGGTGCTGCAGTATATTTGCCCTGACTTTGTTTTGGCAGATAAAGCATTGTATAAAAGCAACATGCAGTCTCTTCTTGTGAGAGAATCACCGACTGAAGCCTCTATGCCTTTGTCAAGTTCGAGATCAGTATATTTTTTAATTTGTGATGCGGGATAATTGCCTGTAAAATCGGCAGAGGTGTATCCCAATAATCTTAAAACAATGGTTGCTGCCTCTTCAAGCTTTACCGGATTTGACGGTCTGAAGGTTCCGTCAATATATCCGTTTACAAGGCCGTTGTTTATGGCAACATAAATGTATGAGGCACCCCAGAAATTGTTTTTTACATCGGGAAAAAGCGAAATATTAAGCTTTGTGCCTGCCGCCTCGTCTTTAGACGGGGAGGCGCTGATTGCCATTTTGACAAATTCGGCACGTGTGACATTTTTGTCGAAATTCATGTTGCCGTTTTCGTCGCCGTTTGCTATTTCAAGCAGTTTAATTACATTTATTACTTCTTCATCAAGTTTGTCCTCTGTATTCTCAGCTCCTGCACAAAGAGTGAACATAATACAAAGGCATGATATCAGTAACATCAATCTACCGAATACTTTATTCATTTCCATTTTACCTTTCTGAGCTCAGATTAGTCATGATGCAGCGCATCAATAGGGTTAAGCTTTGCTGCCTTGTTGGCAGGAAGATATCCGAATATAACTCCGATTGCAACTGAAATACCAAAGGAAATTGCAACCGATGTCAGAGTTGGGATTGCAGTCATGTCAAGGGAAGCAAGCAAAAGCTTTGTAACAAGACTCGACAGAGCTATTCCGAAAGCAATGCCGATAATTCCGCCGAGCGCACTTGTGGTTGCCGCCTCAATGACGAATTGCATCCTTATGTGTCTGCCCTTTGCTCCGAGTGCTTTTCTTATTCCGATTTCTCTTGTTCTTTCCGTTACCGATACAAGCATTATGTTCATAATACCGATACCGCCGACAACAAGGGATATACCCGCAATTGCAGCAAGGACAAGTACCATTGTGTCCATCATCTCATTCATAATATCAAGTATAAGAGTAAGACTTGTTACGCTATAATAGTCGTCGCTGTTAAAGGTCTCGTACAGTCGGTTCTTAATTATATTAATACCCGATGTTACAACTTCATCGTCTTTTGCAACGAAGGTGAAGGAATTAATTGTTGAAGTTCTTGACAGGTATCTTGCCGCAGTAGAATAGGGCAGAAGAATGAAATTGTCGCTGCCGTTTTCATCTGTCCTGTCATCTTGCTCCTCTATTACACCAATGATTCTGTACTTTTCACCGTTGATTTTTATGTCTTTTCCAACAGCATTGCCGCCGTATACAACATAATCGTAAAATTCGCCAACCACGCATACTTTTTTGTTTAAAGCTATGTCAAGATAGCAAATATTACTGCCGTTTTTAAGCTCATAATCCTTAATACTAAGGTATTGCTCGCTGACACCCGTTATATTGGGCGTGTAAGTCTCGTTATCGGCTCCTCTTGCCTGAGCCATCGCAGAAACAGTCGGAGACATAAAGCTGAAGGTATCCCTGTTTTCGTCAAAAAGCTCATACATATCATCTACATCAACGGTTCTTGATGAGCCTCTGCCTGTTATGTTTACACTTATATTTGTAGTACCCATAGTAGCAAAGCTGTCATTCATATACACTGTCATACCGTTTCCGAGAGCCATAATTACTATAACCGCACCGACACCTATTATGATTCCGAGCATTGTAAGGAAGGAGCGCATTTTGCTTGTTGAAAGACTTTTGAAAGCCATTATAAAGCATTGCCATATACTCATTTTGCATCAACTCCTTCCGAAGCTTTACCGTGTTTTTTTACAAGCGGGTCTTCATCAAAGGATATATGCGCCTGAACAGTTGCTTCCGGCGCATCTGACGGACCATCATATATAACTCTCCCGTCATGCAGACGAATTATTCTTTTTGCTGACTTTGCAATGGAATTGTCGTGCGTTATCAAAACAATGGTGTTACCCTCGGAATTGAGCTTTTGAAGAAACTGCAAGACCTCTCTGCCGGTCCTTGAATCAAGCGCACCGGTAGGCTCATCGGCAAGAATTACGGATGGATCTCCTGCAAGTGCTCTTGCTATTGATACTCTCTGCTGTTGTCCGCCCGAAAGCTGCGAGGGAAAGTTCTTCTCCTTGCCTGAAAGACCGACTCTTTCTATTGATTTCATCGCCCTCTCACGTCTTTCATCCCTGTCAAGACCGGCGTAGAGCAGGGGAAGCTCTACGTTTTCAAGCACCGTGAGTTTTGGAATCAGATTGTATTGCTGGAAAATAAACCCTAACATTTTGTTTCGGATTTCGGCAAGCTCGTCGTCATCCATGGTGCTAACGTCAACTCCGTCTAAATAATATGTACCCTCTGTCGGAACGTCAAGGCAGCCGATTATATTCATAATGGTTGATTTACCCGAGCCCGATTGTCCGACGATAGCTACAAATTCGCCTTTCTCAATCTGTATTGAAACATTGTCTGAGGCATATGTGGTAGTGTCGCCGTTGACGTATATCTTATATATATTTTCAAGTTTAATCAAAGCAGTCACCTCATTATCTGCCCATGGGTCTTGCGCCCATGCCGCCCTGAGGCATTCCTCCGCTCATGCCCTGCATTCCGCCTCCCATAGCGTTCATGCCGCCCATTCCTGCCATTCCGCCTGCACCCATCATTCCGAACATTGTGCCTGTATAGCCTGTCGCAAGATTCGATGTGTCAACAATTACAACATCTCCGATTTCAAGTCCTGATGTAATCTCTACGTATTCGTCATCGCTGATTCCGACAGTAACACGTACCTCACTGTATTCGGCATCTGCGGGAGCTGATGAGTAAGCGGAAGCTCTTAAATTGCCGCTTGTCAGGTTAGAATTGCTTTCACTTGCAGAATTGTTAATTATGGGCTTTTCTCCTAAATTCTGCGGTCTCTGAGGCATATTTCCGTTGCTGCTGACACCGGTGTTCGGTGCTTTGCCCGACCCATTATTGTCATCATCGTTTTTGTTTTCCTCAACACCACTTGAAGTTTCAGGCTTTGCCGATTGCTTTAACACCTTGACTACATTACCTCGTCCCACTGCAGCAAGAGGAACGGCAATTGCATTTTCTCTCTTTTCAACAACAATTTCCGCATCTACATTCATGCCGGGCTTTAACATTGTTTTTTCATTCTGAACTTCTATTGTTACTGTTGAATAATCGGATGAAAAGATGTAAAAGCTGTTACCGAGTGTATAAGCACCGTTGATATAGTCATTAAGCTTGCTGTCACCGTCATAGATTGAAACCTTGCCATCGGCATCTGTTACAAGAAAGATTTCTCTGCCATCATCATAAATGAGGGAGTAGCCTTTGTCGGTTTGTCCCTGATATGTAAGCACATAGGTCTTTTCAGTGCTTGTCATGCCTGTTTTATATGTCTTGTTTACGGTACCGTCATCAGAAACGGTTCTCTTTGAGGTATCTTCAACATTTTCAATTGTAACCTCCACAGGATAAACCGTTGTACCGCTTGTGGTTGTTCCTTGAATGCTGATATTGGATATTTCACCGATATACTGTTGTCCCTCTCGCGAGTCACAGGTGACGATAACCTCCTGACCTTCATCAAGGCTGTCAATATCAAGCTCATCTATACTCATTGTGAATTTGAGAGCCGACATATCATAAATAACGGCCAATTGATTGTTTGACATTCCGCCGCTGGAAAGAGTGTCTCCCTTCTTGTAGGATTTTGATATTACTTTTCCTGTAATAGGCGCCTTTATATTGTAGTTGTCAAAGGCATCGTTGGCATCCTCGAGAGAATCCGAGGCTTCTTCGACATTATCTCGAAGCCTGTCAATTTCATCGTCTAAATCTTCGCTTTCCAAAATAACAATTATGTCATTCTTACTAACCTTGTCGCCCTCGTCTGCAACAATTCTTGTAACAGTTCCGCTTGTTTCAGCGTAGACCTTACCTTCATCATTGTAGTAGAATTGTGCCTCTTGCGTACAGGCAGCATCGCCAATTTGCGCATAAGCCTTGGTGCTTGTGGTGATGGAGCCTGTGTTTCTGACGCTTATTGTCACATTTCTCACCGATACACCTCGGCTATTAACACTTGAAACATTGCTTATTTTATCTACTGTTCCTACTGCTGTTTCATATGTATCAAAGGTAATACTTGCGGAATCTCCAACGCGAATATCGGATATGTCAACATCCATAAACGGAATGTCTATACACATAGTATCATCATCAATAATATCAGCAATCAGTGCACCCTGATTCACATCATCACCGATTTCTACATACAGCTTTTTAACTGTTCCCGATATATCTGTTTCAACATTTAGCTTTTCCTTTTTGTCTATTGCATCATCAAGTGCCTTTCTCGCGTTCTTTAACGAGTTTTGCTGTCTTGTAACATTTGAGTTAAGACTGTCGGAATCAATCATATAAAGAAGCTGGTCTTCGGTAACTGTGTCACCTTCTTCAAAGTAGTCATTAAGAATTTCACCGACCACAAGAGCATTGATTGTATATTGATCGTTTGGCTCTATTGTTCCAGAGCTTGTAAGTACCTTGGAGATTTCACGGGTTGATACGGTATATGTACTAAGCGTTTGTGAATCTGCATTGCCGCTTCCGAAAATTTTTGATAATATTCCTGACTTTAAAAGAATAAAGAGTAAAATCAGAATAGAAATAATTATCAATAAGACTGTTTTAATTACTCTTTTCTTTTTTTTCTTTTTCATATTTTTCATCGGCTGCGAGCTTCTGACTGTCTGTTGCGAAGCACTTTCTTTAGTTTCGATAAGGTTATCACTCATTATGGTAAAATCCTTTCAGTAAAATTTACGATAAAATATTATCAGTATTTTGTGAATTTGGTAAGATATTAATGTGATAATTATATGTTTTTTTTAGCTAATGTTGTTTACAATTTAATGTGAATAAGCAATGTGTTAATTTGTTAAAACAATGTTTATAATTATCAGTTGATATAAAACAAAAATAAAAGTAAACTACTGTAAGTAAAATGAAAGATGAACGGAGGATTTAGAAATGGCTGACAATTGTACACATGATTGCAGTACCTGCTCTGAAAACTGTGCTTCAAGAGATAAAACAAGTATGCTTGAGCCCCTTAATATTCACAGCAGCGTAAAAAAAGTGATAGGTGTTGTCAGTGGAAAAGGCGGAGTTGGTAAATCTATGGTTACCTCGCTTCTTTCCGTATTGATGGCAAGAAAAGGATATAATGTAGGTATTCTTGATGCTGATATCACAGGACCCTCAATTCCGAAGGCTTTCGGTGTTAAGGGGCAGATTACGGGCTACGATAACTTCATGGTGCCCAAGGTATCGCACAGCGGAATAAAGATTATGTCTGCAAATCTTCTTCTTGAAAAGGAAGATGTTCCCGTTATATGGCGAGGTCCTGTTATTGCCGGAGCCGTTAAACAGTTCTGGACAGATACCGTTTGGGAAGATATTGACTTTATGTTTATTGATATGCCTCCCGGAACAGGTGATGTACCCCTTACGGTGTTCCAGTCCATTCCCTTAGACGGAATTGTTATGGTAACAAGCCCTCAGGATCTTGTTTCTCTTGTTGTTTCAAAAGCAGTAAATATGGCAAAGACAATGGAGATACCGATTATAGGTCTTGTTGAGAACATGAGCTATGTTGTATGTCCCGACTGCGGTAAGAAGATTGAAGTCTTCGGAAAGAGCAAGACTGAGGAAACTGCGAAGGAGCAGGGACTTGAGCTTCTTGCAAGAGTTCCTTTCTGTCAGGAGGTTGCTTCACTTACAGATAAGGGTGAAATCGAAAAGTTCAGCGAGCATTACCTTGATGACCTTGTTTCAAAAATTGAAAAAATGATATAATTCAGGCAATATTTATGCCCCGCAGATTTTCTGCGGGGCATTTACTTTTATTCAGCAGATGTTGAAGATAAATCCTGTTTAAAGCGGATGATGCCTTCCTCTTCCTGAGAACGGGCAGACCAGATGATTTTTCTCGGACACTTGCTTTCACAAAGACCGCATCCGTCACATAGCTCATAATTTATTGATGCTACGGAGTTTTCAACCTTAATTGCACCGTTGGGGCATGCTTTTTCACATATCTTACATCCGATGCATCCGACATTACAGTAGGACTTTGTTACCGCGCCCTTGTCGGCAGAGGAACATCCAACCCAATGCTTTGCATCATAAGGTATAAGCTTGATTATTGATTTGGGACACGAAGCAACACAAACGCCGCATGCTACACACTTCTCGTAGTCAACAGCCGCAACGCCGTTGATAATATGTATTGCATCGAACTTACAAGCTGCAGCACAGGTGCCAAGACCAATACATCCGTTAGGGCAAAGCTTGTCACCGCCTGAAAGCTTGTTTGCACTAACACAGTCGTGAATACCTTCATAAACATATTTTTTTACAGCAAGCTCGTGAGTACCCGAACACATAACCTGTGCCCTGTATCTTACATGAGATTCCACGGGTGAAAGACCTGCAATTACAGCAATTTTATTGCATACCTCTATTGAAACTGAGCTGCAGGCATTGGCAGGCGCATCACCTTTAATAATTGCTTCTGCAAGGGCAGCGCAGCCTGTATAACCACATCCGCCGCAGTTTGCACCGGGAAGAATATCGGTGATTTTTTCTACTCTTTCATCTACTTCTACGGCAAAAACTTTGCTGGCATAAGCAAGAATTAAACCGAGAATGCCGCTGATAACGGCAAAGCATAAAAGAGCATAAAGAATAGCTATAAGAGTATCGTTCATAATATAGGTCCTTTCTTTGGTATCAAAGGATTAAAAGGGGAGTTTTACACCCTGGAAACCAGCAAAAGCCATGGCAATAAGGCAAGCTGTTACCAGAGCAATAGGTGTTCCCTTAAAGCACTTTGGAGTATCTGCAAAAACAACTCTTGCTCGTACACCGGCAAAAATAACGATTGCCATTGTCCAGCCAACAGCAGAACCAAAGCTGAATATAACAGATTCAAGAAGGTTGTAGTTGTTTTGTATGCAGAGAAGTGCGGCACCGAGAATAGCACAGTTGGTTGTGATAAGCGGTAGATATATACCGAGTGCCGAATAAAGAGAAGGAACCGATTTTCTCAGAAACATCTCTATAAGCTGAACAAGAGATGCTATGATAAGAATAAAAGCAATTGTCTTTAAATATTCAAGCTCAAACGGAACAAGAATAAATGTGTATAAAAGCCATGTTATTGCCGATGAAAGTGTCATTACAAAAGTAACGGCACATCCCATGCCAAAGGCAGTTGATGGCTTTTCGGAAAGACCAAGGAAGGGGCAAATTCCAAGAAAACGCGAGAAAACATAGTTTTCTATAAGAATTGATGAAATCAATATGGCAAATATTGCACTTAATGACATTACTTTTTACCTCCCTTTCTGTCTTTTGATAAGGTGAGAATCCAGTTGACCGCTGCAATAAGACAACCGAGAGTAAGGAAAGCACCGGCAGGAAGCACGAAGAAAAGGATGGGTTTAAAGCCCGGAATTGCAAATCCAAGCACCGTTCCTGAGCCGAGAAGCTCTCTTACAAAACCGAGAATGCTGAGAGCAAATGTGAAGCCTATGCCCATGAATAAACCGT
This sequence comes from Eubacteriales bacterium, assembly GCA_045541355.1. GTDB lineage: Bacteria > Bacillota > Clostridia > Oscillospirales > CAG-382 > UMGS1387. The sequence continues at coordinate 17,217 of JAZQIW010000053.1, read as the reverse complement.
CGAGCATAGAAGCAACAGGATTATTTTTCGATGCAAATGCCTCAGCTCTTGCAAGAATAATACAGTTAACAACAATCAAGGGTATAAACAGACCGAGAGATTTGTCAAGGCTTGGTACAAATGCCTTGATAAGAAGCTCAACGGCTGTTACAAAGCCCGAGATAATAACTATGTATGCCGCAATTCTTACTTGCTTGGGGATAAACTTTCTGAGAAGAGATATGAGAAGGTTTGAGAGGATAAGTACAGCCGTAGCCGAAATTCCCATTCCAAAGCCATTGACAAGCGATGTTGAGGTGGCAAGGGTGGGGCAGGTTCCGAGAAGCTGAACAAGAATGGGGTTTTGATCAAAGAGACTGCTGAAAAAATGCTGTTTTACAGAAAACTTATTATCATTCATCAGTTCGCACCTCCCGAAGTAGAGATATATTTTGCAACCTGGTCAATACTTGCTGCAACAGCAGATATAACAGGCTTTGTTGTTTTTGTAGCACCTGAAATTATATCTACCTCCCGTGCCTGTTCAGCACCGAGTCCCATAAACTTTTCAAGGAAAGCAGGTTCTTTTGCCTTTGTTCCGATACCGCTTGTTTCTGACATGGAAACAATCTCAACACCCTTGATTTTAAGATCCGGTGTTACCGCAACAAGCATCTTGATTACGTCTTTAAAGCCCATCGGCTGAATAGATACACAGTAGCCAAGAGCATTATTGTCCGCATCGTTAAGCACATAAACTGCCGTTACGTCATCAACAGTTATATATTTGCTGTCAACCTGTAAGCATTTTGCAACCGTATTTCCGTCATTGTCCTTAACAACATACTCTTCATTTTCAACAACAAATGCATGACCGTCAAAGTCTGAAGAATAGATTCCCGTCAGAGCTTGTGCCGTTGTCATCATTTCGTTAAGTGCAATTCTTTCCTTTGTTATGTCGTTTACAAAGGCAACTATGGCTGCAACTATTGAGCATATCACAAGAAGCTTCAAGGAAATAGAAACTATATATTTTACATTATTCTGTTTCATTATTTCTTAGCACCTCCGAAGCTTACGGGCTTGGTACCCTTATCAAGATACCACACAAAGAGATTCATAATAAGTATTGCAAAAGAAACACCCTCGGGATATCCGCCGAAATATCTTATAAACATTGTTAAAAGACCGCATCCTATGCCGAATATGATTCGTCCTTTTTTTGTAACAGGACTTGTAACATAGTCGGTTGCCATAAAGAAGGCACCGAGCATGAGACCGCCGGATAAAAGCTCGTAAAGCATAAAATCAACGCGGCTGAATTCACCGACGGGGAAGATAAAGGATAGGGCAGCAACAGTCGCAATAAATGTTACGGGAATGTGCCAGGTGATTACCTTTCGAATGATAAGATAGACGCCTGTAAGAATAAGAAGTGTTGCAGATATTTCGCCTATGGTACCGGGCATATTTCCGATAAGTACGGAAACGGAATCGGTTCCTGTCATAACACCGTTTTTCAGATTTACAAGCGGTGTTGCTCCTGCGGTTATATCAGGTGTAATTTCCGCTGCAACGCTAATCTTGAAGGGTGAGAGCTTTGCACCGGGTACTGTAAAGGTTGTAAGCTCAGACGGATAGGCAATGAAAAGAAAAACACGGGCCGCAAGCGCGGGGTTTACTATGTTTTTTCCAATTCCGCCGTAAAGCTGCTTTACAATAACTATTGCAAAGAAGCCGCCGACTGCGGGGAGCCACAGGGGAACCGATACAGGAAGAGAATATGCAAGGAGTATGCCCGTAACAACTGCCGATAAATCACCGACGGTGTTGCTTTTTTTCATAAGCTTCCTGTACAGATATTCGAATGCAACACATGAAATTACACTGACAAGTGTCACCGTCAATGCTCTGAAGCCGAAGATGTATATACTCCATACGAGAGCAGGCATTAGAGCAAGAATAACGTCTCCCATTATGTTGCGTGTTTTGATTGGACTCTTGATATGGGGGGAGGCTGTCATTGTTAAGAATTTGTTAGTAGTCTGATTGTTCATTATTTTGACTTTGCCTCACTTTCTTTGGCTGCTTTTTTTCTTTTTTCTGCTAAGATTTCTGCCTTTGTAGTTCTGATATATTGGACAATCGGAACATTTCCGGGGCAAATGTATGTACAACATCCGCATTCGACACATGAAAGAATACCGAATTCTTCTGCCATCTGCTTGTCGGAAAGCTTAGAGAAGGCACTCAAATAGTTGGGCATGAGGTGCATTGGACAGACACCGACACATTTTCCGCAGTGGATACAGTCGCCCTCTCTGTTGTCCTGTGTTTTATCGGACAAAGCAAGGATTGCCGAGGTGTTCTTCATTATAACAGCACCCATATCCCACTGAGCTGCACCCATCATGGGACCGCCGTTTACAATCTTTGCAAGGCTTTCCTTTGTGCCGCCGCACACCTCAAGGACATCCTTAATGGAAGTACCGACGGGAATTCTGTAATTTGACGGGGTTTCTACTGCATCGCCGTCAACGGTTACAACAGTATCTATCAGCGGCATGCCTGTGTATACTGCATTGTACACGGCAGTTGTGGTTTCGGCATTGAATATTACACATCCAACATCTGCGGGAAGCTTTCCTGCAGGCATCTGAACGCCTTTGATGACATACATCAGCTGTCTTTCATCGCCCTGAGGATACTTTGTTTTAAGCACCTGCACGCTGATGTTGTCATAGCCTGATATCTTTTCTTTCATGACAGCAACGGCATCCATTTTGTTGTTTTCTATTGCAATTGTCATGTGCTCGGCACCCGTTGCACGCATAAGAATACGCGCACCGCCGATAATTCTTTCGGGCTCTTCAAGCATAAGTCTGTGGTTTTCTGTGATATACGGCTCACATTCCGCACAGTTTATTATGATTTCCTTTGCCTTGCCGATAGCCGACTGAATCTTTGCATAAGTGGGGAAGGATGCACCGCCGAGACCGCAAACGCCTGCTTTTCTTACAATTTCAATAATCTCTTCAGCCGATGCTTTGAAGATATCGCCGTTAAAAGGCTCAATATCCTCGCTGACCGTATCTGTAAAATCGTTTTCAATGATTATGTGCGCTGTTTTGCCTTGACCTGTATAAGAGTTGCGCATTTCAATATCTGAAACGGTACCTGAAATTGATGCATGAATGGGGCAGGAAAGACCGCTTTCAAAATTACCTATAAGCTGACCTTTTTTTACATAGTCACCCTTTGCAACAAGAGGCTGGGCGGGGGCACCGATATGCTGCTGCATGGGTATTGCAACCTTAGCAGGAGCTGGAAAAACCTTAATTGGTATATTCTTTGTGTTTTTATTGTCCGGCATATGCAGGCCGCCCAAAAAAGTCTTTAACATCATATCATCCTTTCGTTAAAGATTTGACAATATATTGATTTTCTGTAAAATTAATTAATTATATCATTAAATAGAATTTCTTTCAATAGTTTTTTGACAAAAAAAGTAAAAAAACAAATAATAATATCAAATAACACAGAACGTTTACGAATATCAGTAGAATTATGTAAAAAACTATGATATATTATTATGGAAATATGAATAAGGATGAGTGAAGAATTTTGGGAAACAGACAGATATTTTCGACAAGACCCGAAGAAAAAAGATGCGTCGAGGAAGAGAGAATTTATGATGTTCTTGAAGAGCTCAAAATACCGTTTGAAAGGGTAGACAGAATGCCCGAGGATGAGGGCACTGAGAACGTCTATGAGCTTTTGGAAATAATGCATTTAAAGAATTTATTGCTGTGCAATGCTCAGAAAACAAAGTTTTATCTTCTCGTAATGCCTGCAAGTGTTCCTTTTAAATCAAACGTACTTTCAAAGCAGCTTGGCACGGCACGTTTTTCTTTTGCACCCGAAGAAAATCTTAAGCAGTTTCTTGGTGTTAAACCGGGGTCTGCAAGCATTTTGGGACTTGTCAATGATAAAGACAGAAACGTGCAGCTTGTATTTGACGAGCGTGTTCTTGAAAATGAATTCTACGGTTGTCATCCTTGCGTTAATACAACAAGTCTAAAGCTTAAGACGGATGATATCTTGAATAAGTTTCTTAATTTTACCGGTCATTATTATACAATTGTGAGAATGTAAGTTATTTGAGTAATAATTCGGTAAGCTGTTCGACGGTATCGACTACATATGCAGCACCGCTGTCTGTAAGCTCCTTTTGTGAGCCGTAACCGTATGTAACGCCGATTGTGCTGATTCCGAATTTGGCAGCCCCCTCAACGTCGTGCATTCTGTCACCAACCATAATTGTACTTTCTATATCCACACCACCGATGTTTTCAAGGGCGTAGGCAATGACCTCGTCCTTTTTTGTACGTGTGTTACTCATAAGAGCGCCTGCTATAAAATCAAAGTATTCCGAAAGCTTAAAATGGTCAAGAATAATTTTTGCAAATTTTTCCGGCTTCGACGTCGCAAGTACTACTTTCTTACCATTGTTTTTTAAGGCTTTCAGCATATTTTCAATGCCCGGATACACCTTGTTTTCATAAAGTCCCGTTACCGAGTAATATTCTCGGTACTTTTTAACATATTCCTCTGCTGTTTCACGGCTTACTGAGCAATATTCCATAAAGTGTTCTCTGAGGGGAGGACCAATAAATTCCTCCAGAGACTTTAGCGATTCGTATTTGTTGCCAAAGGCGTCAAGCGCATATGCAACGCCGCTTGTTATTCCGAGCGCGGGGTCTGTAAGTGTTCCGTCAAGGTCAAAGAGAATGGTTTCGTATTTCATGGTTTTTGTTTTCCTTCCTTGGAATTGCATTTATCTTTAAATTCAATTATACAATTTTAATATGATTATTCTCTTAATTTAATGTTAATTATATGAATTTATAAAGTTTTGCTTGTCTTATTGACAAAGACTCGAAATAGACATATAATAATATAATATAGTAATTATAGTGAGGAAACAGGCTTGAGAATAGAATATAAATGCGATATACTTGATGTAAATTTAATAGACGAAGGAAGCGGTGAAGCGATACTCTTACTCCACGGCTGGGGAGCAAGAGCTGATATATACAGAACTGTTATTAATCCGCTTATTTCCGATTACAGGGTTATTGCGCCGGATCTTCCCGGTTTCGGAAAAACATCCGAACCCTCTTTTGCTTATGATATATCGGATTATGCCGCGTTTTGTGCAGCTCTCCTTAAGGAATTGGGCATCACAAAAGTACATTTAATTGGACACTCCCATGGAGGAAGAACAGCGCTTGAACTTGCATGCAGCAATTCCTATGGCTTTGATATAGGTAAAATTGTTCTTATAGACTCTGCGGGTATTCCCGTAAGAAAGAAGCTGTCAAAAAGAATCCGAATTAAAACCTACAAAATTCTTAAAGGCATAGTAACCTTGCCTCCCGTTAAAAGAGCGTTTCCGGATGCACTCGGCAAGCTTAAAACGAAATTTGGATCGGCTGATTATGCCGCCGCCTCTGATATTATGCGTCAGAGTATGGTGAAGGTTCTTACATGTGACTATACGGAAAAGCTTTCACTTATTAAAAACTCAACGCTTCTTATTTGGGGTGAAAATGATACGGATACGCCCATTTCCTGTGCAAAGGTGCTTGAAAAAGGAATTTCCGATTGCGGCCTTGTGACAGTGCCCGGAGCAGGACATTTTTCCTTTGCCGAAGCGCCTGTTCTCACATCAAATGTTCTTAAATCCTTTTTTAATATAAAATAAACGGAGACTTGTATGATTATAACAATTTTATATCATTTAAGTGCGGCCGCAGCGTTTGCCTTTGCCGCAATATACTTTGTACATATGTTTCAGCTTAACGGTTATCATCGTGACGGGCATATGCGTTGGCATAATGATATACTTGGCTCAATCTCTGCAAAAATGACATTTGCATTTGTTGCCTTTGTTCTTATGATTTTTGCAAATGATATAACAAAGACAATAGCTGTCATATTTAACATTCTTTCAATTCTCATGTTTTTACCTCGTGCCGCAAAAAAGCCGCTTGTTTATACGGCAAGAATTAAAAGACTTCTATTAACATTGATTGTCATATATTCGGCTCTTGTTGCTTTGTCTAATCTTGTTGAGTATTGCCATTTTGTTTCGGCACTTGGTCTTGTTCTTGTAAACTTCCTGGTGCTTCTTTCCGATATTATAAATTCGCCTGTCGAGAGGGGAATAAAAAATGGCTTTATCAAGGATGCAAAAAGAATACTCGCTTCACGTAAAAAACTGACTGTAATCGGAATTACGGGCAGCTACGGCAAAACAAGCTGTAAGTATTTTCTCACAAAGCTTCTGTCAACAAAGTATAATGTTCTCATGACTCCTGCAAGCTATAATACTCCGATGGGCGTTGTAAGAACAGTAAGGGAGCATCTTAAAAACTCACATGAAATATTTGTTTGTGAAATGGGAGCAAAGAATGTCGGGGATATTAAAGAGCTCTGCGATATAGTACATCCGCAAATTGGAATTATTACATCGGTAGGTCCTCAGCACCTTGAGAGCTTTAAAAACATTGAAAATGTTGTAAAGACGAAGTTTGAGCTTAATGATGCAATTCCTTCGGACGGCAAAATTTATTTGAATTATGACAGCGAGCTTATAAGAAGTGTAAACAGCAGTAAGAATGTGGTTTCTTACGGATGTGTGCATAGCTCATGCACTTGTCGTGCAAACAACATATCGCTTTCCGAAAAAGGAACGGATTTTGATATTACATATAAAGGAGAAACAACCCATTTTTCAACAAAGCTGCTCGGCACACATAATGTTCAGAATCTTGCGGGATGTATTGCAATCGCCATAGATTTGGGAGTTGAGCTTTCAGATATTGTGCTTGCCGTAAAGCGACTTGAAAGCGTTCCGCACAGATTGCAGATGATTGATGGAGGAAATATTACCATTATTGACGATGCGTTTAATGCAAATCCAAGCGGAACAAAAGCGGCGCTTGAAGTGCTCGGCTCCTTTGACGGAACAAAAATCATTGTGACGCCGGGTATGATTGAGCTTGGCGAAAAGCAGTCTGAGTTAAACAGGGAATTCGGAATTAACTGCACAAAGGTATGCGATTATATTTTTCTTGTCGGCGGAAGAATTGCAGATGACGTCTTTGACGGAGCAAGTTCAACAGATTTTGATAAAGAAAAGCTTCTTCGCTTCGACAGAGTCGAGGATGCCGTCGAATATTCAAGATTATTACAGTCGGATAAAAAGAAGTTTGTGCTTCTTGAAAACGACCTTCCGGATAATTATTAATCTTATGTAAATCGGTCAACAGCAACAACTAACAAAAGGGAGTAGTACATATGTCAGACAGAATTAAGGTTGGCGTATTTTTTGGCGGCAAGAGCGTTGAACACGAAGTTTCCGTTATATCGGGACTCCAGGCTGTTTATGCTTTTGATACAGAAAAGTATGAGCCTGTACCCATTTATATTACTAAGAACGGCGAAATGTATACAGGCGGCTCTATCGGTGAAATTGATGCCTATAAGGACATTAAGAAATTGCTTGAAACCGGTGTAAGAGTAAACCTGATTAAAGACGGCAATTCCTTCAGTCTTGTCAGATATCCCGCCAAAAAGTTTGGAAATAATATCATTGATACAATCGAGGTCGCCTTTCCCGTAGTTCACGGAACAAACGTTGAAGACGGTACACTTCAGGGTTTTCTTCATGCCATCGGCATTCCTTATGCAGGATGTGATGTGTTTGCAAGTGCTGTTTGTATGGACAAAGAAGCAAGTAAGCTTATTATGAAAGCTAAAGGAATTCCCGTTCTTGACTGTATTACGGTAAATTCAAAGCAGTTTTCTGTTGATTCTGACAAGGTTCTTGACCTTATTGAAGGAAAGACAAAGTATCCTGTAATCGTAAAGCCCGTAAATCTCGGCTCAAGTGTCGGTATAAAAAAGGCAAAGCACAGGGAGGACCTTGAGAGGGCGCTTGACTATGCATTTGGATTTGCAAACATTGTGCTGATTGAAAACGCAGTTGAGAATCTCAAGGAGATTAACTGTGCAGTTCTCGGAGATATATATGATGCAGAAACCTCCGTCTGTGAAGAGCCTGTCGGCAGCGATGAAATACTCAGCTATTCTGATAAGTATTTAAGCGGCGGAAGTAAGGATTCGAAGCTCGGCGCAAAGTCCTGCGGCAGTAAAGGCAGCAGCGGTATGGCTGATCTTAAAAGAAAGCTTCCTGCTGAGATTTCAAAAGAGCTTGAAGAAAAGGTTCGATATTATGCAAAAGCGGCATTTCAGGGACTTGGCTGTTCGGGTGTAACAAGGGTTGATTTTCTATATAATACAGTTACCGAGGAGCTTTATGTCAATGAACTCAACACAATTCCCGGTTCACTTTCCTTCTATCTTTGGGAAGCAAGCGGTAAGAGCTTTGCTGAGCTTCTCGATGAGCTTGTAAAGCTTGCTTTCAAGCGTGAGAGAGAACAGAATGAACTTAATTTCTCGTTTGACACAAATATTCTGCAGGGAATTAAGCTTTCCAGAGGTACAAAGTCATAGTTTGTATTTATGCAGGTAATTTGTCAATGTTTTGTGTTTGATGAAAACAAAGAAAAAAATGTTGACAGTCTATATAATATGTGATACTATGAATTTGAAAAATAAATACAGTGTTTGAACGGAAGTGTAAGTATGGATGCCTTGGGCGAACTTAAAATGTTGGCACTTATTATAGGAATTCCCGTATTGCTTTTGTGGTTTTTTCTGTTTTATATTCCGGAAATTTTTATACCCAATGTCAAGCATATTAAGTATTATAAAATGGAGTATAACAGAAACAGAGGCTCTAATCGAAGAGTGTGGAAGCGCCGTATTATAAAGTGCTGTTTTCGAATGGTTCCTCTGGTAAGATTGTTGTTTAATTGAACACTAAAAAAGATTAGCGCAGGGGACTATCCTGCGCTTTTTTTATTCGAGATATGCTTTAGCTTTTTCTAAAAAGAGTTCTTTTGCCGTTTTCGGATTGTCGCATACTATTGTGCATCCGGCAGCCTTCTTATGTCCGCCGCCAATACCTAATGAGGAGCAAAGGATTGATAAATCGGCATTATTGTTGCATCTTACGGAAACCTTGAATTCGCCGTCTGCATTATCTCTCATAAACGCTGCAATCTGTACGCCCTCAATTCCTCTGCCAAGCTGGCTGACCGTCTCAGTATCGCTTACAGAGGCACCAATCGACTCAAGCATTTCATTAGATAAATAGATGAATGAAATTTTACCGTTTTCATAGTATTCAATGCTCTTGTAGGCGAGACCTTCAACGGCAATCTGTACGGCTGATTTCAGGTCAAATAAACGGTAGTTTATGTCGCGGCTGTCAGCGCTTTTTTCAATAAGTTTTGCAGCGATTCTGTGGGTTTCAGACGATGTGTTTCCGTATTTGAAGCAGCCGGTATCAGAGCTTATTGCGCCAAACACGGAGCTTGCAATGTTCTTGTCCCAGACGCTCTCATTTGTCCATTCTTCAAGCTCGCAGATGATTTTATAAACAATCTCTCCTGCCGCCGAAGCTGTGCTTTCCAGATATAATCGGTCGGATATGATGGTGTTTTTTTCGTGATGGTCAATAGCGAATTTATTTTTCTTCTCAAACACCTCCGAGAGCTCACCCAAAAGATGGTTTGATGCAACATCAACTGTTATATATGTTTTTATTTGGTTCTTGATTTTATCGTAACCCTCTAAGCCCTCGATAACTTCAATCTCGGAATAATTGAGAAACAGTAGTCTTTTGGGAAGAATGCCGGGGGAAAGGATAAGAGCATTCTTGCCAAGCTTTTTCAGCGCACCGGCAAGACCGCAAGCCGAGCCAAAGCAGTCGCCGTCGGGATTTGCATGAATACCGATGCCAAAATTGTCATTTTCAAGTAAAAATCTTACAACGCTTGTTATTGTTTCAGTCATAATAATTCCTCATAGCTCCTGATATATTTTTCGCACCCGTCTTTAAGCTTTGCCGCACAGCAAAGGCTGCCTTCTTCTTCAATAATTATATACCTGAAACCGTTCGCCTTTAATGTGTTTGCAGCATACAGAGAGTCTTCAAACACCATGGTTTCTGTTTTGTTGCCGCCAATTAGCTCCATTGCTCTGTCAAAAACATCGGGATGGTATTTATTCTTTCCTACATCATCTGTGCAGACAAGCACGTCAAGATATGGAAGCAGTCCCATGCGTTCAAGCGCCGGCTTGCAAACCGAAATGTTTGTTGCAGTAGCAACTGCGGTTTTAATTCCTTCCGCTTTTAGTGCTTTTAGAAATTCAAGTGCCATCGGCATAGTTTCAATGTCAGCATGGTTATATATTTCGGTCATTTCTTTGTAGAGCTCATCAAGAATGTCGTCAAGACTTACTGATTTTCCTGTTTTCTCGGCGGCAAACTCAAACATCGCCTTTAAGCCGTCATACCGGATATAGTTGCCCTTATCGTCATAGAACATATCGACACCGAATCGTTTTCCGATAACAACCCGTTCAACACGCTCCCAGTGCTTTTGGGTGTCAAGAAGTGTTCCGTCAAGGTCAAAAATTGCGTATTTAAAGTTCATAATTCCTCCTAAAGAACAGGCTTAATTTTAGGTCTGATTTTTTTAATATAAATGAATATAAAAACATCAAGAAGATAGTCAAAGCAGAAAAAGAAAATGTTAAGAGTTATAAGAAGCAATACATACATTATTGCAGGCTCGTTCTGAAGTGCAAATACCGCCTTGAAAACAAGCATTGTTATAAGCATTGATATGTTGAACAATGCAGCACAAATCAATTTACGCAGCTTTTTTTTCTTTATGCCAATTCTCTTTTTTATGATTGGATAGTAGCCAAAGAATGCAATAAAATACAGCGATGCTGATGAAAGAGGTATAAAAATCAGGGTAAGTAAGCAGGAGGTTATGTAGACAAGAAAGGGATATTTGCCTCTGATTTCAATGTCCGATACATATATGATAAGCGAACAAACTGCCGCAACGGTAAAATCAAGCATCTCTATAAAGTAACCGAGCATTATCAGAACAGTAATAAGTGCCGAGAGCAGGGATGAAAGAGAGATTTTCTTAATTTCAGATTTCAATTAATCACCTTCATTCTGTATAATTATATATTATTTAAAACGTAATTTCAATCAAAAATCAATAACGCGCAAACTGTTTACAGAATGTTAATCAAAATTTAGGCGATTTGTTTTGCATAATGCTGTAAGTTGTGATATCATATTGTAAAAGGTGGTAATTGTATGAAAATGTATAATATATTTTGTTTTGCAAAAAAAATAGTTTCAAGAACTCTTTCCTGTTTTGCTTTAATAACAATATTTATAACAGCAGCAGGAACGCTTTTAGGCTTTGATGAGCTTGGTAAAGTCTTGTGGGTAAGTCAGCTAAGAGCTTTTTTGCTTTTTGCTTTTCTTTATGCTGTTTCATTCGGCATTTCGGATTTTATAAAGAATAACATTGTTATCAAGAGAGCGCTTCAGTTTGTGCTTACCTTTGCTTCGGCTCTTATTTGTGTGTTCTGCACAGACGGATTTTCAGCATATGTTGCCGAAAAACAAAACCCTGCTTTTTCTATTCTTGCAATTTCCTTTGCTTTTGTAATTGTTTATGTTATATGTGCATTGGCAGTACTTATCGGCGGATTTATTAAAAATAAGCTTCTTAATGCAAATAAGGAATATGAAAGCTTATTTTTAGACAGTAAAAAATAAAGAATCTTACGGGGTTGCGAAATCTTTGCGCAATCCCTTTTGTAAAAGGTGATAGATTTGTCAGAATTTAACTATGTTGCCACTTGTCTTTTCGGTCTCGAGAGACTTGTCGGGGAAGAAATTGACGAGCTTGGCTATAAAAGAATTGATACAATTGACGGCAGAGTGTATTTTAAGGGAAGTGCCGATGCCGTGGCACGCTGTAACATTAATTTCAGATGCGCTGAACGTCTCTTTATTGAGCTTGCTTCGTTTAAAGCAGAGACCTTTACCGAGCTTTTTGATAATGTAAAGCGTATCCCTTGGGAAATGATTGTCGGCAAGGATGATGCTTTTCCCGTTAAGGGACATTCGATAAAATCAAAGCTGTTTTCGATACCCGACTGTCAGAGTATTATAAAGAAAGCCGTTGTTCAGAGGCTTTCCGAAAAATACGGTATTGATTGGTTTGAAGAAACGGGCGTAACCTATCAGATAGAGTTCTTTATACTCAATGATAAGGTGTCAATAATGCTTGATACAAGCGGTACTGCGCTTCACAAGAGAGGCTACCGTACTCAGGCAGGCGGTGCGCCCATTCGTGAAACATTGGCTGCAGCTCTTGTAAAGCTCTCAAGACCACGCGAAAATGTTCGTCTATGGGACCCATTCTGCGGCTCGGGAACCATTCCCATTGAAGCGGCTCTTATTATGACAAATACCGCCCCCGGTTTAAACAGAAGCTTTGCTGCGGAAAAGTATGCTTTTCTTCCAAAGAAAATCTGGACAGATGCAAGGGAAGAGGCAAAGTCTAAAATCAATTCTGATACGGAATTTTGCGCATTTGCATCTGATATTGACCCTGAGGTTTTAAAGATTGCAAGAGCAAACATCAGGCGCGCAGGCATGGAAAAGTATATTAAAACCTTTGTCAAGGATGCAACAGAGATTGCAAGCGATGATGTGAGAACAACTATTGTATGTAATCCGCCCTACGGCGAAAGACTTGAAACTATAAAGGGTGCAAGGGAGTTGTACAAGAAGCTTGGTAAAAACTTTCCGAAACTTGCACCTTGGCAGATTTACATTATCACATCCGAAGAGGAGTTTGAAAAGCTGTATGGTGTCCGAGCAGATAAGGTAAGGAAGCTCTATAACGGTATGATTAAGTGTAATTTCTATCAGTATTTTAAGAAAAAGGATTGATTTTGTTGCTATTCGATTTACACGTTCACACGGCGGAAGGTAGTCCTTGCGGAAGACTGTCTGCAAGAGATACGGTGAATGTATACAAGGAAAAAGGTTTTGACGGCATCGTCATTACAGACCATGTTTCAAGATACTACATGGAATATATACATAAGCTCTCGTTTGATGATTATTGCAAGTATAATTATGAAGCATATAACATTGCAAGGGACGAGGGGGACAAAGTTGGTCTTAACGTGCTTTACGGCTGTGAACTGAAGCTTGACAGAACAGGACACAGCGACTATTTGATGTACGGCGTTAAAAACGAGTTTTTGCGAGAAAATCAGGATATAATGACATGGAGCCTTGAAAAACTAAAGGAAGAATGCGACAAAAACGGCATTCTTATTTATCAGGCGCACCCGTTTAGAATAAACGCAACCATTGTTGAACCTCATCTTCTTTTTGGCGTTGAGGTTGCTAACGGTTCCCATTGTAATGTTGGAGATAAAAGAAATACTGTCGCAAAGCTATGGGCAGAGTTATTCTCTCTGCACAGAATAGCGGGCTCAGACTGTCATACAAGAGACGGAGCAGGGCGTTGCGGTGTGAATTTTATGTCTGAAATTCATGACATGAGCGATCTTTTAAAAGCCCTCAGAGAAGATAAATATTACTTATTTGAACAAGCAGTAACAAACAGATAAAAATATAATCGGTGATTAAAATGTTATTTGATTTACACGTACATTCTGCCGAGGGAAGCCCTTGTGCAAAAATTACCAATAGGGAACTTGTCAGAGCATATAAGGAAAAAGGCTTTGACGGATTTGTTCTTACAAATCACGTTGCAAGATGGTATATGGAAAGCAGTTACAGACTTTCGTATACGGATTATTGCAAACATTTATATGATGTTTACCTTGATGCAAAGGAAAAAGCAGATAAAATCGGATTAAAAGTATTTTTCGGTCAGGAGCTGAAACTCGACACCACAGCAGGCAATGACTACCTTTTATACGGAGTTACTTATGAGCAGCTGATTGACTACGGCGATATGATGAGCTGGTCTTTGTCGAAACTCAGCGAAGCATCAAAATCTGACGGTTTTGTCTTTTATCAGGCTCATCCTTTCAGGGAACAAATGAGGGTTATTCCGCATAAGGATTTATACGGTATGGAGGTCTTTAACGGTAGTCATGACGACCATTTTATAGACAATCTTGCAAGTATGTGGGCGAATAAGTATAATCTTCATATGATTGCCGGTTCTGACTGCCACCTCCTTAATACAGTCGGTATGGCAGGTGTAAGATTTATGTCACAAATTAAAGATAATAATGACCTCTTGGCAGCTTTAAAAGAAGATAACTACTATCTTGTCGAAAATGCAATTATCGCAAGGTGACATCAAAGTGAAACATTTGTTAAAATAATGTAAAACCGACAAAAAATGCTTGATTTTTTGTCAATAGGGGTATAGAATATCTCTTGTGTTTAGCACTCATGTCTTTAGAGTGCTAACATGGATTGTTAATAATAACTCTAAGGAGGATATAAATTATGAAACTTAAGCCACTTGCTGACAGAGTTGTCGTTAAGACAATCGAAGCAGAGGAAACAACAAAGAGCGGAATTATTCTTACAGCCGCAGCACAGGAAAAGCCCAGCATTGCCGAGGTTATCGAAGTAGGTCCCGGCGGAATGGTTGACGGTAAGGAAGTTGTTATGACCGTCAAGAAGGGCGACAAGGTTATCACAAGCAAATATGCAGGAACAGAAGTAAAGCTTGACGGTGTTGAATACAACGTTGTCCGTCAGTCTGACATTCTTGCAGTAGTTGAAGACTAATTCTCATATATAGGAGGTAATTTATAATGGCAAAGGAACTTGCATACGGTATTGAAGCAAGAAACGCGCTTGTAAGAGGCGTTGATGCTGTTGCCGATACAGTAAAAATCACACTCGGTCCCAAGGGCAGAAACGTAGTTCTTGACAAGAAGTACGGTGCACCCCTTATCACAAACGACGGTGTTACAATTGCAAAGGAAATCGAGCTTGAAGACGCTATGGAAAACATGGGCGCACAGCTCTTAAAAGAAGTTGCAACAAAGACAAACGATGCAGCAGGTGACGGTACAACAACAGCTACTCTTCTTGCACAGGCTTTTGTACACGAGGGTATGAAGAACGTGGTGGCAGGTGCTAACCCCATGGTTATCCGTAAGGGAATTTCAAAGGCTGTTGATGTTGCAGTTGAAGAGCTTACAAAGATTTCAAAGAAGGTAAACGGCTCTCAGGATATTGCAAGAGTAGGCGCTGTATCTTCCGCTGATGAGGTAATCGGTAAGCTTATTGCTGATGCTATGGAAAAGGTAACAAGCGACGGCGTTATCACTGTTGAAGAATCAAAGTCCGCTGAAACATACTGCGAAGTTGTTGAGGGTATGCAGTTTGACAGAGGCTACCTTTCTCCTTACATGGTAACAGATACAGATAAAATGGAAGCAGTTATCGACGATGCTGTTCTTCTTATCACAGACAAGAAGATTTCCAATATTCAGGACATTCTTCCTCTCCTTGAAAAGATTCTTCAGGAAGGTAAAAAGCTTGTTATTATCGCTGAAGATATCGAGGGTGAAGCTCTCAGCACACTTATTGTAAATAAGCTCCGCGGCACATTTACTTGCGTTGCAGTAAAGGCTCCCGGTTTTGGCGACAGAAGAAAGGAAATGCTTACTGATATCGCTATTCTCACAGGCGGCGAAGTTATTTCTTCTGACCTCGGACTTGAGCTTAAGGACACTCAGATTGCACAGCTCGGTCGTGCAAGACAGGTTAAGATTAATAAAGAAAACACAATTATTGTCGGCGGTGCAGGCGATCCCGATGCAATCAAGGGCAGAATTGCTCAGATTAAGTCCGGTATTGAAACAACAACTTCCGAGTTTGACAGAGAAAAGCTTCAGGAAAGACTTGCAAAGCTTTCAGGCGGTGTAGCTGTTATCAAAGTCGGTGCAGCAACAGAAACCGAAATGAAGGAAAAGAAGCTTAGAATCGAAGATGCTCTCAACGCAACAAAGGCTGCAGTTGAAGAAGGCATCGTTCCCGGCGGCGGAACAAGCTTTGTAAATGTTATTCCTGCTGTTGCAAAGCTTCTTGAGACGGTTGAGGGTGACGAAAAGACAGGTGTATCCATTGTTCTCAAGGCACTTGAAGCACCTGTTCGTCAGATTGCTTCCAATGCAGGCATGGATGGCTCTGTAATCTTAGAGAAGATTAAGACAAGCAAGGCAGGCGTTGGCTACGATGCTGCAAACGACAAGTATGTTGACATGGTTGACGCAGGTATTGTAGACCCCACAAAGGTATCAAGAAGTGCTCTTCAGAATGCTGCATCCGTTGCATCCATGATTCTTACAACCGAAGCACTTGTTGCCGATAAGCCTGAGCCTGTTGCACCTGCGGCACCTGCGGCTCCCGGTGGAATGTATTAATTCGTAAAGCGCGGCTTATTTCAGCATATAATTCATGTAGAATACCAAATCCGACCGCCTTTTTGGCTGTCGGATTTTTCTGCATATTGCATTATTTTATGATGTGTGCTATATTAATAGCAGAGGTGACACAAATGGCTAAGAAAACCAATGCAACAAAAAGTAAAATAGTAAACGCTGCATGGAATTTGTTTTATGAGCAGGGCTATGAGGAAACAACCGTAGATGAAATAATTGCCCGCTCCGGCACGTCGAAAGGCTCGTTTTATCACTATTTCAGTTCCAAGGATTCACTTCTCAGCTCTCTTTCGTATGTGTTTGATGAAAAATACCGCGAGCTTGAACCAAACCTAATATCCGAGCAGAGCTGCTTTGAAAAGCTGATGTACTTGAATCAGGAAATATTCAAAATGATTGAGAACAAGGTTGACATTAATTTGTTATCGGGTCTTCTTTCAACGCAGTTAATAACAAAAGGTGAAAAAAATCTCTTGGACTACAACAGGTATTATTATAAATTGATACGCAAAATTGTTGAAGAAGGTCAGGACAGGGGAGAGATAAAAAGCGATACAAGCACGGGAGAAATTGTCAAGCTCTATGCCATGTGTGAGCGCGCACTCATGTATGACTGGTGTATTTGCGGCGGTGAGTATTCTTTATCAAGCTATGCTAACAATGTTTTACCGATGCTGTTTAACGATATTATGAAGTGATTATTTTATTTCTTGAGCAGATTGTATATCTGCTCTTTTATTTTGCCAACTCAAGCTATTGAGA
>JAZQIW010000052.1:0-2524 GCA_045541355.1 Eubacteriales bacterium | reverse complement strand
TTTTCGCACTTCTGGTTTGCGATGCCGCAGCTTGTCTTACAAGCAGACTGGCAGGATGTCTGGCATTCGCCGCAGCCGCCGTTCTTTGCGGATTCACAAAGGTTTCTTGTTTCAAGTGTCTTAATTCTCTTCATTACAATTGCCCCCATTCATAGAGTTTTTAATTTACCTTGTTATTTTAACACAGCTTCGGGCTATTGTCAAGATGTTTTGAAAAGAAAATCCCCACGGGAGTGGGGATTTATAATGAGTATTTAACGGTTAATTATACAAATCGTCGCCGTCAACGCCGATTTCATTATCCATTTCATCCTCATCATCCGGTTCGCCTTCAACAGAGGTGACTATCTTCTGAAGCTCTGCTCTTGCCTCGTCATCCAACGCATCGGAGGAAAGGGCGGACTTTGCCACCTCATAAATACTTGCATTTACAGGCTCGCCGTAAAGAACAAAGGTTTCGCCGCCGACATTTATCTTTGTATATGTCTTTGAGGTAATGACAGTCTTATACTGACTTTCGGGGATATTCTTAAGAACACCCGTGAACACACAGACCTCATCATCGGTACTGTCAAAGACCTTATCTATACCCTTTGCTCTGTCAAAAGCAACGCCCGAGGCATACTTTGCAAAGTCAAAATTCAACTGTGCACCTGCCGCATCAAGCTGTGACTTAATACCCATGATAAAGCCGTATTCCTCAATCACATATTCCTCGGTTTCAAACTTTGCAAAATTAAGCATATAGGACTTGAAGCGTATACCCATGGGAGCCATAAGTCTTACAGATGTGTTTGAGCTGCTATTAACAAAGGAAGAAAGCGAGAGCTTCTTAGAGGTATAATTGCTGCTGTCAATATAATAATACTCTGATTTTACAGTTGTGACAGAGGCAGCAGACTGTTTTTCAACAACCTCAACCACCAGATTCTTTTCGGGCACTATTCTTAAAGTATTTTCGCTGTTTTCTACTATCTTATACTGATTGCCGTTGATTTCATAATATCTGACATTTGAAGCATCCGACTTTTCACCGAGACTTATATCTACATACAGATTTTTCCATGCCGCATAAAGGTTAAGGTCTGCATTTTCCGAATACACGTCACCGGGGGCATATTCAACAACATCCGAGTCGGGTGAGGTTGCCCAGCCGAGAAATTCTCTGAGTTCCATTGTAGGAATTACACTGCTTATATTTACGTCAACATCCGCTTCTTTATACTGTTTGGAAACAGCAGTAAAATCATAGGTAATAACATAAAGCTTTTCCCATACTGCATAAAGGTCTATATCGGAGTTGAGGGAATATGTATCACCGGGAAGGTATTCTGCTTCTGTTGCATCAGCTTGTGCCGCCCAGCCGAGGAACTTATAACCTTCAAGCACAGGAGTTGATACTGCAAGGGCAATATCTACATTCTTTTCCTTAACCTGTGTTTCGGGTGCATCCATACCTCCGTTTGCGTTATAAGTAATATAGTAAACCTTTTCCCAAACTGCATAGAGTGTAAGCTCTGCGTTTTCGGAATATGTTTCTCCTGCACTATATTCAACAGTATTGGCATCGGAAGAAGTCGCCCAGCCGAGGAACTTATAACCGTCACGAGTGGGAACTAAATCTGAAAGAACAAGGTCTGCATCCTCATACTTTCTCTGAGCATCGGGTGCGCCTTCACCGCCGTTGGCATCGTATGTTACTTTATATGTTGTTTCATACATCCACTGGAGGTAAGGATAGCCGTCATTTATATCATCGGAAATTGCCCAAGTGTTTTCAAAATCCCAGCCTGCACCGGTGTAGGTCTGTGACATCTTCATTGCGGCTGTGGATTTGGGTGTGCCGTAATCTGTGTCGGTTTTGCCGGAGACTGTTTTGTCGTAGAATGAACCCGTTACTTTACCAAAGTATGTCAAACCGTAGTTAAGCCGTGAGCCGCTTACTACTGCGTAACCCCTTGAAACAGTACCGCTTGAATGACCAAAACCCACCAAGCCGGAAACCCTACTGAAATAACCATATCCGTCACTATTTTTTATGGTTGCAATAGCAGCGCTGTCTGTTACAGAACCCGCAGTAACAGTTGATGATAATGCAGAATACTGTCTGCCAACAAGACCGCCTGTGTAATAATTCGGATAAGAAGAAGAAGAAGAACGATATCCGCACAAATCCATAGAACCGTTATAAAAACATTTGCTGACACTTCCGTAATTCATATTTCTACCGACAAGACCGCCGATATTTCTGTAACCGATATCGGTGCTTGGCGTATCTGAAGCAACATAAACAGAAGAATAGCACTTTTCGATATTTCCAGTATTGTTACCGGCAACACCTCCTATGTACAGATCAACACCCGCGTCATAATTAAGGTTAATTTTTCCGGACACAGTACAGTTCTGAATTGTGCCTTTATTGTCACCTGCAAGAACACCGACATACACAGCACAGCCTGTAATACCGGCAGAGCTTGTTTCTACATTAAGGTTCTTAATTATACCCGAGTTCACGGAGAAAAGT
>JAZQIW010000051.1:0-4413 GCA_045541355.1 Eubacteriales bacterium | reverse complement strand
GATGCCCTTGACCTACTCTATTTCCAACGGTATCGGTCTCGGTGCTATCTCCTACACACTTATCAAGTTATTCACAGGCAAGTTCCAGAAGAAGGACATCATGGTTGCTGTAATCGCTGTCCTCTTTGCTCTTAGATTTGTATTTGTTACAATGTAACTTACTTTTTTCTTTGCTGAAAAGAAAAAAGTAAGCAAAAAAGAAAAGATTTTAGCTCCTTTATTTTCTGAGTTTTAAGTCTTTTCTTTGGTTCTCACATTAAGCAGCCCCGATGCTTGAAGCACCGGTGCTGTTCTTTCACAAATTTATTCTCGTTAATCTCTCTCATTTGTACTGTTAAACGTCGGGTAAAATTCACGCCACACATCGGTATGCGCCTCGCAGTCGAGGTAGTGACCGAATATGAGGTTTACGTGCTCATTGGGGTCGGGGTCGCCTGCTTTGCGTATAACATCGAGATAAACTTTATTTTCCATACAGAAGCTGTGCCAGCCCTCTCTCCATGTTCCGTCAACAAGGCTTTTGCTTCTTTCCTCAAACTCTCTAAGGATTCTTTCCTTATCCTCACCCTTTGCAAGCTCAATACCAACGCCGTTATCACGTGTCGGGGTGAACTTTACGGTATGTGCTTTTGTATCATATTCAACCATAAGGGCTGTGTGCCAAACATCAAGCTCATGAGGCATTACGAAGTGGAAATTTCCCTGTCCGTAGAGTATATGGCAATCATGCACATATTCATAGCAGGTTATACAGTGGCTATGCTGACCGACTATGATATCTGCGCCGTGCTTTGCCATCGCATGAAAAAGCTTTCTTACACGCGGTGACGGATACTGACAAAACTCCTTACCGCCATGATAAATCACAATAACTCTATCGGCGTTTGCCTTTGCTTCTCTTACATCGTCAAGCGTATCATATTCATCAAAGGCACGTGCGCCCATTCTATCTTCAAGAGCATATGTATATTCATGCTCGCATACAGTAACAACAGCTATTCTTTCTCCGTTCTTCTCAAGGTAATAATTCTTTCTTGCATCCTCATAGTTATCGCCAAAGCCCGTATAATCGAGTCCTGCGTCATTTACTGCCTTGAAGGTGTCTGCCATTCCCTCTTTTCCAAAATCGAAAATATGGTTATTGGAAAAGCCAAGGAGGTTAATTCCCACCTTTTTTGCAACAAGTGCAGTCTCGCGAGGGGCTTTTAAATTAGGGCCGAACTTCTTAATTGCATTTTCGCTTTCCGTGATTGCACATTCAAGATTTGCAAACACCAGGTCTTTATTCTCAAATATTGGCAAAGTATCGGTAAAAAGCGCATTCAAATCCTGTTTTTTAAAGTACTCATAATTATTTTCCTTTGGGCACAAATCGCCGAGAATAAGTGTTTTCACAAACACACCTCCAACTCATTTCTGCCATGATTATAACACAACAGCTTTGACAAGTCAACACGACATACAAAAAACATTTGCCTTCCCAAACTCATGAAAAGGAAGGCAAATTCAATTTTTTATCAGCTTTTAGGCTTTACTTATGCATTATTCTTACCTTCATACCACTCATTAAGCACTTCAACGTTTTCTCTTATCTGGTCATGGTACTTCTGGAAAACACCTGCAACTGCAAAATCATTGGGTTTGAGGGAGCTGAAAACAGTTTCATACACATCCTTTATACGTGCACGTCTATCCTCTTCTTCCCTTTCTACAAGCATCTGTCCGCCTGCAAAAATCTTGAAGGCGATAATAGGCTTTTCGACCTTTTTGAGTGTATCAAGCATTACTTCTCTATCCGAGGGGATAATTTTTCTTATAAGGCTCTTATTCTTACCTGTAATAAATCCGCTCTGCTCGCCTTCTCTTCCACGTCTTAAGTTATACATACATGCCATATAGAAATCAATATCCCAATTTTCCTTTTCACTCAGCTCTATAATTTCGGGATAGTGTGTACCGAGACCCAGCTTTACATCAAAGGTTCTAAGATGCTTTAACATCTCATACAGCTTTGGCATGGTATTTGTTTCATGACAAAGGTCAGTATAAGTTCCCGAAAGGTATACGCCTATCGGCTCTACGCTCATCATCATATTCATGCTGACTGCTGCCGTTTCAAGGCTCAACATCATGGGAGAGTAGGTCTGGAAAATGAAATTCATTTTACCGCCGTTTGAGCGGTAGTGCTGAAGTATTCTTATAATATACGGGTCTGCAAGAGGAAGCATTGTATTTACTCCAAATTCTTCCATTTCATGCATCGCCTCAAGTATTTTATCCTCGGTATGATAATCAATCATTTCCTGTTTTGAAACGAATTCGGTTATGTAAGAATGGCCGTTAAATGGGTTATCGCCGACAATCAGCTTTGAAACCTTATGTCCGAAAAAATCAACATAATTCATACTAAAGTCCTCCGATCAAATTATATATCATTCTATTGTTATAATAACACAAATACGTCTTTTTCTTCAAGCAAATATGTTTATGCTGATGGCAGATTTGAACATTTTTGCCAGTCTTTAATCTTTATTTTCTTGTACGGCACACTTAAAATGTGCTAAAATTATGACAACAAAAAAGACAGGGAGCTTGAAAAATGACAAAATATAATTTTATCGCCGCCGTTATAGGAACGGGATATATAGGTGTTCAGCACCTTGAAGCGCTAAAAGCCATTGTCTCTGAAGTTATTGTCTGCAATGTAGATGCCGTTTTGGGAAAAGCAACCGCTGACAAATACGGCTGCAAGTTTTACAGTGATTATGAAGAAATGTTCGAAAAAGAAAAGCTTGATTTCATAAGCATATGCGTTCCGACGCATCTTCACTCCAAAATTGCTCTATGTGCGCTTGATCACGGAATAAACGTATTATGCGAAAAGCCGTTCACCTTGACTCTTGAAGAGGCTCATAAGGTTACAGAAAGTGCCGAAAAAAAGAATCTTACACTAATGGTTGCACACTGTGTAAGGTTTTCCAAAGAATACGAATTTCTGAAAAGATGCATAGACGACAAGACATACGGTTCACTTATTTCTCTTGAGCTTCACAGAAACGGTCCAACACCCGGCTGGAGCACCGGCAATTGGTTATTTGATATCGAAAAATCCGGCGGAGTTACAAGGGATGCCCACATCCACGACACAGACATCGTGCAGTTTCTTCTCGGGTCTCCAAACAGAGTCTACACCAAGGGCTCTCACTTTTGCTGTACGACGCTTTATGACTATGGCACAGATCTTCTTGTATCAGCAACCGCCTCATGGAAAAAAGCCTCCTCGTACCCCTTCTGTCCGGGTTATGAGGCTACCTTTGAAAAGGCTGTCCTTAGTCTTGTAGGCACCGAGCTTTTGCTCTACACCGACCAAGGTATCGTCAAAAGCCCTCATTCGGACACAGACTTTCCCGAGTACCTGCAATCAGACAATCTTATTGCGAACGAGATACGGTACTTCTGCCAATGTCTTGGCAGCAACAGCCGTCCCGAAAGGTGCTGTCCCGATGAAGTTTGCCGTTCCCTGCGCATAAATCTTGCAGAATCCGAAAGCATGAAAAACAATGAAATAACCAATATCGGCCGCTGACATCAGCGGCCATTTACATATTCACCCGGTGTCATACCCATAATTCTTTTATAACAATTATTAAAGGTTCTGATACTGTCAAAGCCGCTGGACAATGCGGCGCTTGTACTGGAGTGTCCCTGAAGCAAAAGCTTATTTGCATTCTTTATGCGAAGCTGATTCACGTACTCATTTACACCAACACCTGCATATTTTTTAAAAACAGAAGAAAGCTTTCCTCTCGAAAAGTAAAAATATGATGAAATCGAATTAACCGTTATATTCTCTGTATAATGCTCATTTATGTATTCAACAATTCTATAAAAATCATCCTTTGTCCTTTTACCAGAACGGCTATTTTGGTTTTGAGGAAAATTCTGCTGGAGCAAAAAATACAGTGCCGCGGTTATTGCCTTATAATAGTTATTCTTATCAGAGCAATCTGTATTCTCTTCGGATTCCATAAGATTCAAAAGGGAATCAAGTATATTTTTAAGTTCTTTATTCCTTTCGATTTCAGAGCATCTGATATGTGTTTTCAAAGGAAGTATCCTATCAGAAATACCAAAAAGTATATTTGAATTGAACTGAATTACTCTAATGAATGTATCTTCCTCTTTAATAATAAACTGATGTACAGTTTGCTCGCTAATGGCAACAATATCACCCGGATTTGCCTCTATCAGCTCACCATCAATTCTGAATGCACAAGGTTTATTCATCACCTGACATATTTCATAATTCTCATGCCAATGAAATTGGTACGCCTTTGAATGATGATATGCTTTTATCTTACAGAACAAATCATATACTTTAGCTTCCTGAACGATTTTCATTATTTCACATCC
>JAZQIW010000050.1:0-40093 GCA_045541355.1 Eubacteriales bacterium | reverse complement strand
TGCCCGATTCAGTCAATGCTACAATTTCAGCAGGCGAAAACACAGAAGCTTCCGATATCACTTTCAATATGAAGACGGGTATTAAGGTTGAAGAGGCTATGGCAAACATGATTGACTGGGGTTCCAAGAAGCTCGTTGGTCTTTCTCTCACAGAAGGTGGAGAAGCTCTTCCCGCAGGCACCGTTCTCAATCCCGTAAATGATGTAACATATTACGCAGTATGGGCTGAATACGGTACACTTCTTGAAGGTTACGGCGCAGAATTTGATAACGTAGTTGAAACCTATGATGAAATTACATGGGCTACCTACGGTACTGGTGCAAATTCCTCCGAAGTATTTAATTATTCAAGAAACCCCTATGAAGAGGGTAATACTAAGTATTTCTCCATGAAGTCAATCACCACTGATGGATGCGACGGTATCATTGACTCAAATCTTAGAATTGACGCTCCTCTTCCTGCAGGCGCACTTAAGGGTATCGCTGTAAGAATGAGAGTAACGGGATTCCCCACATCAGACTTTACAGTAACTGTTCCCGGCGGCGGTGCAAACGGTACAGATAGAGTTCAGACCGTTAAGGCACAGGTTTTTGAACCCATGAAGCTTTACGTAGGAGTTGAAGGCTTAGGTCTTGCCGAAAGCAGGTCGATTCCTTGCCAGAAGAACTGGACAACAGGTGCTCTTGAAGGTAAGTGGTTCTCTTACTACTTCGATTTTACTACTAAGCCCGATCTTGTTACTAATAATTTCGAATATATAAGAATCGATGTTCCCGATGCATTCGTCAAGGATGCTGTAATTGACATTGACTACATCCGTTTCTACGGCGATGACTCAGCACTTCCTGAAAAGCCCACAACACTTACAAATGCAGTAAGCATAAGAGGCGAATATGATACAGATGCAAACGGCACACCCAGAAGCGGTATCAGATTCAAGGCTTCCATGACAGCTGAAACAAATGTTAATGCAACAGATTACGGTTGGGTTGTTGCCAATGCAGGTAAGGTTAATACAAATGCACTTACAATTGGTACAGGTAACACAATTGTAAGATATGCCCGCGAAGCAGGCGTAGATAAGGTTAACTTCTTCGATTCCACAAATGATGAAGCTCTTATCTTCACAGCAGTTGTTTATAACATCAAGCCTGAATATGCAACATATCATATCGTTGCTCGTCCTTTTGTAAAGATTGATGATGTTGTTTACTATGGCAAGCCTGTTAAGAAGTCTGTTTACGAAATCGCAAAGGCAGCCAAGGAAGGCGGCTATGTAGGTCTCGATGATAAGCAGATAGCTTACGTTGATGCTACAATTGAAGCAGTTGAAAAGCCTGCAGAAAACCCCGAAGCATAAACGAGTTTTAAGTTAATAATCAAAGCACGCACCCTTCGGGGTGCGTGTTTTTGCATAGCGATAAAAAAGCACCGACATAAGTCGGTGCATGAATCGTTGTATAAATAAAGACGTTTTTTATTTTGCAAGAACCTCGGAAACAGCCTTCTTTGCCGCTGCTATCTGTTCCGGCGTTACTTCTTCGTCAAAGTCGTTAAAGCTTACGTTTGTTACATCACTGCCGGAAAGGTAAGAGTACCATAATAAAGCGAGAGCATATCTTGCAAAACCAAGCGATGCATGAAAACCGTCTCTGTGAATCTTGAAGCCTTGCTTTGCAAGTTTTAGCATAAGCTCTCCCGAGGGAATAAGACCGTCGGCGTTGATGTCGGTAAAGGCCTTGTCATAGCTTGCCTTGGTGTCGGCAAACATTTCTTCGCTTGTTTCGTACTTTGTCCAGTATTTGAGCTGATCGCCGCCGTCTTCATAGCTCCATACCTGATGTAAACAAAGCCTTGCCTTGGGGCAGTATTCTCTTATGTAGTCGGCGCAAATGTTGAGATAAGGCTGGAAAGACTCGTACTTTGGGCTGAGAGTGCTGACCTGCTGAATGGTGATAACGTCCCATTCCCGTGAAAGGAGCGCCTCTCTGATGGAAAGAAGAAAACCGGTGCTTACTCCGTTAAATTCAAAACCGTATGCTTTTTGGTCGCCTTTTATGTTTTGAAAGTGCTTGTAAAGTGAGCAGCCGCCTATAACAAGGCTGGTTACATTTATCAGCTTGCCGTCTGACTTTGCAATCTGGTGAAGATATCTCGTTGCATCCTGAGAGAAGCTGTTGCCGATAGTAAGTATATTCATGGTAAATTCCTCCTTTGTGTCTAAGCATATAATATCACATCAGTATTGAAAAGTAAAGATAAAAATGATAATTTGTGGTGATTGTTTGTATTGTTTGTAATTTTTGTTGTTTTATCAATGATATTTTTGTGTAAAATTGCCTTTGAAATTAAAATCCAAAAATGGTATAATTTGAATATAGAATAAAATGAGGTGACAAGGATGTATTCGATTGGCGATAAGGTTGTTTATAAGGCAAATGCCGTGTGTACGGTAGAAGCAATTGAGACGCCGGCTTTTGTAAATGAAAAGGAAAAGCTTTATTATAAACTGCGTAGTATTTTTTCTGCCAATAATGAAACAATTTATGTGCCTGTTGATGCCGAAGCATATATTCGCCCATGCCTTACCGGGAAAGAGGCAAAGAAAAAGCTTGAAGTTCTCAAAACGGCAGAGGTTGTACCTTTTGAGCAAAGACAGCCTGCACTTATAAATGCACATTATCAGAATATGCTTGCCGATTGCAGCTTTGAATCAAGCCTCCTTGTGCTAAAGGAAATTACGCTTCGGAAGATTGAGTGTGAAAAGCAGGGCAAAACTCTGAGACAGATAGAAAGCCACTATTTGTCTGTTGCCGAAAAGACGGTGTGTGAGGAGCTCAGTGTTGCTTTTGATAGAAAAGTAGAAGAAATAAGACAAATTCTTGAAAAAGAAATGCTTGCAGAATAGATAAGGAGAGCCGAAAGGCTTTCTTTTTTTATGATTTGACAAAGCTGAAAAAGAGTAGTATAATGTAAAAAAGATAGTAGATGTTTGTACAATTTGCAAAGGAGAAAAGGCTTTATGAAGAAATATTTGTTTTTATTAATTGCAATTGCGGCGGTATTGGTAACCACCCTTTCGGGATGCGGTGATGATAATGCCGAGGAGAAAACAAAGGACAATGTTGCACAAGAACAGGAAAAAGAAGAAAAAGAAATCCCTCTCGGATTTGAAAATGAAAACCTTGTTAATGCTGTGGCAACGGCTCTCGGTAAGGATGTAAATATGCTCACCGAGCAGGATTTGACGTCTATAAAGTATCTCGCCATAGGCATTGATGAGGAGGATGAGACAAAGTATAGCGTTCTTGTGGGCCTTGATGACTATATGGATGCATATGTAAAGCTCATGAATGATTCAAGCCTTTCGACTGATATTCTTATGGAAACGGTTAAAAAAGCACCTCTTGTATATAGTAAGGAAAAGGATAGTTTTTCTGACCTTGACCGCTTTACGGGAATAAACGTGTTCGAGTATTATGATATAAAAATTGATGACGTATCGTTTGTAAAAGCGTACCCCTCGCTCGTGTTCGGATATTTCAATAATAACGGAATAACAGACGTTTCGAGCCTTGAAGGGTATGATACAGAAACTCTCTCGGAGCTTGATTTTACGGCAAATGATATAGCCGACTGGACACCTCTTTATCATATTAAGGAAAAGGTAATTGTACACTATGAGGTAAGATACCTTGAGGATGCAGACGGAAATGATGTGACGATGCCTATCCTTATTACTCTTGAAGATAAAATCCGGCAGGATGAAGAAGCACGCATTAAGGAGGGCGCGAAAAAGGCAGCAGAGGAAGCAGCAAAGGCGATAGCCGAGGCTGAAGCAAAACAGAATGGAATCCTTCCTGAAAATGAAGCTGCAGAGAATGAAGCGGTAGAAAACGAAACGGAAGACGACGCAATGTTTGTCGATGGAGCGGGTAACCCTGTTGATTTCGCCCAGTTGTTTGATTAATACGGAGAATATTTATGAATGTATATCAGTCGGTTTCGGCTCTTGTCGGTAATACACCTCTTTTGGAGCTGAATAATTACTCAAAGGCAAATGGCAGCTTTGCCCGTATTCTTGCAAAGCTTGAAGGCTCAAATCCTGCGGGAAGCGCAAAGGATAGAGTGGCAAAAAGAATAATTGAAAGCGCAGAAGAAAAGGGTATACTCAAGAAAGGTGCTACAATTATTGAGCCTACCAGCGGAAATACAGGCATAGGACTTGCGGCAATTGCAGCCTCAAAAGGGTATAGTGTGATACTCACCATGCCCGACACAATGAGCATCGAACGGCAAAAGCTTATCTCGGCATACGGTGCAAAGGTTGTTCTTACCGACGGTAAGCTGGGTATGAACGGCGCAATTGCAAAGGCAAATGAGCTTAATGAACAAATAGACGGCAGTATAATTGCGGGGCAGTTTGTAAATCCTGAAAACCCCATGGCACACTATCTCTCTACGGGTCCCGAAATATGGGAGGACACCGATGGCAAGGTGGATGTGTTTGTTGCGGGGGTGGGAACAGGCGGAACGGTTTCGGGTGTTGGAAGATACCTTAAAGAGAAAAAAGACGATGTGAAAATCATCGCAGTTGAACCGTCGGATAGTCCGTATCTCAGTAAGGGCACAGCAGGCCCCCATAAAATACAGGGAATAGGCGCAGGCTTTTGCCCCGATAACTTTGACAGAAGCGTGTGCGATGAGATAGTGACGGTGCACCATGATAAGGCTTATGAGGCAGCAAGATGCCTTGCCAAGACAGAGGGCGTGCTTGTCGGAATATCCTCGGGTGCGGCACTTCATGCAGCGACACTTCTTGCACAAAAGAAAGAGTTTGAGGGAAAAATAATAGTAGCTTTGCTTCCCGACACAGGGGATAGATATCTGTCGACGGAATTGTTTGAATAAAAAATAAGACATATTGTTAAAAATAATCGAAAATGCGGTAAATTATGCTGAATGTGCAGATTTTGCCGCTTTTTTGTGGTAGAATTTATTGGTTAGAAAATTAAATATTAGGGGATATTTTAATGATCAGAAATGATTTGAGAAACGTTGCAATAGTTGCACACGTTGACCACGGAAAAACAACTCTTGTGGATGAAATGCTCAAGCAGTCAGGCACCTTCCGACAGAATGAGGTGGTGGATGACAGAGTAATGGACAGTAATGACCTTGAGAGAGAAAGAGGCATTACGATTCTTGCCAAGAATACATCGATTATCTATAACGATATAAAGATTAATGTCGTTGATACCCCCGGCCACGCTGACTTTGGCGGTGAGGTTGAGAGAATCTTAAAAATGGTTGACGGCGTGCTTTTGCTTGTAGATGCTTTTGAAGGAACAATGCCTCAGACAAGATTTGTTCTCCAGAAGGCACTTGAGCTTGGTCATAAGGTTATAATAGTTGTAAATAAAGTTGACAGACCGGGTGCCAGACCTTTAGAGGTTGTTGATGAGGTGCTTGAGCTTCTTATTGCTCTTGATGCAACGGACGATCAGCTTGACAGCCCTGTTGTGTTCTGCTCGGGACGAAACGGAACGGCGTCTCTTTCACCCGATATTCAGGAAGAAAACCTGCTTCCGCTGTTTGATCAGATTATAAATCATATTCCGGGACCCGAGGTTGATGATGAAGGTCCTGCACAAATGCTTGTGTCCAATATCGACTATGATAATTTCATCGGACGAATCGCAACCGGAAGAATAGAACGAGGCAGTATAAAGAAGGGCATGAACGTAACTGTGTGCCATCATCACGGCATTCATTCCAATTATAATGCAAAGGTTGTAAACCTTCTCACGATAGACGGACTTAAAAGGGTTAATGTTGATGAGGCAAAGGCAGGCGAGATTGTATGTGTTTCGGGAATCGAGGATGTTACAATCGGCGACACACTCTGCGATGTTTCAACTCCCGAGCCGCTTCCTTTTTGCAAAATTTCAGAGCCCACCCTTGAAATGACCTTTTCTGTAAATGACTCTCCCTTTGCGGGAACAGAGGGAAAGTTCTGTACCTCAAGACATTTAAGAGCAAGACTTTATAAAGAGCTTCTCAAGGACGTTTCGCTTAAGGTAGAGGATTCCGATTCAACCGAGGCGTTCAGAGTAATGGGCAGAGGCGAGATGCATCTTTCGATTCTTATTGAAACAATGAGAAGAGAGGGGTATGAGCTTCAGGTAAGTGCTCCCAAGGTACTCTTTAAAGAGATTGACGGCGTGCTTATGGAGCCTATGGAAGAGGTTTCGTGTGATGTGCCGCAGGAATATATGGGCTCGGTAATTGAAAAGCTGGGTGCAAGAAGGGGAGAACTCATAGATATGTCGCCCCGTGGAGATAGAATGCACATTGTATTCCACATTCCCACACGAGGACTTTTTGGATATAGAAATGAATTCCTTACGGATACAAGAGGCGAGGGAATAATCAGTTCACTCTTTCTCGAATACACTCCGTACAAGGGCGAAATTGCCAAGAGAACAACAGGCTCGCTTGTTGCTTATGAAACAGGAAAAACAACCTCCTACGGTATTTATAATGTGCAGGACAGAGGACAGATGTTTGTTGTTCCTGCTCAGGATATTTATGAAGGACAGATTGTTGGTGAAAACGCAAAGACCGACGATATTGTAATTAATCCCTGTAAGAAAAAGCACATGACGGCGGTGCGCTCAACGGGTGCCGATGAAGCACTTAGACTTGTTCCCCCGAAAATTCACTCCCTTGAAGAAGCGATTGAGTTTATCAACGATGATGAGCTTATCGAGGTAACTCCAAAATCCATACGTCTTCGTAAGCAGATACTCAACAATGTTAACAGAGCCAAGGCTTATGCGAAATTAAAGTAAATATATTGATTTGACACTACATTAAGAGAACGACTACTTGTTTGGTTGTTCTCTTTTTTGTTTTTTGCGGTTTTTAAGTTACATTTATGCTTGGCAAGAATTTTCTTTAAAAAAGTCGAAAAGTAAAATTGCACATATGAAAATGTGCTTTTTTGACATATCATACAACTAAATAGAACATCCATTCTTTGTTTACAAAAAGTTTAAAATTTAAGAGGGAGTTTTTGAAAACTTTTTTTCAAAAACCCTTGCAAAAAAAATAGCTGTATATTATAATATATACATCCAAGTGGAGCAAAAGTGAGCGAAAAGGATTGAAAAAGAGCAAAAGTTCAGTATAATCCGCTTGTGAAATAATAAGGGGGTGCGGAAAATGCTAACAGGTGAATTTAAACATACCTTGGATGCAAAGGGTAGAGTATTTGTGCCCGCGAAATTCCGTGCCGATCTTGGCGGAAATGTGATAGTCGCAAAGACCTTCGGAAAGTTTCTCGTCATGTATTCCGAAGAGGAATGGATAAATTTCATGGAAAAGCTTGATGAGCTTGGAGAAACAGAAGATATTGGCGACATGAAGAGATACATAATGAAAAACGCAATGCCGACAGATGTCGATACACAGGGACGTATAAGCATAAGCGCGGAGCACCGCGAATTTGCATCACTTGTAAAGGAAGTGTCCTTTATAGGCATGAGAAAATACGTTGAAATCTGGGGATGCGATACGGTTGACTCCGAAACAGAGCAGTATGACCTTGAAAAGTTCAAGGCACAGAGCAAGAAGATACATCTTGGACTTTGCTAAAGCTTTAAAGGAGAGGTAACCTTGCAGGAAAATTTCGGACATTATTCGGTGCTGCTGAATGAAACGGTAGATGCACTTAATATAAAGGAAGACGGTGTGTATGTAGACTGTACCCTCGGCGGTGCGGGACATTCGGCACTTATTGCTTCAAAACTTTCCGAAAAGGGAAGACTTATCGGTATAGACCGAGACGACTTTGCCCTTGGCAAAGCACGTGAACGCCTTGCAAAATACGGTGAGAGAATTATTCTTCTTCATGCAAATTTTGTAGACGGCGCACAGTTAATTAAGGATATTGGCTATGACAGGATTGACGGCGTAGTGGCGGACCTTGGAGTTTCCTCCTTTCAACTCGATGACGCCACTCGCGGTTTTTCCTATATGCAGGATGCACCGCTTGATATGAGAATGTCAAGACAGGATAGCTTCAGCGCATATGATGTCGTAAATAGTTATAGTGAAAAAGAGCTTGCAAAAATAATTGATTTGTACGGCGAGGAAAGGTTTGCCTCGTCAATTGCAAGAAAAATCGTGCATAGACGCGAGGAAAAGAAAATCGAAACAACCCTTGAGCTTGCGGATATAATCAAGAGCGCAATTCCGGCAAAGAATAAGCTTGACGGTCCTCATCCGGCAAAACGAACCTTTCAGGCGATAAGAATTGAAGTCAACGGCGAGCTTGATATAATCGCCGATACCATAAATAATTTCTTTCCGATGCTTTCAAGCGGCGGAAGAATGGCGGTAATCACATTCCATTCCCTTGAGGATAGAATAGTGAAGCATAGCTTTCTTGAGACAACAAAGGGATGCACGTGCCCGAAGGATTTTCCTGTTTGCGTGTGCGGAAAAAAGCCCACGGGTAATGTAATAACGAAAAAGCCCATCCTTCCTTCGCAAGAGGAGCTTGAGGAAAACCCCCGTTCAAGAAGTGCAAAACTCAGAGTATGTGAAAAAATATAGACTGTTGTAAGCAAGGAGATTGAAACGCATGGCGGATTATTCAAGAATGTACGCAAATCGAAACATAAATAACAGAAAATCACAATATAATAATGTGAGACATGAAGGTGTTTCATTTTCGGACATTGCTGCGACGGCAGCCGAAAGAGCCCGCGATGCGGCACGCGAAAGAGAAAGACGACTTGCAAGAGAAAGAGCAAGCGCTCCGGTTATAGTAAAAAAGAGAGTAAAGGCAAGCCCTTTCCCCGTAAGCTTTGTGTTTTATGCACTTGTTGTTACGGTAATGCTGATGTTTGTGGTGTATAGCTACTCTGTGGTAAATGAAATCTCATATGATATCACCTCACTTGAGGAAAAGATTTCCGAGAGCAAACAGGAAAATGAAAGACTTGCGATTGAGCTTGATAAGAGAAATGACTTAAAGTATATCGAAGAAGTTGCAACAACAAGACTCGGAATGGTAAAGTCCACCGATGTTGTAAAGCATTACGTAAGCATCTCGGGCGGCGACAAGGTCGTTCTTTCCGAGGATAATGCAAAGGGAACAGCCCTTGGCGTTACACTTGACAGCCTCAAGGATTCGGTGGGTAAGATATATAACTGATTTTACTTTTGACGTTGCGTTTTGTTGTAAAAAGGAATTATGACAAACCATGCGGAGGCAAACATAATAATGAATAACAACTCTCCTGTAAAGCCCTACTTTAAGAGGGTAATCTTAGTGCTATCGGTAATGGCAAGTTTGCTGATAGCACTTGCTTTTAGATTATTTTATCTCCAGACTGTGGAAAGCGAAAAATATAAAAGCGGTGCCTTTGACCAGTATACAACCGAGATATCCATAAGCCCGAGACGAGGCACAATCTATGACCGTAACATGACGCCGCTGGCTGTAAGTGCTACGGTTGAAACTGTTTTTATATCTCCTTATGAAATTGATAAGGAGGATGAGCCGCTTATAGCCGACTATCTCAGTATGACTCTCGGAGTAAACCGAGATGAGATTGTTGAGCGTATGGGCAGAAAACAGTCAAAGTACCAGATAATCAAGAAAAAGGTAGACAGAACAATTACCGATGAGATTCGAGCGTATATTGAAGCAAATGACCTTGAAGGTATCCACCTTGAAGAGGATACAAAACGCTTTTATCCCTATGGTAATCTTGCAAGCAATGTAATTGGATTTACCAATTCCGAAAACGTGGGAATTTACGGCGTTGAGTCCTATTATGAAAACTACCTTAAGGGAAGCAGCGGTAAAATAATTACGGCGCAGAATGCAAAGGGTAAGGATATGCCCTTTGAGTATGAAAGCTATGTGGGAGCCGAAAACGGCACCAATGTTGTTCTTACCATTGACTGGCAGGTGCAGTCCTTCCTCGAAAAGCATCTTCAGACGGCACTTGAGGATACAAACGCAAGAAACAGAGTACTTGGTATAATAATGGACGTAAATACAGGTGATATTCTTGCCATGTCCACAAAGCCCGATTATGATTTGAATAACCCTTATGACCTTGATGAAGAAATGCAAATGCTGTATGATGAATACAGTATGCAGATGATTGAGCATGAGGACGGCACAAAGACGCTTCCCACCGATGAACAGAAGAATACCTTCTATAAAGACCTGCTTGAAACAAGATGGAAGAATAAGGCGATAACCGAAACCTATGAGCCGGGTTCAACCTTTAAGATTATAACAAGTGCCATGGCACTTGAGGAAAACCTTGCCATGACAAATCCTTCCTATCAGTTTAATTGTACAGGTTCAAAGTCAATCGGCGGATATACAATCGGCTGTCATAAGAGAGGCGGCCATGGAATAGAAAACTTCGAGCTTGGACTTCAGAATTCCTGTAACCCTGTGTTCATGGAGCTTGCAGAGGCGGTTGGCAGAAAGGATTTCTATAAGTATTTTGAATCCTATGGCTTTACCGAAAAAACCGATATTGACCTTGCAGGTGAGGTATCAAGTATCTATCATAGTAATTTCAATGAATTTAATCAGACCGAGCTTGCTGTTTATTCCTTCGGTCAGACCTTTAAAATAACCCCGCTTTCGCTGATACGTGCCGTGTCTGCCGTTGCAAACGGCGGAAACCTTATGCAGCCGAGAGTTGTGAAGGCACTTGTCGATGATGACGGAAATACAATCAAGGAATATGAACCCCAAATTGTAAGACAGGTAAATTCCTCCGAGACAAGCGATACCATAATGCAGTATCTTGCAAACGGTATTACGATGGGCTCAACCAAAAATGCATACGTAAAAGGATATAGCGTCGGTGCGAAGACGGGTACCAGCCAGAAACGAGATATTGTTGATGAAAACCTTTATATAGCCTCCTGCGTAGGCTTTGCTCCCGCAGATGACCCTGAAATTGCAATTCTTATTGTAATTGATGAGCCTGTCGGTGCATATTACGGCGGAACAATTGCAGCACCCGTCGTTTCGTCAGTGCTTTCCGAGGTACTTCCTTATCTCAATATTGAAACCAGCACCGATGAAAATGCAGAACAGGCAGAAACAATAGCGGTTGCCGATTACTCGGGACTTTCCGAATCGGCGGCAAGGAACTCTATACATAATGCAGGTCTTGAAGCAAAGGTTGTGGGTGAGGGTGATGTTGTAATCGACCAGTACCCGAAATACGGCACAAAACTCAGAGAAGGCGGCGTTGTTGTGCTTTATACCGAGCTTACGGATGAAAAGACAACCGTTACCGTTCCCGATGTTACGGGCTATTCTCCTGCAAATGCAACAAAAACCTTGATTAATGCTTCGCTTAATATCAGGATGGAGGGTGCATACCGAGATGACGTTGAAGGCTCGGTAGCCACAAAACAATCTCCCGATGCGGGAGAGGCGGTTGCCCCCGGTACCATGATATCGGTAGAATTCCATCACCTTGATAATTCCGACTGATATTATTATCCAAAACATATGACGTTTCTGAAAGGAACACAAAAATGCAAGTTAGTTACTTTTTGACACTGATATTCACCTTTGTGGTGACGGTCGTTGCGGCAAGAGTGTTTATTCCTGTGCTTAAAAGCGTAAAAATGGGACAGAAAATACTTGATATAGGTCCGAGATGGCATAAGAGTAAAGAGGGGACACCCACCATGGGAGGACTATTCTTTATAGCGGCATCCCTTGTTCCTGTAATTGCCTGCGCCGTGTGGCAGAGAAACTATCTGCTTGTGATAAATTACCTGTTCGTGCTTTTCAACGGCATGATAGGCTTTATTGATGACTATGTAAAGTTCTTTAAGAAAAGAAATGAAGGACTGACGGCAATTCAGAAGCTTGTGCTTCAGTTTGCGGTGGCGGCGGCATATATGTATGCCCTTCACCTTTCGGGAACGCTGTCAACATCGGTAAGAATCCCCTTTGCTGATGCTTCCCTTGACCTTGGTGCAGCATACTACATAATTGTCCTTGTGGGTATTGTGTTTACCGTAAACAGTACAAACCTCACCGACGGAATAGACGGCCTTTGTGCAGGTGTTACTGCGGTCGGCATGGTGTTCTTTTCGGTGATAGCATTCAAGAGCGTGAATGTTGAGGCAGGAGTAATGTCAGCGGCAATGCTGGGCGGAGCTTTGGGCTTTCTTGTGTATAATTTCCATCCGGCAAGAGTGTTTATGGGCGACACGGGCTCTCTGTATATGGGAGCTGTTGTGTGCAGCCTTGCAATGATGATGGATATTCCCATAATACTGTTGTTTGTGGGTATAATATACTATATCGAATCCGTATCGGTAATGATTCAGGTGCTAAGCTATAAGCTCACAAAAAAGAGGGTGTTTAAAATGACGCCCATTCATCATCACTTTGAAATGTGCGGATGGAATGAAGTGAAAATCGTGTTTGTTTTCTCGATAGTAACGGCGATATTTTCTGCAATAGGATGCTTTGGAATTGTCGGTATAATGTAATAAAATGGGGGTAGGGCGTTGAATAGAGACGTAAATAATCAAAACGGCGAAAGAATAAGACGTGTTCAGAAAAGTGCCCGCCCAAAACGAAAAATGATTGTTCAGAAGGTGGGCGGCGTAGACCGTCCCTTTCTTATTTGTGTAATACTGCTTTTGTGTATGGGTACGGTAATGGTGTTTTCCTCAAGCTATCCGTATGCGAAGGAAAACTTCGGTGATAGTTATAGATTTGCAAAGATGCAGATTGTGTACGCCGTTGCCGGCGTTTTTGTGATGTCCTTTGTGGCAAAGTTCATAGACTATCATTTTATAAGACGCTTTACAAGGGTAGTGTTTTTCGGCGGACTTGCACTTCTTGTTCTTGTACTTCTTGTGGGAAGTAATGCAAAAGGTGCTGTAAGATGGATTCAGCTTGGTCCTATTTCCATTCAGCCGTCGGAAATTATGAAGTTTGCCGTCGTGCTGTTTTTTGCCGACTACGCAGATAGGTATGCCGATAAAATGTCAAAACCGGATAGACTGTATGAAAACAGACAAAGAATAGCAGGCTTTTTGGGTATGTTGATTTTGGGCATGGTGTGCCTTGTGACGATGCCTAACAGAATTGTCGGCGGTCTGTTCTTCGTGTTTTTTGCGCTTGTTGCGGGAAAAATAATATGGCCTGTAAATATCAAAAGAGATTTACCGGGTGTATATTACGGAATATTGCCATATGTAGCAGTTCTTGTGGTTATAGGCGTGCTCATGTATCTTCAGCCCCACCTTTCGGGACTTATAATTATCGCAGCTATTATATTCTGTATGATGGTAATAGGCGGAACAAAGGCAAGCTATTTGCTCTTTGGAATGGTTTCGGGTGTTGCGGCAGGCGTTGTGCTTGCACTCAGCATGGCACATTCGTCAAGCCGACTTGAGGTGTGGAGAAACCCCTTTGACCACCTTATTGACGGCGGATGGCAGCCTGTTCAGTCGCTTTATGCAATAGGCTCGGGAGGAATATTCGGTGTAGGCTTTGGCAATAGCAGACAAAAACACCTTTACCTGCCGGAACCTCAAAATGACTATATCTTCTCAATCTGGTGCGAGGAAATGGGCTTTATAGGAGCACTGTTTCTTATCTGTGTTTTTGTGTTCTTCATATACCGCGGAATTGTAATAGGACTTCGTGCCCCCGATAGATTTTCTTCCATGCTTGTAATTGGAATTATCATGCACGTAGGACTTCAGGTAATACTCAATATTGCCGTTGTAACAAATACACTGCCAAGTACCGGTATTTCTCTGCCGTTCTTTAGCTATGGCGGCTCGTCACTCATCATTCTGCTTGCGGAAATGGGCGTTGTGCTGTCGGTATCGAGAATGTCGCAGATAGAAAAGACTTAGTGAAAGGTTGGTTTGCTTGAGAGTACTTATCAGCGGAGGAGGCACGGGTGGACATATAAATCCCGCCCTTGCAATTGCAGATAAAATAAAGAATAGCTTTGATGATGTTACGGTTGAATATGTCGGAACAAAGAAGGGGCTTGAAGCAACACTTGTTCCAAAGGCAGGACTTAAAATACACTTTATTAAGGTCAAGGGCTTTAAGAGAAAGCTGACACTTGAAAATATAGATGCAGCAGTAAAGGCTGTCACATCTGTTGCCGCGGCAAAAAAAATAATCAAAGAATTTAAGCCCGATATTGTAATAGGTACGGGAGGATATGTATCATGGCCTGTGCTTAAGGCTGCATCAAAAATGGGAATCCCGACTGCCATACATGAGCAGAATGCCTTTCCCGGCGTTACAACACGTATGCTTTCAAAGCTTGTTGATAAGGTAATGATAAGCTTTGAGGAAAGCAGACCTTATTTTGACTGTGATAAGTCAAAGCTTGTGCTTGTGGGAAATCCCGTTTCGGAAAAAATGCTGACGGCAAATAAGGAAGCCTCAAGAGAAAAGCTTGGCATTTCTCCGGATAAAACCGTCATTCTTTCGGCAGGCGGAAGCCTCGGCGCAAAACCTTTAAATGATAAGGTTTATGAGCTTATACGTGACTACTCAATTCCCAAGGACCTTGTGCATATTCATGCAACGGGAAATGGAGGCTGGGAGGAGCAAAGTGAGCTTTACCTCAAAATGGGCTTTGACAGGAAGGATGAGGATACCCTTGTAAAGGGAAATGTAACGGTTTGCAGATATATATATAATATGCATGAATTGCTTGCGGCCTGCGATGTCGAAATATGCAGAGCTGGCGCCATGACTCTGTCGGAGCTTGCCTGTCTCGGCAAAGCGGCAGTTATCATTCCGTCGCCTTATGTTACAAATAACCATCAG
This sequence comes from Eubacteriales bacterium, assembly GCA_045541355.1. GTDB lineage: Bacteria > Bacillota > Clostridia > Oscillospirales > CAG-382 > UMGS1387. The sequence goes on along the minus strand of JAZQIW010000050.1, from coordinate 25,205 downwards.
TATAAAAACGCAAAGGTGCTGTGCGATAAGGGCGCGGCGGTGATGATTGAGGAAAAGAACCTTACAGGCAGTCTTCTCATTGAAAAGGTAAAGTATCTTGCAGAGGATAAAGCGGCAAGGAGCGCTGTCGAAAATAATGTCCGCACGTTTGCCGTAACAGATACGCTTGACAGAATTGTTTCAATCGTCAGAGAAGTACTAAAGGGAAAGAAGTGAAATAATGGAATATAAAATGACAAAGAACGACATGACACAGCAGGACGCTATGAATAACGTAAAGAAGAATAAACGTAAGGCAAAGCTGTTTGCATTTGCCGTTCTTGTCATTGTAGCCGTAATAGGTATAAGCTTTTGCTATTTTGAGCTTTTTAAATTTGAACAGCTTGTGATTAAGGGTGAATGTCCATATGATAACAGTGCTGTTCTTGAAGGAATAGGCATGAATAAGGGCGATAGACTGTATGATAAAAGCGAAAAGCAAATACGAGAGAGTGCAAAGTATAATCTTCCTTATATAGACTCTGTTGAGGTGTCGCATATATGGCCCTCAACCCTTGTTCTGACCGTTGAACAGGCACAGCCGACATTTTATGTAAAAATAAGCGATGATATGTATGTTCTGTCCCAAAGCAGACGAGTGCTTTCAAGAACAGATAATGCGGAAACAGTAGAGAAAAATAACCTCATTCTCTTGCAGATACCCGATATTACAAGCTGCGTTGAAGGAGAGTTCCTTGAAACATCAGAGGAAACAAACCTGCTTCTTGATACAATAATCACAGGGCTTGAGGAGTGCTCGGAGCTTGTAAATGTCACAAGAATTAATGTCAATGATAAATTCAATATAGAATTTATGTACGGTACAAAGTATCTTGTAAAGCTTGGCGATGCTAAAAACCTTGATGTAAAGATACAGTTTATGAATGCCATTATCGAAAAGAAAAAGAATGACGGAACAAGCGGAATAATAGATGTTTCGGATGAAGAGGGAAGAGAAGGAACCTTTAAAAATTTCTGAAAAAGTATATTTCCGGATTGAAAAAAGTAAATATTGTGTTAATTCAATCAAAATGACACATTTTCTTATTGAAAATTATTAAAAAAAAGATTATTATATAATATGATAACGAATGTAAAATTAGGAGGATAATCAAATGACATACGATTATGATGCAGGATTCGATTCCGGTGCAGTCATTAAAGTAATCGGAGTTGGCGGCGGCGGAAACAATGCTGTTAACAGAATGGTTGAAAATGACGTTAAGGGAGTAGAATTTATTGCAGTAAACACAGACAAGCAGGCGCTTCTTCGTTGCGCAGCTCCCACAAAGATACTTATAGGCGAAAAGGTTACAAAGGGCAGAGGCGCAGGTGCCAATCCCGAAGTAGGCCTCAGAGCAGCAGAAGAGAACATAGATGATATTAAGGCTGTGCTTGCTGATACAGATATGGTATTTATCACAGCAGGTATGGGCGGCGGAACCGGAACAGGTGCAGCACCTGCAATTGCAAAGGTTGCAAAGGAAATGGGTATACTTACAATCGGTGTTGTAACAAAGCCCTTTGCATTTGAAGGCCCCAAGAAGATGTCACAGGCTGAGGCTGGTATTGAAAACCTCAGAAAGTGCGTAGACTCTATCATTATGATCCCCAATGAAAGACTTAAATTCGTTTCTGAAACAAGAATTACCCTTGCAAACGCATTCCAGATAGCTGATGATGTTCTCCGTCAGGGCGTACAGAGCATCACAGAGCTCATCAATGTACCTTCCTTCATCAACCTCGACTTCAACGACGTTGGAACAACAATGAGAGACGCAGGTCTTGCTCATATGGGCGTTGGTATGGGACAGGGTAAGGATAAGGCAGAGCTTGCAGCGAAGTCTGCAATTTCCAGTCCTCTTCTCGAAACCTCCATCACAGGAGCACGCGGCATTATTATTAATATCACTTCCAGCCCTGATATCGGACTTGAAGAAGTTGAATATGCTGCAAACCTCATCAGCAAGGAAGCAAATCCCGAAGCAAATATCATTTGGGGTGCTGCTTTTGATACAAGCCTTGAAGATGAAATGAAGGTAACAGTAGTTGCCACAGGCTTTGAGCCCGAAAAGAAGAGCTTTGAAGGCAGAGTTGTAAGACCTGTTGTTGCAGATGTACATGAAGATGTTGTAAGACCTGCAGCCCCCGAAGTACAGCCTGCTGAAGAAGAAGGTGCAGCTACAAGCGGCGGTATTGATGATGATATCTCCAAGATATTCTCAAGACCCAGAAACACAGGCAGCCGCTTCAATTTCTAAGACATAAAGATTAAACGCCGCATATGCGGCGTCTTCTTTTGCTCATAATCCGTATATGAAAATCCGGCGTTTTTTGGGGCTGATTTTTGTTTTAATTTGCAGAGGAAGCCTGAATGTGATTTCCGATTTCTTCTTCGGGAACAATGCCGAGAGCACCATCCATGCTTTCGGAGGAACCGTCTGAAATGTCACTCTTGTCGCCTTCTGTGCTTTCATCGTTTATGTCATGCTGAATCATGTTCATGTCATCAGCACCCGTCTCAAACTCAAGAGTTGCGTCTTCTATTGTACCCTCGTCTGTATCTTCTTCCACAACCGGAATGAGCATTGTAAGATACTGCTCGTGTAATTCCTCGGGAATAACCATGGTCGAGGGGGAATATCTGAGAAGGTTTTTGCTTTGACCGAGAACTATGTGTGTAACGGCCTGCTGAATAACACCGATAATGTCACCCTCATTAAAGCTTGCCTGCGTCGAAAGAGTACAGGTAGTAATAAAGTCTGTTTCAACATATTCGCCGTTGATGGTGATGCGTGAAAATTCGTTGAAGTTGTCTCCGGTTACAAATGTTGTTTCGCCGACCGTGTAAATGTTTTCAACAACTGTTTTTACAACACCAAAGTCTGTGAATGCCCTTGAATATGTAGGAACCTTTACAGTAGAGTTGTCTTTTTTCAAGGCATTGTCGTAAAGGGTGGCGTACTGGTATATGTGACGCAAATGTGCATAGTCGTCAATGGAGTGGTCAAGATAAAGCTGGTTGAGCTTGTTGAAGTCGCCCTCACTTATACCAACCTTGCTGAAGATGTAGGAGTTGAGCTGGAATGTGGATAAATCCTTGGCATCGGAGAAATCAATTCCGCAGTTGTTCCAGATGATGTAGTCTGTCTGGTAACAGTCGCCTTCCTTGAGCTGCCAGTACTTTTGAACAGAAAAAGCGGGAAGGTGGTCACCGTAAAGAACAAGAACTGTCGGTTCGTTTCTGAAGCTGAGCTCGAGGATGAGATTGCCGATGAAGGTGTCAACCTCGTTGAGCTGGTTAACATAGTAGGTAAAGCCGGGATTTTCCGGATTGTCCTCGTTGCCCGATACCTTGATTTTCGGATCCTGACCGCCAAGCATTCGGTTGTAAGTGCTTTCGGAAGGATATCTGCCGTGAGGCTGAACGCTTATTGCGTAAATCAAATCCTTGGTACCTGAATAATTGAGGGATGCGAGAATGGGGTCAATAAGCATTGAGTCCTTTGCCCAGTTTCGCCTGTTGCGAGTGATGCGGGGCATGTTTTCAAGGGAAGTAAAGGTGTCAAAGCCGAGGTTGGGGAACACCTTGTTTCTGTCATAGAAGGTTCCCTTGTGATTGTGAATTGCATGAGTTGTGTATCCGTACTGCTTGGCGTTGTATGCCATGGATTCACAGGTGCTGTTCTGAAGAACCGAAAGATACGGGTACTCGGCAATACCGAAGAAGGATACATCCATACCGGTAAGAATTTCAAATTCCGTGTTTGCAGTTCCCGCACCTATCGAAGGTACAGTCAGCTTTCCGCCCGGAAGCTCTTCCTTGAGCATTGAATAGATAGGATGCGGAGCATCGCTGTATTCGTAGCCTTCAATGTTCGTAACATCGTAGAAGGACTCAAGCTGTAAGAAGATGATGTTGGGCTGATCAAAGCTTGAGGGGAAATCCTTTATAGTCTTTTCACCGCCGCCGGTAGAAGCGGAAACGGCTGTCATTTTGTCGTAATTTTCAGTGAGATGGTCTATAATCTCATCGGATTTTTCGGTTGAAAAATCAAGACAGGAATAGAGAGGCATTGATTTGTATTCGTCAATAACCTTGTTGTAAATTCTGTCAATAAGCTCTGTTTTTTCTTCTTTCTTTTGAATTTCAGGCTTGTTGGTTATGACCATTGTCTTGTTTGTTTGTGTTCTGTGCTCGTCAAAGTGGGTTTTGGTGTAGTTGTTCGGCTTGTCAATGCCGTTGTCAACTATCGAGTAGAGAAAACAGAATACAAAGCCGTGCTCGCGGTACTTGTTTGGAAGATTGTCAAATCTGTCTGCGGCAATTACAAAAACAGAGTTGAGGACAACAGCTGTAAGGGTAAGTGAGCATATAACCGCAGGTATAAGAGAGCTGAAACTGATTATTCCTGATGCCTTCTTGCATTTTATAAAAACAAGAATGAGAAGCACAACGCACAGCACAATGACCGCACCCAACAGAATCATGTCAAATACCGAAAGATATATGTGAATAATGTCGAAGGTGGTTTTAAGTACACGGAAGTCTGATGAATTGAAGGGTGTTGTTCTCTGACACATAAGATAGTAGCTGACATAAGCTACTATGTACCATAGAATGGAGATTAAAGTAAAGACAAACAATCTTCTTCTGAAAAGATACATTATCGAAAATGTCGCAAGAACAATTAACATACCCAGAAAGAAAACAAGGGGAGAGGAGAAAACAAGCTTAAAGGACTCGACAAAGCTCTTCCTGAGTGTTGCTTCAAGTAAAATGTTTAGCGCAAATGAATAGATGATAATGAAAATAAGAGAATGCTTTGTAGTGCAAAGCATTTCATCGAAGCTTGATACACCCTTTTTGAGTAGCTGCCATATCTTTTTAAGTATATCCAAGGGCTTGTGTTTAAAAGACTTTGGACAGTTCAGATTATCTGCCATATTCGTACCTCCCATAATAACTGTGTTTTTTCGCAAAAAACAGACGCAAGGAAAACCTCGCGTCCGTGACCTTTAAATGAATTATCTGCAAAACTGACGGATGCTTGGAAAAGATCCTCCGCAGCCTTGCTGCGACCTGTACCGAATTACTGAGTAACCTCTTCGCCTTCAGCTGCTGTATTGTCTTCTGCTTCTTCAGATTCAGTTTCACCTTCTGCAGCAACCTCAGCCTCAACTTCAGCCTCTGCTTCGCCTTCTGCTTCAACTTCAGCCTCAGCTTCAACGTCTGCTTCGCCGGCAGGTTCTTCAACCTTAGCGTCAGACTCATCTTCGCCTTCCTGTTCTTCAACAACAGGGTCTGCGGAAGGTACAGTGGGTGCGCCGACTTCGGGCTGAATAACGTAGAGAACTACTACGAGAATTACAAAAATGATAGCAATAACAGTTGTGAGCTTGGAGAAGAGTGCATCGAGGGTCTTGCCCTTGGTCTTGCCGAAAAATGTTTCAGCACCGCCTGCGATTGAACCGCCGAGTCTGTGATCCTTACTGCTCTGCATAAGTACCGATATTACAAGGAAAACCGCCATAACAATCAGTAAAATGCCTATAATTGTGTTTAACATTAAATGATTCCTCCGATGTTTTGAACTTTAAAACGTGTTTTTATTACACAACGCTGTAATTATAACACACAAATTGAGAAAATACAATAGCTTTTGCGATTTTTTTAAAATTATTCATAATTTATTTTTTGAGTCAGAATTCAAATTCATCCGACTCAAACTCATGCATAACGGAATTTATCAAATCAAAGCCGTAGCCGTAGCCGTATAGCTTCGCCTTGAATTTTTCAAGACCTTTTCTGTCGGAAAGAGTGTATTTTCCCGATGAAAGAAGCTTTTCGCAAAGCTCTCGTAACAGATCCTCAAAGTCGATGTCCGCCTTTTCCTCGGCATTCCTTATGTCAGCTTGGCTAAAGCCCTTTGCATGTAGCTCGCTTCTCAGCCTTGAAGGTCCGTACTTTTTAGAATCGGCAAGAAGTATGTATTTTTTAATACATAAATTCTCATCGTTTGTAATACCGCTTTGCCTGAGAACAGCAAGTGCCTCCCGGCAGACCTCGGGGGAGTATTCCTTTTCACGGAGCTTGCGAAGTAAAACCTTTTCGCTTTTGTCGGAAAAGCCGAGAAGATAGGAGCAGTAGCGGATCGCTTTTAGCTTTTGTACTAAAAACAAGAGCTGTTCTTCGTCACAAATCTCAATCGGAAAATCCTCGTCGGAAATCTCGCCAAGACCTAACCTTTTTGCATCTGCGCGGGTTATTGTGTATTTCGATTTGTCCTCACACTCAAGCGTTACCTCGCTGCCGCCCTTTGAAGTAAAGAGCCCTGTAATGATCATTATTCGTCAAAATCCTCTGTAATGAGAATACCCGATTCCGTCACATTTTCTTCTTCAAGACCAACCTCGTCAGATGCACCGTTCTGAAGCTTTTCACGGATGAGCTTTTCTATTTCGTCGGCAAGAGCCTTGTTTTCGTTAAATAACAGCCTTACATTGTCCTTGCCCTGTGCAAGTCTCTGCTCGCCGTAATAGAACCATGAGCCGCTTTTCTGGATTATGTCAAGATTTACAGCAATGTCGATTATTTCACTTTCCTTTGATATGCCTCTGCCGTAGAGAATGTCAAACTCTGCAACCTTGAAGGGAGGAGCTACCTTGTTCTTAACAACCTTAACCTTTGTGTGGTTTCCGCTTGCCTCACCGCCGTCTTTTATTGTTTCAACTCTTCTGATGTCAAGACGTACAGATGCGTAGTACTTGAGTGCATTGCCGCCGGGTGTTGTTTCGGGATTGCCGTACATAACACCGACCTTAAGTCTTAACTGGTTGATGAAAATTACAATACAGTTGCTCTTTGCAATTGCACCCGAGAGCTTTCTGAGAGCCTGAGACATAAGTCTTGCCTGAAGACCAACGTGTGCATCACCCATTTCGCCGTCGATTTCAGCTTTGGGAACGAGTGCTGCAACCGAGTCAACAACAACAACCTCAACCGCACCCGAGCGTACAAGAGCCTCTGTAATTTCAAGAGCCTGTTCGCCGTAGTCGGGCTGGGAAACAAGTAAAGAATCAATGTCAACACCGAGAGCTTTGGCATAAACCGGGTCAAGAGCGTGCTCGGCATCTATAAATGCCGCCTCGCCGCCCATCTTCTGCACCTCTGCAACTATGTGAAGAGCGACTGTTGTCTTACCCGAGGATTCGGGACCGTAGATTTCAATAATTCTTCCTCTCGGAACACCGCCGATGCCTAAGGCAAGGTCGAGACTGAGAGAGCCGGTGGAAACTGCCGAAACGTTCATTGAAGCATTTTCGCCGAGCTTCATAATAGAGCCTTTGCCGTAGCTCTTTTCAATCTGAGCAATGGTAGTGGCAAGAGCTTTTTGCTTGTCGCTTTGAACTTCCTTTGTATCTGTATTCTTTTTCTTTTCCATTTTTCATTCGTCCTTTCGGATGTATTCTTTGTCGACACCAATATTATATTATATTGACGTAGGTTTTGCAATAATTACGCCGCAGAAAAAAGCACTTCACTGTCCCGTTTATTACTCTTTGAGCAGTGCGACTGCCTGTTTGGGATCTGCAGACTTGAAAACAGATGAGCCTGCCACAATTACATTGGCGCCCGCCTGCTTTAAGAGATTTACATTTGCAGGAGTGATGCCGCCGTCAACCTCAATTTCGGGATTTGCGTCAAGGGAAGAGCACATTTCCTTTACCTGAGAAACCTTGTCTATTGTCTCCGGGATAAGCGACTGACCGCCAAATCCGGGTTCTACCGTCATAATTAGTATAAGGTCAAGATTTTTTATAAAGGGCTCAAGTACAAATGTAGGAGTGCCGGGTTTTATGGACATTCCCGCACGCTTTCCGAGGGAATGAATCTTGTCGATAATTTCATTATGACAGTTTGTAGCCTCGTAGTGAAAAACAATGATGTCAGCACCCGCCCCGGAGAACTGCTCTATGTATTTTTCGGGCTCTGTAATCATCAGATGTACGTCAAGTACGGCATCGGTTGCCTTTCTTGCCGCCTGAACAACGGGTATTCCAAAGGAAATGTTGGGGACAAAAACACCGTCCATAACGTCAAGATGTACATATTCGGCACCTGCCGAAACAACCTTTTGAATCTCCGCACCAAACTGTGTAAAATCGCAGGCAAGAACGGAAGGGGATACCTTAATCATGATAAATACCTCATATAAACATAATCAATATCTAGTAGTATTTTACTATATATTTACCTGTTTGTCAAGGGTATGTTGTGTTTTTCGAATATATGTTTGCTTTTTTTGCGATTGAGTATTTTAGGACTTGTTTCGACCTTTTTTTCTTGACAAGGTGTTGTAAAATATGATAGAATGATATTGCCAAACCAACTTAATAAATCATCTACAAGGATAGCTGTGTGTATTTTTATCTACATTTGGTAAAAATGCATACTCTTTCTCGAATACATGCAGTTTTCTGTGGTGGTTTGAGTTGGTTTGGCGACTGAAAAGGAGAGTTATGTGTTTTTCGTGCACGGCTCTGCCGTGCACTTTTTATTTGGAGGAGAAATGTTATGAGGGTGGCAGTTGTTGGTTCAAGAGGCTTAAATATAGATAACATAGGCAGTTATTTGCCGAAAGAAACAACCCGTATAATAAGCGGAGGGGCAAAGGGAATTGATACCTGTGCTGCAGAATATGCAAAAGAAAACGGACTTGAACTTTTTGAGATACGCCCCGATTATTCAAGATATAAAAAAGCCGCACCGCTTGTACGCAATAAAGAGATAGTATCTATATCTGACTGTGTTATTGCATTTTGGGATGGAAAATCACGTGGCACAAAGTTTGTTATTGATGAGTGTGAGCGTATAAATAGAAAAATCAAAATCTTTATGTGCAAATAATGAGAGAAAACTGTAAATAAGTGCCGGTTAAACTAAAATTTCTAAACAGCAGACTCCGCTCATACGGCCTCTTTTAATATAAATACCGAAATTCTGTGTGATTTTAATGCTTTTTTGTGCGTTGTCAGAAAGCTCTTGAAAATTTGAGTTAACAATGATACTATGAAAAAAAGCACGATTTTGTTATAAGAGAGCATTAATGTGTCTTGATTAAAAGACGTAATAGTGCTATATTTTAGATAAAGAACTAAAATGATGCAGGGGGTATTGCTTTGAAAAAGAATTTGGTGGTTATTGGTTACGGAGGAATGGGGGCTTGGCATGTGCAGCACGCACAGAACAGCGATGTTGTAAACCTTCTTGGCGTTTATGATATCAATGAAGAAAGGAATGCACTTGCAAGAGAAAGAAATATATTTGCCTACAATAGCTTTGAAGAAGTACTTGCTGATGAAAGGGTTGATATGATAACGGTTGCTGTTCCCAACGATTCGCATAAAAGCATTGTTATCCGTTCTCTTGAAGCGGGCAAAAACGTACTTTGCGAAAAGCCGGTTGCAATGAATCTTGACGAGCTTGATGAAATGATAGCTGCATCAAAGAGATGCGGCAAGGTTTTTTCGGTGCATCAAAACAGACGCTTCGATGTTGACTTTTTGGCAATTAAGAAAATTAAGGACAGCGGAGAGATAGGACAGCTTATAAATGTTGAGAGCAGAGTTCACGGTTCGCGCGGTATTCCCGGTGACTGGAGAGGAAAGAAGGAGCATGGCGGCGGAATGCTTCTTGACTGGGGTGTACATCTTATAGACCAGCTGCTTCAAATAATGGATTCAAAGCTTGAAACTGTCTACTGCGAATTTGATAATATAACCAATCTTGAAGTAGATGACGGAATAAAACTCACAATGAAGTTTGAAAACGGAACAAAGGCTTTGGTGGAAGTTGGTACATATAATTTTATTGAAATGCCGCGTTTCTATATGAGAGCTACCGAGGGCTCGGCTATTATAGGTACCTGGAATGATAACGCTAAGGTTGTAAAATGCACAAATATGCATGAAAGTAATGTTGTTCCGGTTGTAACTGCTGCGGGACTTACAAAGACAATGGCACCGAGAACTGACGCAACAACCGAAACCTATGAAATTGAACGTCCGCACAGCGATGTCCATGACTATTACAGAAACTTCGTAAAAGCAATTGACGGCACACAGGAGCAAATGGTAACACATTCTCAGATGCGACGTGTTATGAAGGTTATGATGGCGGCGTTTGAATCTGCAAGACTCGGACAGGTTGTAGACTTTGACGATGACAATAATTGAATAAATAGAAATACCCCGACCGAGGTCGGGGTTTGTTGTTGCTAAAAATATGTAGTTTCATTGTTTGTTAGAAAATACTTGCCAATACTTTTTTAAAAGTAAAAGCAGGAATTTTTGCTTATTCTATTACAATACATCCCATTTCCTGTGCTCCGATTTCAAGATAAATCTCGGCAAAGCCGTTCTTCACCTTGTATTCAAGCTCCTTTTCGTTCCAGGCATCGTAGTATTGTGCACCCTCGGTATACGGAACCCTCAGAGCCTTGCCTCTAAAGGTTGAGTAGGCTCTGTTGTAAACGGTGTAGACAATTCTGTCCTTTGACGGGAACTTGTTCATGCATATGGCAGGAGATTCTGTTTCAATCATCATTTCGGGATAGTCACTTGTAAAACAGTCGGCATATTTTTTCTTTAATTTGTATGCCTTAACCGTAAAGTCAAGACCTCTGCTTTCCTCACAGTCCCAGAAGGAATCGTAAATTGCCTCGGCGTTGAAGAACATAAATTTCTGCGGATGCCAGGATATGTTTCTCATAGCCATGGGCAGAATAAGCTGAACAAGCTTTGGGAAAGCAAACCTGTATGCGTTTGTGTAAACCTTGCTGAAGGTGTCGTCGCCGTCACCTGCCGCCTTTGCCGTTTCAATCATGTCAACAATGGAGTCGAGAATGTAATATGAGATGTTGCAGTCGATGTAACGGGCATTTACGTCAACTGCCGCGTATTCGCCGTAGAGAACAACCTCCTCGGGCATTATTTCCTTAAGTCTTGATATGAAGTCGCGGTCTGTTTTCAAAAGACTTGACGGAACTCTGTGGCCGTGGTTGTCGGCATAGCATCTGTTTTCAATTCTGAGTGAAAATTCGTCAACGTAGAGAAGGGGAATACCAAGCTCCTTGTAAATTCTCGGATACATTGACAGGGCGTGTTCACGCCAGCCTTCCTCCGCATGACACATTCTTGTCGTGTCGCCGTAAATTCCGATGGTTTTTCCGCTTTCGGAAATAACCGTGCTTGTGGGATAGAACTTTTCCGAATGGGCATAGGTTTCGGTAAGAAGCGTAGGGTGCATGTACAGAGATATCTGCACACCCAAGTTGTCGCGTATGTCGTGAAGGGCTTTCCTGAAGGCATCAACGCCGCCGTATTTTTCGTAATCCTCTTTGCCGTAGTTGCCCCATATCTGTCCGTATTCACCATTACGGAAGGTGTTGCACCATGACCACATATGAAGAATGTCGGGATATACCCCTGTTATGGATTTTTGCTCATCAAGTATTTTTCTGAAATTGAACTCTCCCGTTTCCGGTGTGTACCAGCAGGGGAATTTTGCAATTTCACTCGTTTCAAAGAAGTCTGTAATTTCCGCAAGAAGCCAGAAGCATTTTCTGTACCACAGCTTGTCCTGACACTTGTAGGGTGTAAACCATGTGTCAAGCCAGCTCTTGTATATTTTGAAAGCATTTGTCCAGCCGCCGTCGTGACAGGTGATGACCGTCGGAGAAAGAAGCCTTTCTTCTCTTGCCGCAATGTCGCCGTATATGATGGGATATTCCACATACATTTCAAGCCCGCCTTCGTTCTTGGACAGCGAATACTTACGTGTAATAAGCCCCGTTTCCTGAGTTGAAAGACATATGCCGCCATGCCGCTCGGGTGAGAATACATCCATGAACTGCATGGGGAAGGAGGGGGCAGATTCCTCGTACATATAGAAGGTTTCGTTGCTGCAAAGGTTCTGATACTTGGGAACAAAATACCAGTTGTCCTCAAATGAGCCGAAATCAATACCTGAAATATGCGGGAAAATAATGCCTTTTTTGAATTCCTTTTCGGTGAGGTTTGTAATATTAAGCTGCCACTTTATGTCATTCTTTCCCGAAATGTCACAGAGAATGTCAAACATGATTCCGTCATAGGAGTATAGAATCTTTGCAAAGCTTTCGTGATACTGAATGTTGCTGAAGGAAAAATCCTCGTATATGTTGCCGTATTCGTCTCTCAGCTTCAGCATACTGCCCTGTGAAACCTTCATGTCGGGGATGTATGCATTTGACATTTCAATAAGCCTCATGCTCCTTGAGAGGTCGATTTTCATACCGACAGCACCGTTGTAAACGGTAAGAATACTGCCGTCAACATAAAAACCCTTGTCCTTTGCCACATTCGTGACGGCATAGCTTTTCTTTTCGGGAATGAGCATGCCTGGATAAAGCCTTGTGCCTGAGAGATTTGCCGTAACTGCCGCAAGACATACGTCGGTGTCAAGCATTCTGTTGTGAATAATAAGACTTTCTATCTCGGTTTCATCGCAGGGAATTGCATAAACTCCTATGTCACCCGAAATTCCATGACGAAATGTTGCAAGATTTAACGGCAGATGGGTATCCCTGTGTCCGTCTTTGTAAACAACCTCTGCCATGAAGAATTCGGTGTCGCGTATCTTAAGAGGCTCGTATAGGTCAATGTATTCGCCTCCGAGGACCTCGCCGTTTGTTCCGTAAAGACATCGGATGTGCCTTTTTCCGGAAAGGGTGAGAATAAAGTATAGTTCACTTGCGGCTTTGTTTATGGAAATGACGGTTTCGCTGTCACGGCTCACGGGACGGCAGTATCTTCTCTTGGTGCTTGCACCGAAGTTTATAATGCTGTCATCATTTTCCGAAGGAGAGGGAGGGGGCGTGATGATGTTGTTGCCCTCAGGCTTTACAATAAAAGGAACGCCGTAAAGAGAGATGTCTTTTCTGTCAAAGAAGACCCCTGAATCCGTCACACTGTCAAGACTGTCAAAATCATATTCTGCATCAAACATATCGGAAAGGTCGATGGAGAAAAAGCCATCCTTTTTTTCGGCAGTTTCACCCTCATGTGCTGACGGCAGAGCGGCCTTTGAACAGGTGTACATTGAATGAATGCTGAAATGAGCCGATAATACCTTGTCAATGCTGTATTCGATGAAAATGCCGTCGTAGCTGCCGGCAGGTATCTTGGCAATAACAGAATGAGTTTTGTTGTCAATGGTGATATCATCGAAGATTATAAGTGGAGTTTTTTCGCCTGCTTTGCTTGCCCATATAATAGCAGGCTTTATGGCATCGGGACGCTTGATGCCAAAGCAGGAGTATTTTATAACAAAGTATTCTTCAAGCTCAACAGACTCTTTTGTTCTGAAACGGTAAGCCTCGTGAGACGGGAAAAACTTTTCGCCTATGGGCTCGCGCTTTGCGTAAAGCTTAATTATACCGTCTTTGGTAACCGATACCTTAGCATTATTTGATGTAAAAGAAAGCTTAACCAAGTCTTTCATGGTATGTCCTCCATAAAAACGATTTTCAAATGTTGTTTTTATTATACATTTTAACTTTGCTTTCGTCAATAGTTGTTTTGGCAAAAAAAGCACGCCGCAGTGTGAAATTTGCCTTGACAAATAAGTCTTGTTGTGATACAATGGAAAAGCTGTATCGAGGTGTAGCGCAGTTGGTAGCGTACGTGGTTTGGGACCATGGGGCCGCAGGTTCGAGTCCTGTCACCTCGACCAAAAAGGGCGGTTTTTTTACCGCCTTTTATCTTTTCTCAAAATATCTGAAAAGCACGTAATAGAGCCATTTGTGAAGCGTTTTGAAGTGTCGCGAAGATAAGGTAAAAACAATAAAAGTTCGATTCATAGGCAACAAATAGGCAACAATTGTCCTTGGTGACAACTGCGAAATGCAACATTTTTGCCCATTATTTTGCCATATCATAAAGAAACATATAAAAACTTGACAATATTCGGATAATGGTATAAAATATACATGCTTGTTGTATAAGCATTAAAGGTCCCGGCAGTCGTCTTTCATGCAGCGGTTGTCGGGACACCTCTTTTTATATGCATACGCCCTCTCAGATACACGTCCGAGAGGGCTGTTATTTTGCCGTTTAAGGCGGTTTTCAAGTTTGAAGGTAAATCCCGTGGAAAATAATAAACTTTACTTCTGCCACGTTTTAAGTGGACTGTGCTTTTTAGTTGCAAAGTTCTACAAACTTTTCTTTTTCATCGCATAATTTCGCAAACTTTTTAGGCACGAAGTTTCACAAACTTACGGTTGTTGTGTTTTTATGCTTGCCTCTTTGTTCTCGCAATGCTTCTATAAAAGGTGACGGCACTACACCTATGCAGTCGGATAGGTCAAGCCGTTTTCTGTCTTCAGCATCACACCTCAAATGATATCCGAACGCTTCCGCCTCCTGTTCCTCAATGGAACGTGGTAGTCGTGTTTCGCGTTTAAGATGCTCGCACTCAACGTGTCCGAGTTCGTGATATAATACCATAAGCTTGTCGAGTTCGTTTAGTTTTGGACTAAGAAATATATAGTACTTGTCTCGAAGTGTTAAAAAACCGTCTTTTTTGAGATAGTTTCCAAAAGAGTAAAGTTTGTCGAGTTTGTCACACTTTTCAGAACCTATGTAAACTATCGGACATCCATATTGTTCAAGCAAAAATCGTTCTACGTTTTCAAAGGTAGGCTCACCGATTATGTCAAGCACTCGTTTAACAGCTTGTTGCACATTCGTCATACCGCAAACCTCCAAATCAAAATAGTTGTTACAGCTGTGATTATAGGAAGAATACAAGTAAGCACTTTAAGTCTTTTCGCTTTTCTTTCGCTCTTGGTGTTTAATGTGTGGTATACAACGTGAGCGAAAATGTCTGCATCTGTTTCAAAAACCTCAAGAGGTGTAATACTTTCCTCCAAATGTCCGAGGATTATGTGCCCCATTTCGTGTAATATTGTTGTGATTTTCTCAATGTCAGACATATCTTTTTTTAGAAAAACTAATTTTGCAGCACCGTTGTTTGCATATAAAGCAATTCCTTTTTCGTCGGGGTTTAATTGTTCAAAGACTTTTGGAGCAATGTTAGGGAGAAATCTTTCTGCATAAGTTGATCCGAACCACACGACCTTGTAATGTAGCTCGTTTTCCACGTAGTTATACAAATCGTAAAACGTAAGCTCACCTTTGTAATGTTTCAAAAAATGCTTTATTCCTTTTTCAACTCTGTTCATGTTCCAAACCTCCAAACCAAAAGAAGTATACACATGGCAACCAAAACAGCTTTGGAATAGTCGGGTGTTTTCCTGTCAAGAAGTTCATATACAAAGCTGTTTGCTTCTTGCTCTTTTTCTTCGGATGAAAGAGCCTTGTTGTCAAAGTGTCCGAGTTCAATGTGTGCTATCTCGTGAAGTAATAACCTTAGCTTCCTTTCGTATGTGTAGTGACGGTTTATGAATATCATATATACGTCGCCTTGGTATGTAATGGCAGGGTGTTCTTGTAGTGTTTCAACAAGTCCGAACCGCTTTACTTCGTCGGTGCTGTCGTTGCAACAGATGACACTATACCCCTTACTTTGAATATACTGTTCAGCTTTTTCAAATGAGATGTTGCCTCTGAGCTTGCGTTTGATTCTCTTTGCAGCTGTTATAATGTCACGTCTCATATTGCACACCTCCTTGTAAACCCTTGTCAATATTGCAAGACTCCGTTTGGAGGTTTTGCTTTATGACATCGACGATTGTATTTGCCACGGTTCCCGTTATTATTTGTTCGTGGGATTGGAGTGCAGATAGGAAACACACCTTTGCCATAAGCAGACTGCCGGCACAAAAGCTGTGTTTTGCAATAAATGCCATTTTTTCAAAAGGTGAAAGCGTTTTCGCATCAATTCCCGATTTCTTCAAAACCTCAGACGAGCCCAACACAAGCTCCACGCATTCATCAAAGCTTGGTTTAAGTTCTAATAACTTTGCCGTCTCTGTTATAGCTTCGTCAATATTCTCTACACAAAACGCTTCTCTAAGCTCCTTTGCGGTAATGGTGATTGTCATATTGTCAAATTCTTTTAATGTGTTTGCGTTCATTGTTTTTGTTCCTTTCAAAATTTCTTGTTGACAAAAACAAGAGGGAAAGCTATAATATACTCACCCTCTTGTTTATCTTGCAGGGGTTAAGCTCCGTTCATTTGCTTGCAGGCTGTTGAGTGGAGCTTATTTTTATGCAACACAAAAGCGACGTGTTGTCGTTTCTTTTGTAAAAGCCTTTGCAATATCAGGCAGAGCCTTTTTCAATGCCGTTGTGTCGATTCTGGAACTCGTTACAGGCTTGTACGTTATTTTGTATTCCCCTGCCTGTATCATTTCGTTTTCCCCCATAGCGGCTTTCAGAACATCCTTAATCGACTCGGCTTCTGCTTGTGCTTCTTCAATGAGAGCCATAAGTCCTCTCAGTTCCCTTGCTTTCGTTTCGATTTCCTTTGTTGTCATTTTGTTTTACCTCTCTGAAAATTACTCGGTTAAGGTTTGGTTTCCTCAACCTGTGATACTAGTATATCATATTGTACCCAATATGTCAACGCTTTTCATGAAAATATTGGGTACAATATTTCACAAAGTTTGTTCTTAAATTTTGTACACATTGTATATTGCACCCAATATGTGTTTATAGTATAATAATCGTGAGGTGATATGAATGGCAATTTCAAAAGCAAATCAAAGAGCCGTAGCAAAATATACAAAAGCAAATTATGATGATATCAAGGTGCGTACTCCAAAAGGAAAGCGTGAACAAATACAAGCTCATGCAGAAAGTCAAGGCGAGAGTACAAATGCGTTTATAAACCGAGCCATTGACGAAACTATAAAAAGAGATAATGCGGAAAAATAACGCCGTTTGCTTATAAAATTTTTCTTTAAAGTTTTGTAATGATTTTAGGACACTGAAGAAAAAGGTTATAAAAAATTTGGATTTACTATTGAAGATTGTCCATATTGCAGAAAGGATGCATAATGAAATATCAAGATAAATACACCCTCTCACAGCAGGAAAGTTTATTCCTTGCTAAAAAGAAATGGGACGAAAATATATATTGCGGTATGCGAATGGAAAACAGAGCCGTTACATTCCCTCAGACACAAACCATTCTCAATGGTGTAAATGTTCCGAACGTGCAGCTCGACGATATTCAAGCCATTCTCAATATGCGTGATGCCTGGAAGTATTTGCTTTCCACGGTAGAAGAACCTTTGACCGTGGAATATATTTGCAAACTCAATGAGTATATCGCACGTAATGAAGCTCTTGCCTGGGGAACACTCCGAACGGGTAATGTTGGAATATCGGGAACAGATTATAAACCGCCTGTGCCTCAATATAACGCCGTCTGTGACGATTTGAATAATATCTTGACCGAGAATGCCACCAACACCGAAAAAGCCTTAAACGCCTTTGTATGGGGTGCAAGAAGCCAATTGTTTTGGGACGGCAATAAAAGAACGAGTATGACCGTGGCAAATAAAATCCTTATTCAGAACGGCGTAGGAATACTCACAATAACCGATAAGCATATGGAGAGCTTTAATACACTGCTCCTTGATTATTACAACACAGGAGAATCTGAAGCGTTAAAGACGTTTCTTTATGAAAATGCAATACAAGGTATAGAAATATAAAACTTGCCCTCTCAGATACACGTCCGAGAGGGCTGTTATTTTTAATATTGGGTTTTCAGAAAAACCATTTGCTTTTTTTGTTTTAGTTTGCTTTTTTTGCTTTTCAAAAAAGCGTTTGCTTGTTTTGCTTGTTTTTGGTTGTTTTTTATAGCGCATAGGTTTCCCCTTGGTTTTCCCTTATGAATCCTTTTCCATATCCCCATCCCAACCGCTACGCCTCATCCCCATCTACATCTCCATATATATCCTCATCATAATAAAGGTTGTTTTGGGTTGAATTGGGTTGAATTGGGTTGAATTGGGTTGTTTTTCTTGGAAGCGTTGGAATTTCCTTTCGGAGCACCGCCTTTTTTGCCGTTTTCGCATTGTGCCTTATAACGTAAAATCGCTTTGTCGATTGTAGGCTGAATTGCTTTGAAAATAGCTCGGCAATAGCTGTCTAACTCCTTTGGGGTTTCGTCGTCAAGAGCATATCTTATAATTGCTTTCAAGAGTGGAAGTTGAGATTCTTCCGGCATTTCATCAACCGCATCAAGGAAACTACGGTAAAAAACCATACTGTTTTTCTTATCCGACATCTTTTTCTCTCTTACTCAACGATGCTTTTAGCCGTTCCTTTGTTTCTTGATATCCCATACCCATTTCAATGCAAAGACAAATCTTATCTTTTATCGTGTAAAGCAATTCAAGTTCATCTGAAGTTAGATAATCAATTGCGTTGGAATCAGGTCTTGCGTTTCTTCGCTTTTTCAATTTTGCGGCCGAACAACCAAAAGCAAGAATATATGCAAGCGAATTATACTTACTGTAATCGTATTTTGAACTGTTATGTGGGGGTATAAGTTTTACTGCTTCCGCAAGGTCCTTATGTACCTTCTTCATCTCACCACGGGCAATCTGTCTCTTGGTTAGCTCTTGCTTCATTACAAAAAAACTGTGTACTAAAGCCTTTTTGAAATTGCGTACCGGCTCTGTGTTTTTCAGATATGTTATTATAAGCATTGCCTGTTGCTCGTTAAGGTGGTAAACTTTTTCAATTGTCGCACCCTTTTTATGAGGTCTCGGTGCGATTTCAAATGACACCGAGCCAAACTCTGATAAGTCATCTTCGTGCCTTGAAATGAGTTTTTTAATCGAGCGATTCTCAACTTTTGCATATTCTGAAATAATATCACTCGTTGTAAAAGGCTCGGCTTTTATGTATTCACTCATAAATACAAGTTGATTTTTCATAAGCCGTCACCTACACTCTCTTTTGCATTGCCCATTGTTCAAAAGCTGCTTTAGACACTTTCATTTTTCTTCCAGCAGTAATAAGCGGGAAGTCTGCCCTGTGCATTATTTCTCTTGCCGTAGGAATTGAACAATCAAGTAATTTTGCAATATCCTTTGTTCCATAGAACATGATCTCTGTACCGTTTGCGTTTGTCATAAATCCTCCATATCCATAAAATAAATCTTGCGTTCCCTCTCTATTTATGATATATTGGAGAGGGAAATCTCTGTGTTTTCCTATGCTTCTTGCTGTACGCCTCTCCAAAGGTCAGCAGGAGGCATTTTCTTTTTGTGCCGAGAGCTTTTCGATTATATCGAGAAGCTTTTTTGTTTCAGCTTCAGGTAAATCATTTCTCATCTTGCGAGTCATTGAAGCTTCACAAATACCAAGAGCATTTGCAATTTCCCAAAGGCAAACGCCTTTTTCTTTTGCCGTTTTGCGAATAATAATGTTGCTTGCACTCATATGCTTTTCCTTCTTTCTTAAAATTTGTACTTGACAATCATCGTCATATATGATATCATATGTGCAGATACAATCGTCATCACAATTGAATTATACATACACAAACGTATCTTGTCAATGGCATGCAACGAATTTGTACGAAAGGAGAATAATATGTTTTTAGACTATACAAACATAGCTTTTCATGAGAGATTTAAAAAACTACGAAAAGAAGCTAATAAATCACAAAAAGATTTAACCGACAAATCAGCGTTGAATATATCCGAACAAACAATAAAAAATTACGAACAAGGAAAAAGAACGCCTGATGTTCCTACCCTTATAAGAATCGCAGAATACTTTAATGTATCAACCGATTATCTTGTTGGCTTATCTGACATTCCCTCTCGTGACACCAATATACAAGCCGTTTGCGAATTCACGGGGTTGGGCGAAACTGCTATTTATGAAATATTATCTCATACAAAAGCTGTTGGTATAATCAACGACGAAGAAATACCAATAACTGGATGCAATGAACAATTTAAATATATACTCGATACTTTGCTATGTTCAAAGTACTTTTGGAGTATATGCGAAAAAATTTCATTCTTTAGTACTCATGCTGACGAACCCGACTTTAATGTTGAATCCATACAAAACAACGAAGAGCTTTTATCAAATCCTGAAAAATTGTCGGAAATGTATTTCAACAAAGCCGATTCAGATAGAGCATGCAAGTATTTGCGATTTGAAATTCAAGAAGATATGAGCAGAATTTGTGATATTTTCGGTGATCACCGACCGATGTTAGATATGCTTGAACAGCAAGAAATACTAAAGATTTTGCATGATAGCATTCTTAGGAAGCGAAACCAAGAGGAGGACACCTAATGTCAAAACGCCGTTCTAAAGGTGACGGAGCAATATACTACGATGAAAAAAGAAAGCTGTATATAGGTCAAATCACTCTCGGCTTTGACGAATACGGCAAGCGAAAGCGTAAAACAGTATACGGTCACTCCAAAACCGAAGTAAAAGAAAAAATAAAAGCTGTTGAATATCAGATATTCGAGGGGTCATTTGTTGACGTTTCTGCCATTACGGTATATCATCTTGCAAAACAGATTCTTGATGATAAGCTTAATCAAGGCGAAATCAAGGAAACAACATATTACCGAAATATTGAAACACTCAAACAGTTAAAGGATATATATAACACGCCTTTGCAGGCCGTCAACGAAGCTCAGGTTAAAGATTTTCTACTCAGCAAAACAAACTATTCTCAATCCTCTATAAACAAGGTCTATATTATGCTTAATTCTACACTCAAAGAAGCCGTAAAGAAGCATATAATAGCCGAGAATCCTATGGAGCATATTAAGAAACCGAAGTCAAAGCAAACGCAGATAAAGGTCAGAGCATTAACAAAAGACGAACAGAGAAAACTCATGTCCGTCTTGGTTAATGAAGATATAAACTATAGTCAACAAATGCTTCTTTCGCTGCTGACCGGTATGAGAATGGGCGAAATAAACGCCCTCTCGATGTCAGATGTAAACCTCAACTTCGGTGTCATTTCTGTAAAAAGGACAATTGCGAGAGGGGAAAAAGGCGAGGCTATTATAAACGATACAACAAAGACTGCCGCAGGAATGAGAAAACTTCCAATGACAAACGCTGTTAAAGAGCTTATGATTGATTGCATAGGCGACAAAACAGGAGGTTATATTTTCACGCACAACAATAAGCTCATTACGACAAGTCAGGTTAACGCTCAGTATATGCGAGTCTTAAAGAAGTATGATATCATAGACACCTCTGTTGATGGGAAAGTGAATTTGCACTCTTTAAGGCACACATACGGTACACGTTGTATTGAGGGAGGCATGAGCTTCAAAGCGCTCCAGGAACTTATGGGACATACCGATATAAAAGTCACTATGAACACCTATTGCGATGCTACAAACGACTTCATAAGTGATAATATTTCAAGAGTAAATCAGTATATGGAACAAAGTGGTCTTAACCTCTCATTTGCCTGATAAAAGCAAGTTAAAATCAAGTAAAAATAACCTCATTGGCAACAAATAGGCAACAGTATGATGAAAACTTTTAAGCTATACAACGATTTGAAAGGTATTGAGTTTGGTCACCTCGACCAAAAATCTCCTCGGACTTGTTCGGGGAGATTTTTACTTTTTTCACTCTTCACTGAAAACCTTATTTACAATGCAAAAAGTGACAAACAGTTATGAGAATCCACATTACAAAAAAATAACAAGTACCGGCTTGTCATTTTTTGGATTAAACTATTGTAATTTTAAAAAGGATATGTTATCATAAACAAAAATATCATATGCAGTACTGTATTACAATAAAAGAGGTAGAAAAATGGACTACTCACGCATAGATCCGCTTATTTCAATAAGCGGTGAAAAAATTGAGAATAAAGAAGATTGGGAAATCTTCAGAAGAGAAGAAATAATGGTTTTGCTTTCAAATTTCATATACGGAGTAAGACCCATGGAAAGACCTTCTGACCTTTCCTTCAACATTGACAGGATTGAAGAAGATTACATGGGATACCCCCTTGTAAAAAAAGATATAACCATATCTTTCCTTGGATTTTCAATGCCTTTCACTCTCTTTGTTCCCAAAGAGACTTATAAAAAGAGACCCGTTCCTTTGTTTTTGCATATCCTCAATGAATCACACCTTCAGAGGGTTGATCCCGTAAATAACCCCGTAAATAACTTTTTGCCGATTTTGGATATGGCAAAAAGAGGATACGGCTGTGCAGTCATGTCCACCCTTGATGTTTCACCCGACTGGGCACATGATTCCGACTTTAAAAAAGGTGTATTCCGTGCCGTACAGCCCGATTCTTCAGTACGTGATAATCGTTCCTGGGCGAATATTTCAGGATGGGCATACGGTGCATCAAGAATTATGGACTATCTTGAAACAGATATGGACGTAAGACACGCAAGAGTCGGCATATCAGGACATTCCCGTGCAGGCAAAGCGGCACTCTGGGCTTCGGCAACGGACAAGAGATTTGCACTTTGCATTTCCAACGATTCGGGATGTGCCGGTGCTGCATTTACACGTGGCGACAGCGAAGGTGTTGAACGCATTTGGAACATAAATATTTCTGACTGGTTCTGCGGTAACTATCATAAATTCAACGACCGAGAAGAAATGCTTCCCTGCGATCAGCACATGTTACTTGCCGCTATTGCACCGAGACCTCTTTATGTAAAGAGCAACGAGGAGGATGCATGGGCAGGACCCGATGAAGAACTTCGTTCCTGCAAGCTTGCCTCACCCGTATATGAGCTTTACGGTCTTTCGGGTCTTGTTATGGATGATGAAAAGGTTGAAATCAACAAACCCTATCATGAAGGAACAATCGCATATCACAGAGCACCGGGAGATCATGACCTTAATGCAAATGACTGGTCTATGTTCATGGACTTTGCCGACAAATATTTGAAGATAGAATTCTACATATAAAAATATTATGAATACTTATAAACTTAAATCTGTATAAAAAGATAAAGATGTATGGGAAGCTAATATTAATATGTTTTTAATTCAGCCCGAATATGCGAGCAAATTTCTGCTTGTGTATTTGTTTGCAAAGCAGCACAAATTGAGCAAACAACATAATTTGAAAATGGCAAAGCAAAATCTTGAACAGTCGAAAATGCGTATTGCAGAAATTGATCGTGTGCTTACAAAATTTTATGAGGATAATGCACTTGGAAAAATATCTGATGAACGATTTGAAAGGTTATCTTCGACTTATGAGCTTGAGCAAAAGGAACTTTGTGAAGCCATTTCAAAGGCAGAGCAGGATATTGAAAATGCCGAACAAGAGAATGTTGATTTGAAAGTTTTTTGCAAACGATACGGCAATGCACTGATTTAAAAGAGCTTACACCGACTATCGTAAACACCCTGATAAAAAGAATAGATGTCCATAACCCCGATGAAAAATTCAAACATCGCAGAGTTAAAATAGACATCTACTTTACGGCAGTAGGACTAATCAGCATACCTGATGAAAAAGAACTACTGGCTTTAATGGATGAAATACGCAATGAAAAAAGTGCGTAAAAATAGACTAAGCGGTGCAATCGCAATAGTTACACCGCTTATTTTTTTAATGTCCTTAGCAACCCGACGCTTTGTTCGGGGAGATTTTTACTTTTTTCACTCTTCACTCTTCACTTTTCACTAACCCCGCGGGATTTTTGGCAAGGTTATAAGTAATAGTGAATAGTGAAGAAGTAAGGTAGCTTTTCGCCGGGGCGAAAAGCTTTTTTTATATAAAAATAGGTCGATTAGTACCAAATCAAGCCTCCGATTTGCAGCATTTATCTGTGTTTTAGAATGAAAAGTCACAAAACTCACCTGTTTTTGCCTAAAACGCTTGAAAAACGAAAAACGTTGTGCTATAACACAATTTCTAAGCAAGATAACTTGTAACGGAGGCACATTTTGATTTACATAAGCATGATTGTTACAATCGTGTCGCATATTGTGGCGGGATTGTACCTTGAAAAACAAAAATATAATAAGACGGTTACTGCCGCTTCTTGGCTGATTTTTGCTGTTGTGTCATTGCTGCTGTTTAAAATACAGGTAAATCTGCAGATTTCTTTTTTTGGTATACTTATTGCACTGTATGTCACTTTTTTGATTACCTCCTGCGGTCCTGTCGGCGAAAAAACTTTTTTGTTTCTGACATATACAAATTCATTTTGTATCAGTATCGGATTGAAACAGTATCCGGTAGCTGTTTTTGGAGAAAAAACATATTTTTTTGTTATTGAAATTGTCGTACTTGTTTTGCTTCATTTGCTTTTGAGCAAGTTTTTGCTTCCGAATTATAAAAGAGCAAGAATCTTTTTCAGGTCGGGTTGGCTGAAGATTAACTTTATTTTGATTTTCTTTTTCATTCAATTTCTGAACCAATATGCTTTTTCGGTTGTCAATAAACATGAAGCAATGGATACAGTTTTGGATTTTGCATTGTTCGGCATAATACTATATTCTACCTTGTTCTTTATGTTTGATGCTGTTAAGATTGCATCCGAAACAAATAAGAGAAAATTTGAAAATAATGAGCTGAAGAACCTGGCATATATTGACCAGCTCACAAAACTGCAAAACAGAACGTCATATATCAAGTATGTAAGAAGGCTGACGCTGGATTACAGAATGAATAAAATAAAGGGTTGTGTGTGCGTTGTTATGGATATTGACGGCTTCAAGCAAATAAATGATGAGCTGGGTCACGCCGAGGGTGATAGAATACTCATGGAAACAGGCTCGTTTATGATTGAATACCTTGAAGAGTTTAACTGTACGATTTTCAGAATCGGCGGTGATGAATTTGTTCTGTTTTTGCATGATGTGAATATTACCGATATACAGCAAGAAATGGATTCAATGAACAGAGAACTTCAGACTAAGGTCGGTACAACAATGTCCTGCGGCTGGGCTGAAATAGATTTTAAAAAGCATAACCCGGTTGAGACGGCATTTGATGAAGCAGATAAAATGATGTATGATAATAAGCAAAGCAAAAAAAGCATAAGAAGTAATTAGAATAAAAAAATGCGTTCTGAATTGAACGCATTTTTTGTTATAGAATAGTTGTTTATCTTTTTACAAAGTACTCCTCGTACCAAACAAGGAAGGCA
>JAZQIW010000049.1:0-2555 GCA_045541355.1 Eubacteriales bacterium | reverse complement strand
GGAATTACCGGCACCACCACAAAAAAGCGTGACGAATTCAATCGTATGATGAGAGATTGTCGGGCGGGAAAAGTTGACCGTATTTATGTAAAAAGCGTGTCCCGTTTTGCAAGAAACGCACTCGATTGTATTGAATACGTCAGAGAGCTTAAAAAGCTTGGTGTATCGGTGTTCTTTGAAAGCGACGGTATAGATACGGAAAGCATGAATCACGAGCTGGTTCTGTATATTAAGAGCGCTTTCGCACAGGAAGAATCCCTTTCCAATTCCAAACGTGTCAGAAGATCTAACCAGATGCGTATGGAAACGGGTACGTTTACCTTTTTAAATGCGCCATTCGGTTTTCGAATCGAAGACGATACCTTAATACCAATTACTGAAGAGGCCCAAGTTGTACGTCAAATCTTTAGGTATTATCTGCAGGGTATGGGATTCGGTAAGATCGCACAAGAGCTGAATGGGCAGGATGTGCCGGGTAAACCTTGGGGCAAGGAAAGAATTAAGTATATTCTCAGTAATGAGAAATATATCGGTGATACACTTCACCAAAAAACATATACGCCTGAAGAACTTCCTTTCCGCAACAGGAGAAACAGGGGAGAAGTAGACCAGTATTACGTGTCTAATTCCCATGAGGCAGTGTTGGATAAGGACACCTTTGCAGCCGTTCAAGAAATGCTGAAAAAGAATCTGGAAAGGGAAGCCTTGAAAGCGGCTCCTAAAAAGTACTTTTTCAGCGGTAAAATATTCTGTGTGGACTGCGGTTGGGCTTACAAAAGAAGGGTGCAAAATAATATCGTTTACTGGGTGTGCTCGAAGGACGGCACTGCCGGTCAGCGTTGTTGTACTCACCCTTTAAGCGAAGAGGTTATTGGGCGAACCTTTTGCAATATGTATAACAAACTCCGACAGTACGAAAATGAACTGCTGAAAAGCACCTTAACTCGTCTTGTGGAGCTCAAAGCGGCAGTTACTAAAAGTCGCTCTGAGGTTATAGACATTGATGAGAAATTGATTAAATTAGCCGATAGACTTGCCTTTTATACGGAACAATATGAGGCAGGCGTTATTGATGATGGCGTATATAACGACAGAACGATTGCTGACAGGAAAAAGGTATCAGAGCTACGAACCAGGCGCAATAAATTGCTCACTGATGATGAAGATGAACAGTGTATTGATGAATTGCGTCAGCTCATACTTTATCTGGAGTCGCAACCCAAGGCGATACTGTCGTTTAATGAAAATATCTTTGACGGTGTTGTTGAGCGTGTTACAGTCGAAGAAGATAAACTGTGCTTTGAGATTAAATCTGGCATACTCCTAAAGGAGGTGATTGCATGGAATTAAGACGTATTTTTTACGGTTATCGCAAGGACCAATTTGACTATTACATCGTGCAAGAGGAAGCCTTGGTTGTAAATAAAATCTTCCGTGATTATTTGGCCGGACATACGCTCTTGGAAATTGCCAAAGAGCTGACTGCAAAGCAGATTTCCTACTATAAGGATAAGACTCAGTGGACCAAAAATATGGTTTGCCGAATCATTGAAAATGAGCATTATTGGGAGATGAGGAATATCCGCGTATTATTGATAGGGAAACCTTTGATAAGGCAGTCAAGCAAAAGGCAGAAAAAGGCGGTGTTAGAGAAAAAGACACCGAGGAAATTGCCTACCTTAAAGCCACCACTATATGCGAGACGTGCGGGAAACATTTTACCCGCAAAAATAAGTATAAGGTGCGTGAGCGTTGGCTTTGCTCGGGTGGTTGTCCTGCCACAACCCAATACTTAGATGACCCGCTGTTATTTTCAAGGATAAAAACGGTTATGAATGCGGTGAGAAATCAGCCATACCTCATTCTGCTGCCAAAGGGAGAAGGCACCTATGTACCGTCAAAGGATATTCGCCTTAAGGAACGGCAGATAAAGTATTTAATCATACAGCCAAACCCGATGTTTCATCCGATTATGAAGCTGATATACGAAACCGTGACGGACAAATTTTCGGAGATGGAGCTCGACCCTTCCGCCGCTGTTTCGGATGTGCTTTATGATTTATTCTCGGAATATGAGCCAGAGGATGAACAGGCATTAGATATTCCGTTTATGAAAAAGACTGTATCCGCTATTATCATTCAGCCGGATGGCAATATCCGCATCCGCTTTGTTAACGGTAAAGAAATCGGTAACGAGGAGGTGCGCGACAATGGTTGAAACTGCTGAAAGAAGAAGGGTTGTTACCAAGATTCCTGCCGATGCCGGTAAAAGCTCACGCATTGAGTTTGGTAAAAGAATAAAAGTGGCTGCATATTGCCGCGTATCTACCGATGACGAGGATCAGCTTAACAGTTACCGCGTTCAAAAGGATTACTATACCCGTTATATTGCCAACAATGAAAAGTGGGAGTTTGTAGACGTATACGCCGATGAAGGTATTACAGGGACACAGGTAAAAAAGCGTGATGAATTTCTTCGTATGATAAAGGATTGCGAAAAGGGTAAAATCGATATGATTCTGACGAAATCGGTTTCCCGTTTTGCAAGAAATATC
>JAZQIW010000048.1:0-19547 GCA_045541355.1 Eubacteriales bacterium | reverse complement strand
TGAAAATAATTATAAGGCAGAGTTTGAAAAGAATGGTCTTGAGTATTTCTATACACTTATAGATGATGCAGTTGCAAGGGTAATCAGAAGCGAGGGCGGATATATCTGGGCACTCAAGAATTATGACGGCGACGTTATGAGTGATATGGTGTCAACAGCCTTTGGCTCGCTCGCAATGATGACAAGCGTGCTTGTAAGCCCCGATGGAAACTATGAATATGAGGCGGCACACGGTACGGTTACCCGTCATTATTATAAGTACCTTAAGGGTGAAGAAACAAGCACAAACCCCATGGCAACCATCTATGCATGGACAGGTGCTCTCAGAAAGAGAGGAGAGCTTGACGGACTTTCCGAGCTTGCTTCCTTTGCTTCTAAGCTTGAAGAGGCTTGTATTGATACCTTGAATAGCGGTGTTATGACAAAGGACCTCGTAAACCTTGCCGAGGGTGTCGAAACAAAACCTGTAAATTCTAAGGAATTTATTCTCGCTATAAGAGCAAATCTTGAAAAGAAGCTTTAAGGGAAGTTACAGACAGCCGGTTTTTTCGCTTTTTCTCCACCTTTTCTTTAGAAAAAGAAAAGGTTCGCCAAAAGAAACCGTAATCACAACTTTTTTTAAAAGGTTTAATCAAAACGTAATATTCTCGATTAAAACGATGCCCGACCGCCATAAATCCAAGCGGTCGGGCATTTCGTCGCCATGGCGAAGGAAAGTTACAAACAGCAAGAGTTTTTTCGCTTTCTTGTAAGAAAGCTCGCAAAGAACTTTCAAATTGTCAACTTTTCTTTCGGAATTTGAACTGAGCGTAATATTCTCGATTAAAACGTCGCTTGACCGCCATAAATCCAAGCGGTCAACCGATACAAACCCAATTAGCACAACCCCAACGGTGGGAGTTAAGCCACCACGGGTCGAGAGGGCTCGACACCCAATTTCGCGGTCATGTTCTGCAAACTATAATAACATTGCCCACGGTCGAGACGGCTCGACACCCAATTTCGCGGTCATGTATATCAACCCCATTTGATATCGCCCGCGATAGAAAACGTCGCTTGACCGCCATAAATCCAAGCGGTCAACCGATACAAACCCAAAATTGGCACCCACCCCAAACGGAGGGAGTTAAGCCACCACGGGTCGAGAGGGCTCGACACCCAATTTCGCGGTCATGTTCTGCAAACTATAATAACATTGCCCGCGATAGAAAACGTTGCTTGACCGCCATAAATCCAAGCGGTCAACCGATACAAACCCAAAATTAGCACCCACCCCAAATGGAGGGTGTTAAGCCCCCACGGCGAAAGAGGGAGATTCAGCGGAGTGTCGGGGAGAAGTAACATAAAGTTACACCCATCCCTGATTTTGACGAACCGATGATAAAACCCCGAAAACCGCCTGTGTCAAAATCAGCAATTAAAAAAGACAAAATCCCCCCCGACCGAGCCACTCCCTCTTTTTGAGTGGCGACTTTTACTTAATTTCCCAAATCTTTGATTTGGTTGAAATTTAGTACGCCCGATGGTGTGATTACTTTTCTTCGTAGAAAAGTAAGGCTCGCTGTCCGCAGACAGCGAAAATCCTGTCAGACAAAAATGTAACTTAAAAAGGCAAAAGTACGGCTCGCTGTCCGCAGACAGCGAAACTCCTGCCAAACAATAGGTAACAAATTTAAAACATCAAAAATCCTGTCTGACATAAATTGTCATAAAAGAATTAAAGACATAGAAAACAGCTTTACTTGACAAAAAAAGCAAAAATGTGTATAATAAAGCGCGACCGGGGTGAACAATCGCGCTGGACTCAAAAGGTCGGTGAGGAAAGTCCGGGCTTCATAGAGCAGGATAACGGATAACGTCCGCCGGAGGCGACTCCCGGGATAGTGCAACAGAGATATACCGCCGTGATTTTCACGGTAAGGGTGGAAAGGCGAGGTAAGAGCTCACCGGCGCGGTGGTGACATCGCGGCCCTGTAAACCCTATCCGAAGCAACACCGAATGCAGAGAGCTTATGCTACGCTTGCTCGGCGGAATCTGCGAGGTGGCAAAAGAGCTTTGTGGCAACACAAAGCCAAGATAGATGATTGTTCAAGACAGAACCCGGCTTACAGCCCCGGTCCCCCTTACTTTTTCTTTGCTGAAAAGAAAAAGTAAGCAAAAAGAAAAGAATTTCGGACAGCCGTATCAAAAAACGTAGCTGTGTTGACTCAGACGGAGGGCGTATTATGCGTGTAATGGGAATAGATTACGGCGATGTAAGAGTGGGACTTGCGCTGTCAGACCCGACAGGCTTTCTTGCAGGCGGTATCGGCAATGTTACAATTAAGGGCATGAATGATGCCGTTGAAAAGGTTTGCGAGAAAATAAAAGAGACGGGAGCAGAAAAAATCGTTCTTGGACTTCCCGTAAATATGAATGGTACTTACGGCGATAAAGCCGAAAAAATTAAGGCGTTTGCAAATAAACTGACGGATGCATCGGGACTTGAGGTTGAGTTTATTGATGAAAGACGCACAACAATTATGGCACATGGTTTTATGAATGAAACCGGCACACACGGCAAAAAACGTAAGGACTCTGTTGATACACTTTCTGCACAGATAATACTCCAGACCTATCTTGATATGAAAAGAGGACAGTGATGAGCTTTTCCACAAAAAAGGCAATACTTGACTATTGTAATAAAAATAACATAGCGGTTGATGAACAGACTGCGGAACAATTTGAAACGCTGTCGGATATGTTAATTGAGTTTAACTCACATACAAATGTCACCGCCCTTAAAACGAAAGAGGATATTGCCCTTAAGCATTTTATAGACTCGCTTGCTCTTTTGAAATATGATTTGATAAAGAAGAACGCGCTCGTTGTTGATATCGGCTGCGGTGCAGGCTTCCCGGGACTTCCCGTGAAGATGCTGAGACCCGATGTAAAGATGACTTTTGTTGACAGCACGGCAAAGAAGCTGAAATTTACAAGCTCTGTTGCCGAAAGCTTTTCAATGACGGATGTCGAGGTATGTCCCGATAGAGCAGAGGAGCTTGTGGCAAAGGGCAAACGTGAAAAATATGATGTTGCCGTTTCAAGAGCAGTGGCATCTCTTCCCGTTCTTGTCGAGCTTGTGTTGCCTTATGTAAAGCAGGGCGGATGCTTTGTTGCATATAAAAGCTCTGTTGAGGCTGATGTCAATAATAAGGACAGTGAGCTTTCAAAGGCTCTTTCAGGTATTAAAAAGCTCGGCGGAAAGGTCGAGAACGTGCTTGACGCAACCCTTGATACTGTTAGTGACGAGGCTCAGAAGCATAGCCTTATTGTCATAAGAAAAACAGGTAAAACCCCCGACAGCCTTCCCAGAAGATATGCGGTAATTGTCAAAAAACCGCTTTAAAAAAATAATACTATCGACACGCTTTTAGCCTTTTTTTAGATGCATTGATGTACAATTGACATGAATGTATTTTAGGAGGTAAAAACGTGTCGGATTTTTTTTATAAGGAAAAACTCGGTCCTGTGTTCTCACCTGTAATAAAGGTGAAACGGGGAGATGTTCCGCTGAGTGTCGCAACGGCAATTGATAATCTGCTGAATCCGTCGGGGAACATGTTTACAAGGGCGCAGACGGTAAAAAACCTGATGCAGCTTGAAAATTACAGCCTTGAGCAAACAGCAAAGGCTTTGTCTCTCAGAATGAGTGATGTGGGAGGAAAGCTGAGACTTTTGGAGTTTTCTGATGCCGAAAGGGCGGCTGTGCTGGAATATGGCTTTTCGGAAAAAAGCGCGCTTGATTTTTTGGCACTCGATAAGTATTCGAGACTCTATGCTATGGAGTATTGCCATAAAAACTCCTTCACACCAAAGCAGATTGAAGGGTATGTTGAGGGACTTGTAAACGCAAAGCTTATGAAAAACGCCGAAAAGAGTACGGCGGCAAAAAAAGGAGAAAGACGTGCTTTGGTTGGGAATATCGGCTTTTTGTTCAATTCCGTGGATAATTTTCTGCGAATTGCAAGACAGGCGGGCTTTTCGGTTGACGATGAACGAAGCGAGGATGATGAAGGGTACAGCATACATATACGTATTGATAAGCATAAAAGTTGACAAAAACGGCTTGTGACTGTATAATATAAAGAATGACAAAAGAAATGTGAGGCATGGAAATGATTTCACTCTTAGCTCGTTTTTTTATTAAGGACAGAAAGAATTATGAGGATGCTACCGTTCGGGCAAAATACGGACTGTTTTGCGGAATTCTCGGAATAATACTGAACTTTTTGCTTTTTTGCATAAAGCTGTTTGCAGGAACTCTTGCCCATTCGGTGTCTGTTCTTGCCGATGCTTTCAACAATCTTTCGGATGCAGGCTCTTCTCTTGTGACGCTTCTCGGCTTTAAGGCGGCATCCCAAAAGCCGGACTCCGAGCACCCCTTTGGTCACGGACGGTATGAATATATTGCAGGTCTTGTGGTGTCAATACTTATAATAATGATGGGCGCAGAGCTTGTAAAAAGCTCTGCAAGCAAGATACTTTCCGGCGTCAATGACACGCACTTTACAATACTCACGGCAGTAATTCTCGGTATATCTGTGCTTGTAAAGGTGTATATTTTTGTATATAACAGACGAATTGGAAAGAGAATATCCTCTCCCGCGCTTCTTGCCGCCGGTACAGATGCTCTTTCGGATATTGTTTCGACACTTGTTATAATCGCGGCGGCGGTATTTTCCGAAATTTCAGGTGTTGCAATTGACGGCTGGTGCGGTCTTGCCGTTTCGCTCCTTATCATATTTGCAGGCGTAAATGCAGCAAGAGATACCGTAAACCCTCTTCTCGGACAGCCTCCGAGCAAGGAGTTTGTGGACAGCGTATCAACCATTTTGCTCTCACATGAGGAAATTGTCGGAATACATGACCTCATTGTGCATGATTATGCACCGGGACATATTATGATATCGGTTCATGCGGAGATTTCAGATAAATCCGATTTGATTGAAGCACATGAGCTGATAGATAATGCCGAGAGAGAGCTGTCACAGAAGCTTGGCTGTGAGGCGGTTATACATATGGACCCCATTTCCACCGACGATGATAGGGTAAACAGCGTAAAAAGTGATGTTTCAAGGGTGCTGCTCAAGCTGCATGAGGATGTGACAATACATGACTTTCGTATGGTTGACGGCAATACCCTTACAAATCTCATATTTGATGTGGTGGTGCCCTTTGAGGTGAAGCTGGATAATAATGAGATAAAGCAGGAGGTTCAGCGCCTTGTCAAAGAGCTTGACAATAAATATAACACGGTTGTGGATATAGACAGAAAAATGGTTTAGTAAAAAGGAAGTGCAAATATGGATAAATATAAAAAGGAAACCGCAAGTAACTGTGATTTCTGTGTTCATTATGACTGGGATGAAGAAGGGGAGTATTACGAATGTAATATGAGTCTTGATGAAGATGAGATGGTTTACTTTCTTCAGGGAAGAAATAGGAACTGCCCGTACTTTCAGGCATATGACGAATATAAAATCGCTCGAAAACAGTAGAGGTTATTATATTTTTGTTAATTTATGTGAATATCCCTTGATATTTTTTGCCATATAGTCTATAATAAAGCTGTATAAAAATTTCCAAGGCGAAAGTGAGTGATAAAGAATGTATGAAAACAGAAACGACCAGACTAAAACCTTTTCTATTTCCCAGCTTAAAGAGCTTGAGGTAAAAGAAACCTTAAGGCAGGTCTATGATGCCCTTGTTGAAAAGGGATATAACCCCATACATCAGATAGTCGGCTACATTTTGTCTGAAGATCCGACCTATATTACAAGCTATAATAACGCCAGAGGACTTATCAGAAAGCTTGACAGAGATGAGGTCATGAAGATTCTTGTCAATAGCTACCTGAGAAACGACTAAAAGCCGAAAGGAAGACTGATTAACATGGCAAAGCCTATGATTTATAAGGGTCGCCCTGTGGTCAGAGATGGCAATAAGCTCTATTTCGGAGAACCCTATAATCCTTTTATGATTGTACTTACGGTTCTTGAAAACACAGCTGATATTCCCTCAAGAATACTTGTCCAGCTCCAGAACACGGATCCTGCCCTTGCAATGTCCAGCGAGAAAATTGTAAAGGAAGTAGAAAGAAAAAATCTTTATGACGCCTTTGAAATTGGCTCAATATGGTTGGAAAAACAGCTTGCATAGCTTTTACACCCCGAGAAAATCGGGGTGTGTTTTTTTTACTTTCGGGGGAAGTGTTTGAGCTTGTAAAAATAAGCTTTTTAAATACAAATGGTGAACAGCCGATAAAACCAAATAAACCAAAATTTGTATATATTCCACAAATTCACCCAATAAATTTTATGTGTTTACATATAAATAACAAAATATGATAAAAAACTTTTAATATTCTGCTTCTAAAATATTGAAAATACCATATGAATGTGGTATTATATATGTGTTAAAATGTTTTCGGAAGGAAAAAGCTTATGGCGGCAGACAAAAAAGAGAATAAGGCGCTGCACAGTTTTATTGATGGCACAAATTCTGCCGCTTATGAATACCTTGGCGCACACTACGATAAAAAACAGAATAAATATGTTTTCAGAGCCTATGCTCCGAAGGCAGAGAGACTGTTTCTTGCAGGGGATTTTAACGGCTGGAAGCTTGTGACACCCATGCAAAAAGATAACGGCACAGATATCCGGTGCGTTGCGGTTGATGTCAAAGAGTTTCGCCCGGAGTCTAAATATAAATTTGTTTCGGAACGCGGAGAAAGGCTTTGTTTTGAGCCGGATCCCTTTGCATTCAGATGTGAAGGTTCTCCCAATAATGCATCAATGCTTTATGATGAAAAAGAGTATAAATGGCATGATGACGGTTGGATGAAATATAGAAAAAAATCGGCGCATAAAACGGCTGTCAATGTGTATGAGCTGGCTGCCGAAAGCTGGGCGGGAAATTCCGACGAGGGCTTTTCCGGATACATAAAGCTTTGTGAAAAGCTTTGCGGATATGTCAAGAGCATGGGATATACTCACGTTGCTCTAAGACAAGTCACCGGGACCTACGGATGCCGTGGGAAGCAAGCGGCGGGGGCGGGTTTGTTCTGTCCCTCATCTCTCTGTGAAAGCCCGAACACATTGAAATGCTTTGTTGACCGTATGCATGAGGCGGGAGTCGGTGTTATTTTTGATATGCCGAAAATATGCCTGCTTGAAGAAAATTCTCTTTTTGATTACAACTTGTCCGACAGGTGCGTCAAGAGCATATTGATGTCATCACTTTGCTTTTGGATAAAAGAGTACCATGCCGACGGCATAAAGCTTGACGGATGCTTTTGTAATACTTGCGGCGGCGGTAAGCCGGAGCAGGAAAGAGAGCTTACCGATAATATTTTGCAGGAAATTGCAAAAAAAATTGCCGATGTTTTGCTGATTGTCGATGGTAAAGACGGCGATGAAAAAGCTTTTTCGTATGTCAGAGACTTGGAATTTACAAAAAATGTGCTGCAATATATGTCGCAAAATCCCGCATTAAGAGGTAGCGTGACCGAGAGGATAAATCTTTCTGACGTGTTTGGCACGAAGTGCTTTGTTCCCACCTCACTTGCAGGCACGCCCGCGGAAAATCTGTCCCTTATGGATATGACCTTTGGAGATTATTGGCAGAAATTTGCATCGGCAAGGGCCTTTATGACTTTTGTCTACGCAGTCCATGGGCATAAGTGGAGCTTTATGGGAAACGAAATTGCTCAGTTCAAGACGTGGGAAGAGGGAAGAAGCCCCGAATGGTTTCTTCTCGACTATGAATCACACTCATCCTTTAAGAGGTTTGTAAGAGAACTGAACTTTGTATATCTTGAGAATAAGGCACTTCATATGCCTGAGATTTGTGAAGAAGCTTGCAGCTTTGCAGATGACGGAAACGTGCTTTGCATGATGTATAAGGGAAGAGACAAAAGCTATGTCGGGGTGATTGTGAATTTTACGCCCCAAGGAAGGTACGGCTGTAAAGTACCTGTGTCGAAGGGCGGAGAATACATAGAGCTTATCAACAGCGATGATAGAGCGTTTGGCGGAAGCGGAGCTTCAAACCCCAACACCCTTGAAGCGTTTGAAGAAGAAAACGGATATGCTTTAAAGCTTGATATCGGTCCCTACGGCGCCTCGGTTATAAGGCGCATAAATAAATCCAATAATAATTGACGAAATATAAGCGTTTGGAGGTTTATATAAATGTTTAAGAAAAAAGAATGTGTGGCAATGCTTCTTGCCGGCGGTCAGGGTTCAAGACTTTATGCTCTTACCGAGTTTACGGCAAAGCCTGCGGTTTCTTTCGGCGCGAAGTACAGAATTATTGACTTTCCGCTTTCAAATTGCATTAACTCTAACATTGATACTGTCGGTGTTCTTACCCAGTATCAGCCCCTGCAGCTAAACGAGTATATCGGCAACGGACAGCCATGGGACCTTGACAGAACCTTCGGCGGTGTAACGGTGCTTCCCCCTTATCAGGGCAAGAAGGGCGCTGACTGGTATAAGGGTACGGCAAATGCCATTTATCAGAATCTCAAGTACATAAGCAGATATGATCCCGAATATGTGCTTATTCTTTCAGGTGACCATATTTATAAAATGGACTACGCAAAGATGCTTGAGGCACATAAGAAAACAGGTGCTGCTTGTACAATAAGCGTTCTCAATGTTCCAATAGAGGAAGCAAGCAGATTTGGAATTCTTTCCTCGGATGAGAATAACCGTATCTTCAAGTTTGAAGAAAAGCCCAAGAATCCCACAAGCACCAAGGCTTCAATGGGTATTTATATATTCAATAAGGACATACTTTTCAAGTATCTTGAAGAGGATGAGAACACCGAAGGCTCGTCGAATGACTTCGGTAAGAATATCATCCCCACAATGCTTGAGAGAGGCGAAAAGATGTATGCCTATGAGTTCGACGGCTACTGGAAGGACGTTGGAACCATCAAGAGCCTTTGGGAAGCAAATATGGATTTGCTTGGCGATAAGCCCGAGTTTGAAATTGATGACGACAAGTGGAGAATCCGTTCGAGAAATGCGGCGGCTGCACCTCAGTATATCGGAAAGGATGCAGTTGTTGAAAACTCGGTAATAACAGAAGGCTGTAAGATTAACGGAACGGTTATAAACAGCGTGCTTTCGGCAGAGGTAGTGGTTGAAGAGGGCGCAATCATCAAGGACTCGGTAATAATGCAGGGTGCGGTGGTAAAAAAGAATGCCCGCGTTTATTACTCGATAATAGATGAAGAAACGGTAATCGGAGAAGCTTGCGTTGTAGGCGAAGAAAAAGATAGCGCAAGCGAGGTTACGGTTGTGGGAATGGGAACAGTGCTTCCCGACGGCTTTAAGGTTGAGGAAGGAAAAATTCTTTCTTCCGATGAAGTGAAGGGAGGAAAAGCATAATGGCAACAGTAGCAGGACTTATATTTTCAAATATACATGACAGAAATGTTCCCGAGCTTACACAGAAAAGATCAATGGCATCAGTACCCTTTGGCGGCAGATACAGACTCGTTGACTTTGCACTTTCAAATATGGTAAATGCCGATATAACAAAGGTTGGTATTATTACCCATTATAACTATCAGTCCCTTGTGGACCATCTTGGTGCAGGTAAAGACTGGGATCTTTCGAGAAGCTCAGGCGGTCTTAAAATATTGCCTCCCAATATAACGTCATATGACGGAAAGAATGTAGCTCCGGTGTTTTCCTCGCGTCTTGAGGCACTTGCAAACGCATACAACTTTGTTTCCAAGGGTACAGAGGATTATGTTGTGCTTTCCGACTGCGACATAGTATGTAATATAGACCTTAAGGATGTAATCAAATACCATATTGATAACGGTGCTGATATAACAATGGTTACAAAGAATGTTTATCTCAGCACGGAAATGGCAAAGAACTGTACCATCGTTGAAACAAATGAACAGGGAAGAGTCACAAATCTTATTGATAATCCCTCAACGATGTCGGGCAACCTTGATTTGTGCCTTAATATATTTGTTCTCAGCCGTGAGTATCTGCACTCCATAATTGTCGATTCCTTCTCCAAGGGCTATGAAAGCTTTACAAAGGATATAATTGCGGCAAATAAGGATAAAATGAAGTTTATGAAGTATGAATACCAGGGCTATTTTGCAACAATAAATACCCTTGACGGATACTTCAAGAGCAGCATGGATCTTCTCGGCGAAGATGTAAGAGAATGTATCTTCGGTGTTAAGTCAAGACCTGTGTATACAAAGGTAAAGAACTCTGCACCTACAAAGTATTCACATTCTGCAAATGTTAAAAACTCGCTTGTTGCAGATGGCTGTGTAATAGAGGGTGTCGTGGAAAACTCCATTCTCTTCCGCGGTGTTCATGTAGGAAAGAATACTGTTTTAAAGAACTGTATTGTAATGCAGGATTCAATTGTGGGAGATAATGTTAACCTTAACTGCGTAATTGCGGATAAGAATGTAATTATCAAGGACGGCAGAAACCTTTCGGGACATGAAACACATCCCTTTGCACTTTCCAAGGGAACAGTAATTTAATTTGAATGTTGACAGGTGAATGAAATGGCAATGAAAATTTTAATGGTAGGCGGCGAGGCAATGCCTTTTGCCGCAACAGGCGGTCTTGGTGATGTTCTCGGTTCTCTTCCCATATCCATTAAGTCGGAAATGGGAGACGATGCCGATGTTCGTCTTGTAATGCCGCTGTACAGTACGGTTGGCGAAAAGTACAGAAAGATGATGACCTTTGAATGTGCTTTTACCATAAGACTCGGCTGGCGAGAACAGTATTGCGGTGTTTTCAGCCTTGAAAAAGAGGGCGTAACTTATTACTTTATTGATAATGAATACTATTTCAAACGCCCCGAAATGTATGGAAACTTTGATGACGGCGAAAGATACGCATATTTCTGCCAGGCAGTAATGCAGATGATGCCGAGAATAGGCTTTTATCCCGACATTCTCCATGCCCATGACTGGCAGAGTGCCCTTGCGGTGGTTTATCTCAAAACAGAATACAGAGATGTTCCCGAATATAAGGATATGAGAGCAATTTATACAATCCATAATATCGCATATCAGGGAAAGTATGATATGTCAATACTGTCTGATATTTTTGCGATTGACTATAAGTATGCCTCTATTCTTTGCTATGATGGATGTATAAATCTCATGAAGGGTGCCATAGTTTGTGCCGACAGAGTAACAACCGTAAGCCCGACATATTCCAAGGAAATAAAGTACCCCGAGTATTCGGAGGGATTGCACTATATTCTCCGTGAGAATAATTATAAGCTTTCGGGCATACTAAACGGTATAGATTATGATTACTATAACCCTGAGACAGACAGCACAATTGCAGCTACCTTCACAGCAGATAACCTTGAGGGAAAGACGGCTTGTAAGCTTGCACTCCAGAAGGAGGTGGGACTTCCCGAAAGACCTGATGTTCCGCTTGTGGCAATAATCACACGCCTTGCAGGACATAAGGGCCTTGACCTTGTGGAAAGAATTATGGAAAGCGTTGTAGCCGACCGAGACGTTCAGCTTGTAATTCTCGGCAAGGGCGAGGAAAGATACGAAAACTATTTCAGGTATCTCGATGCCAAGTATAATGATAAGGTAAGAGCACTTATTGTTTATGACAGAGACCTTTCAAAGAGAATATATGCGGCAGCCGATGTGTTTGTAATGCCCTCAAAGAGTGAGCCCTGCGGACTTGCTCAGATGATTGCCTCCCGTTACGGAACGGTTCCCGTAACAAGAGAAACAGGCGGTCTTTATGACTCCATCAAGGGCTATTATGAGCTTGATGGCGAGATTTACGGAAACGGCTTTACCTTTGCAAATTATTCGGAGGCAGAGCTTAAGGACCGTATTCTTGCGGCACTTGATTTGTACTCGGACAACAAAAAGTGGACACGTTTGACAAAAAAGATAATGAATATAGATTTCAGCTGGAATATTTCAGCTAAAAAGTATATTGAACTTTTTGAAAATCTGTGTTAGACTTAATATAGGTAATTTTATTCTTCGGGGTGATATTATTCACCCCGATTTAATTCTTTTAAAAAAGAGATAATTCTTTCATTTACCTAATATACTGAAAGGTTGATTATATAAAAATGGAAACAAACGCAATTGTAAAACAGAATATCGTTACCAAGCTTTCAAGATACTTCGGCGTTTCACCCTCCGAGGCAACAAAGGAGCAGATGTATAAGGCTTGTGCCATGACGGTAAAGGATATACTTTCCGAAAAGCGTAATGACTATAAGAAGCTTGTAAACAGTAAGGGCGGTAAGAGAGTGTACTATATGTGCATGGAATTTTTGCTTGGCCGTTCCTTTAAGACAAACCTTTGTAACCTTGGACTTGAAAAGCAGTATGCAGAGGTTCTCGATTCTCTTGGCTATAACCTTAATGAGCTTTATGAACAGGAGCCTGACGCAGGTCTCGGTAACGGCGGACTTGGCCGTCTTGCGGCATGCTTTATGGACTCCCTTTCGTCGCTTAACTACCCCGCAACAGGCTTTTCAATACTCTATGAGTATGGTCTTTTCAAGCAGAAGCTTGTAGACGGACTTCAGGTTGAGCTTCCCGATGTATGGCTTCCCGGTGGCGAGGTGTGGCTTGTTCCCAGAACAGACAGAACCTTCAAGGTTCGCTTTGACGGTAAGGTAAGAGAGGAATGGAAGGACGGAAGATGCGAAATTATCTATGACGATGCAGAAGAGGTTGAGGCTTGTGCATACGATATGATGATTTCGGGAGCAAATTCCGAGGCGGTAAGCCTTCTCAGACTTTGGAAGGCAAGAGATATAACAAGCTTTGATATGTCACTCTTTACACAGGGACAGTATATGAAGGCGGTAGAAAAGAATACAAACGCAGAGGCAATCTGTAAGGTGCTTTATCCCTCGGATAACCATGTTGAAGGAAAGATGCTCAGACTCACACAGCAGTATTTCCTCACATCCGCATCCTGCCAGAGCATTATCCGTGACCATATGGCTGTTTACGGCACCTTGGAAAACCTTGCTGAAAAGGTTGCAATCCATATAAATGATACACACCCTGCTCTCTGTATTCCCGAGCTTATGAGAATCTTCCTTGACGATTACTGCTTTACATGGGAAAAATCATGGGAGCTTGTTACAAAGATTATTTCATATACAAACCATACGGTTATGCCCGAGGCACTTGAAACATGGAATGAAGACCTGTTCCGCCTCAAGCTTCCAAGAATCTATAATATTCTCTGCGAAATCAACAGACGCTTCTGCGAGGATGCATGGAATAAGACCGGCAGCTTTGATAAAATCAGCAGCATGTCAATTATTGCCTATAATCAGATAAGAATGGCAAATCTGAGTGTTATTGCATCTCATACCGTAAACGGTGTATCGGCACTTCATTCGGATATTCTGAAGAATAGCTGCTTTAAGGAACTTTATAAGATGTATCCCGAAAAGTTTACCAATGTTACAAACGGTATTGCACACAGAAGATGGCTTTGCTATTCCAACCCTTCTCTTGCTGCACTTCTTGATGAAACTATCGGTACAGATTACAGAACAAAGCCTTATGAACTGAGAAAATTTGAAAAGTTTGCCGATGATAAGACAGTCCTTGACACACTTGCAAGCATTAAGCACTCGAATAAGGTTGCTTTCTCTGACCTTGTGTTCAAAAAGACAGGGGTAAAAATCAACCCCGACTCTGTGTTTGATGTTCAGGCAAAGAGATTGCATGAATATAAGAGACAGCTTCTCAATGCAATGAGAATTGTTGACAGATATATTGCACTCAAAGAAAATCCCGACCTTGATGTAACACCGCAGACCTTTATTTTCGGTGCCAAGGCGGCACCCGGCTATGATATGGCAAAGCAGATTATCAAGCTTATCTGTGCCATTTCCGCAGATATCAATAAGAATCCGAAGATTTCCGAAAAGCTTCAGGTGGTGTTCCTTGAAAACTATTGCGTAAGCCTTGCCGAGAGCCTTATGCCTGCGGCAGATATAAGTGAGCAGATAAGCCTTGCAGGTAAGGAAGCATCAGGTACGGGTAATATGAAGTTTATGATAAACGGTGCACTTACTGTCGGAACTCTTGACGGCGCAAATGTCGAAATGCTTGAAGAGGTAGGAAAGGATAATATCTATATCTTCGGTCTTACAACAAATGAGGTGGATGACCTTTGGCTCAAGGGATATAATGCCTCGGCTTATTACCATCATAACGATAGGCTAAAGAAGGTTGTCGATGCTTTCAATACCGGCTTTAACGGAGAGAGCTTTGCAAATATCTATGATTATCTTCTTGTCGGCAGAGGCGGTATTTCCGACCCCTATATGTGCCTTGCGGATTTTGATTCCTATATGCTTTGTAAGGATGACGTGTCAAAAGATTACCTCAATAAGGAAAAGTGGCAGAGAATGTCCCTTATGAATATAGCGGGAGCAGGTAAGTTTGCGGCAGACAGAAGCATTGAGGATTATGCAAATAATATCTGGCATCTTTCAAAAATCACATCGGAGAATAAGTAAATGTCAGCAAAACCTTTTGGAATTTGCAGTGGAGATAATAGCTTAAGAATAGTAAAAAAGCTTGACGGCAGCGATGTTTCAAGACTTTCTGCATTTGCAAATAACGCAAAGCTTGAAATTTATGCCTATGTTACAAGGCGCCTCGGAATTTCCGGGGCGGTCCTTTGCCTTTATGACGATAAATTGCAGTCAGACACAGAGCTTGCACTTGCGTTTGAAGGCGTTGAGGGGTCCTGTGATGTATATAGGATTACCCTTGACTTTGAAAAACACTGCAATGGAGACACAAACCTTTATTATTGGTGCCTCAAGCTGTTCTGCGCCGACGGAAGGGTGCAATATACCGATAGTATAAATAATGTTGATTTTGTTCTTTCCGAAAACGAGAATATAAGACGCACAAGACTTCTTGTTTACGATAAGGATTTTGATACTCCCCTCTGGGCAAAAGAGGGGGTTATGTACCAGATTTTTGTCGATAGGTTCTGCAGAGGCTCAGAGAAAGTGCCTGCCCGAGAAGATGCTGTAATGATAGACGACTGGTA
The DNA here is from genome assembly GCA_045541355.1 of Eubacteriales bacterium. Lineage (GTDB taxonomy): Bacteria > Bacillota > Clostridia > Oscillospirales > CAG-382 > UMGS1387. Next base: position 4,412 of record JAZQIW010000048.1, on the reverse strand, counting down.
TGAAGGAATCCCGGAATACCCCGAGAAAAACGGTGATGCCTTAGCTAATAATTCCTTTTTTGGCGGAACGCTGTATGGCGTTGTCGAAAAGCTGGACTACCTTAAAGAGCTTGGAGTGTCGGTGCTGTATTTTTGCCCTGTTTTTAAGGCATATTCGAATCATAAGTATGATACGGGTGACTATGAAACGGTGGATGAAATGTTCGGCGGCGATGAGGCGTTTGACCTTCTTTGCAAAAAGGCAAAGGAAAAGGGCATGAGAATTGTCCTTGACGGAGTGTTCAATCATACGGGAGATAACAGTAAATATTTCAACCGCTATGGAAGCTACCGAGATGTCGGCGCATATCAGTCAAAGGACAGCGAGTATTATAACTGGTATAACTTTGAAAATCACCCCGATAAATACGAGGCTTGGTGGGGAATAGAAATACTTCCCAGAATAAAGGGCAATACCGAGGCGGTGAGGAATTATTTCCTTTCGGAAAACGGCATAGTCAGAAAATGGCTTAAAAGAGGAATATCGGGCTGGAGACTTGACGTTGCCGATGAGCTTGATGAGGACTTCTTAAAGGGAATAAGACAGAGTGCCAAGACCGAAAAAAAGGATAGCCTCATAATCGGCGAGGTGTGGGAAAATGCCGCCGATAAGGTGTCGTATAATAAACGACGGGAATATTTCAGAGGTAAAGAGCTTGATTCCGTAATGAATTATCCCATCAAAAATGCAATCATTGACTTTGTAAAAAGTGCAAATGCAAAGGATTTTTATAATGCCGTTACGGATGTATATTCAAGCTATCCGCCCTTTTGCTCGGCAGTGCTTATGAATATAATCGGAACACATGATACCGAAAGAATATTGACGGTGCTTGCAGGACAGAGCAGTGAGGGAAAGACAAATAAAGAGCTTTCTGCCATGAAGCTTAGTGAAAAACAGCTTGAAGAAGGCATAAAGAGACTTATGGTGGCCTCCTGCCTTCAGTTTACCTTGCCCGGAATGCCCTCAATTTACTATGGAGATGAAGCCGGCGTCGAAGGATACCATGACCCCTTCTGCCGAAGACCTTATCCCTGGGGACGTGAGAATAAACGTATTCTTGAGCACTATAAGAAGCTTTGTAAAATCAAGAGAGAGCAGGCTTCACTGCATACGGCAGACCTTGAATTTGAAGAATATGAGCATGGCTTTGTCGTCTTTACAAGAGGAGAAATACTTGTTCTTGTAAACGTATCTGACAGTGAAAAAAGCTACAAAATCCATCATCCCAAAACAGACCTTGTTGAAGGAAATAAGATAGGGGGAGAGATAACGCTTTCTCCCATGTCCTTTAAGATACTGAAATAAAAAACGGCGCCGAAAGGCGCCGAAACCGACATATTGTGCTTGACAAACGCTTCTTTTGTGAATATAATATAACAGTAGACAATTTGAATAATATGCCTGCATAGTTAAATGGATATAACAAGCCCCTCCTAAGGGCTAGTTATGGGTTCGATTCCCGTTGCGGGTGCCAAAAAATCCTATCGCAAGATAGGATTTTTTTGTTTTATATTATTTTCATCAATTATTGGATATGTTTTTTACGGATTGCCTGCGTAAAAACTCATAATTTCATTTTTCTGAACTTGAATGGGGTTACTCCAAATTTTTCCTTAAACCGCCTTGAAAAATAGAATCTGTCGCAAAAACCGTATTTTTCACTGATGGTTGAAATGGGAAGATCTGTTTTTAACAGCATCTTTTTTGCATTTTCAAAGACAATGTCATCAATGTATTCCCCGATATTTACACCAACCTCTTCACGGAAATGCTTTGAAAGCGTTGTGGGTGCGACAAAGAGCTTGTCAGACAGCAATTTTACACTTAGCTGAATGGAAAGATGCTGCTTTATGTAGTCTATTGCACTTTGTACCTGAGGGGAATATATTACACTCGTAATGCTGTTTGCGTTCTTTTCGGGAAAGAGCGACAGTGCATAGTGTAATATGTCATTTCTGAGCTTTAGTGTGTCAACAAGCTTGTCTGAGAAAAACAGGCTCTTTATCTTAGCAATATGCTCGTGTCCGACAAAATCCATAAGAAGCCCTCCGCAGCCTGCAAATAGATCGTAACCGTCGGGACGAGTAATGTTGAAATGAAAGTAAAGCTTTGTAAAGGTTCCGTCACAGCTTGAGCTTAAGGATACCCCGGGAGGAATTATATAAATGTATCCGGGGGTAAGTGTTACATCCTGCCCGTCTACGGTCATTTGTGCACTTCCGCTTTCAAAATAGTAAAAACGCGTAAACGGAGAGCATATGTTTTCAAGATTCCATCCTTTATCACCATGCACGTATGCACTTTCGGTAATCTCCATTTCAAGCCTGTTTACCGAATTTGAAAAGGCTTTGTTGAAATATAAATCCATATCAAAATCTCCATATTTGTAGGCTTTATTTTCGATGCGCCATGTTGTTAAATACATATTATCACTTTTTTGGAAAAAATGCAACACCCTTTTTTTAAAAAGAAAGCTTTTTTCTCAGGTCGAAAAGTACATAAAAAGGCATCGGCGAAAAGCCGATGCCGGATTTGCTTCATAAATGTAAAATTAAACCTTGGGATACTGAATTTCAATAGGTCTGTGCTCTCTTGCCGACTGAACGGTAGCACATGCCACGGCAACGGTTTTTGCACCCTCCATGGAGGTGATGGGCACGTTCTTTCCGCAAAGAAGTGCTTCCATGAACATCTGTCCCTCGCCTTTTGTGTTGTGGTTGTTGACAACTGCAGAAATTTTTTCCGCCTTGTCGGTATGCATCCAATCATTCTTGCCCTGCTGTTCGTTGTGCTCGTAGAGAAGAATGTGATCGCTTGTGTTGTCACAGATGATGGTTCCCATGGTGCCGTAGAATACTGAACGCATGGTGTAGGGACGCTTACAGCCTGTGGAAACAAAAACCTTGCCCGAAACGTTGCCGGGAAACCGGTAAAGAGCCACAGTACAGTCATTGGTAGGCCAGTCGGTAAGACATTTGTGGTTTGCAAGTGCATAAACAGAAATGGGGTCACCCGCAATCCAACGGAGTAAATCCACCGCATGGCAACCGCCTCCGATGAAGCCGTCACGCTCGGGTGTTACTCTCCAGTCATCGTAACCTCTTGCATTTGTGTAGTTGTGGGCATATTCGCTTTCCACGAAGAAAAGCTCGCCTATTCTGCCTGAATCTATGATTTCCTTTGCCTTGATAAAGTTGTCGGTAAAACGGCAAATCTGACCGATCATAAGCTTTCTGCCGCTTTCCTTTTCGGCTCTCATCATATCCTCACATTCTTCAAGGGTAAGAGCCATGGGCTTTTCACAAAGTACGTCCTTGCCTGCTTTAAGAAAAGCTGTCGCCATTTCGCGGTGAAGCTGGTCGGGTGTAACTATGATTACAGCATCGATATTCTCATCGTCAAGTAACTCCTTGTAGTCCTTGACTGCCCTTTGTGCGCCGTATTTTTCCTTACATTCGGAGAGTCTGTTGTCTCTTGCGGTATCGCAGAGGGCGTAGATGTTGATGCCTTCAATGTCCTTTATGCCCTCCATGTGAATCTGTCCCATAGCAGGACTGCAGCCAATAATGGCAATGTTCAAAATGTTTTTGTTCATAGCACTTGCCTTCCTCTTAGTTTTATGATATGATTGTAACATATATCGGAAAAATCGGCAATACATAATTGTTTGATGTTTTCTTCAATTTGTTGTATATAGGTGAATGCTATGTTGTACGAACACTATATAAAAGAGCATAGGGAGGAACCCGTAATATGCCATTGCGGACGTGATGAGAACCTTCGGCCGGGCATAAGGTTCGGCCCTGTAATCAGGGATATATACATAGTTGAATGCTGCACAGACGGCTTTGGCTCTGTAATTATAAACGGCATAGAGTACCCATTGAAAAAGGGCGATTGCTATTTTCTTTTCCCCGGTGATACCGTTGTCCATACTGCGGCAAAAGTAAATCCCAGATGCGGTGTTTGGTGTGCCATGGACGGACTGCAAATCGGTGCAGTACTGCGAAAGGCAGGTATAACAAGCACGTCACCCTTTGCACCTTGCACGGCGTTTGAGGAGATAACCGCCTTGGTCGAGAGGGTGGTGAATATGCGAGATGAGAACGATAGCGGTGCAGAACTCAGGCGAACTGCCGCAATATACGGGATACTCGGAACACTTTTGAAGTATAGCTCTGTTACGGCGGATAAAAATGCATGGGTGAAGAAAGCAATCGGTATTATGGAAACAAACTATCACCAAAACCTTACGGTAGAACAAATCGCACGTGAAACGGGACTTGACCGAAGCTATTTTTCGGTGCTGTTCAAGGCTCAGACGGGAAAAACACCCCATGCATATCTTACGTCTTTGCGTATAAAAAAG
>JAZQIW010000047.1:0-19040 GCA_045541355.1 Eubacteriales bacterium | reverse complement strand
GTGAATAATGAATAATGAATAATTAATAATTTCTGAGTTTAAAGCAAGCGTTACGCATTTAACTCTACCGAGTTCATTTTAACACAATCATAAGGCAATTTCAAGCGTGAATTATCCTAATCAAAAGCTTTTCACAAAAAGGCAGTGCAGAATAAGCACATTTAAAAACATTTTACAAACGACAATGAAATGCCCGACCGTCTTTACTTGGCGGTCGGGCATGGTTTTTAACCGTAAATATTTTGATATTTATAAAAACAAGCTCTGTGCAAGCAAAGCGGTCTTGACTTCTTCCTTATTCACTATTACTTATAACTTTGCCAAAAATCCCGCAGGGTTAGTGAAAAGTGAAAAGTGAAGAGTGAAGAGTGAAAAAGTAAAAATCCCACACTGACGTGCGGGATTTTTGGTGGGGGGTACAGGGCTCGAACCTGTGACCCTCTGCTTGTAAGGCAGATGCTCTCCCAGCTGAGCTAACCCCCCGGGAATTGCCGAGTTCTCTCGGCAACGTTAGTATATTATCACAAACGTCTTTATTTGTCAAGTGTTTTTTTCACTTTTTTAAGAATTTTTATCCACAGTCTTAAATTGCTTTTTATTATTAACCACAAGATTTCTCTTTTCATGCTCGCGAAGAACGTCATCAATGGAAAGTCCGCAGTCGCTCAGCATCACCTGAAGGTGATAGAAAAGGTCGGCAACCTCGCCAATAAGTTCTTCCTTTTCCTTATCTCCGCCGTTGTTCTTGAGATTCTTTGCGGCAATCACCGTCTCGGTGCACTCCTCGCCCACCTTCTTTAAAATTTTATCGAGTCCGCTTTTGAAAAGATAGCAGGTATACGAGCCTTCTGCATCCTCATGCTTTCTCGACTCAATTACCTCTTCCACCATTTTAAGTACGTTATCGTTCATCACTTTATTCCCCCATCATTTTATTAAAAAAGCAGCTTCGACTTCCCGTATGGCAGGCAGGGCCCGTCTGCTCAACCTTAACAAGAAACGTATCATCATCGCAGTCGGAATACATTTCAACTATTTTCTGCACGTGACCGCTTGTTGCTCCCTTATTCCAAAGCTCACCGCGAGACCTTGAATAAAACCACGTATAACCCGTTTCGAGCGTTTTTTTCAAGGACTCCTTATTCATATACGCAAGCATCAGCACGTCGCCGTTTTGTATGTCCTGAACAACGGCAGGCACAAGATCCGATTTTGCAAAATACTTATCAAGATTATTTACATCAATTAGTGTCTTACCCATATATCCTTACTCCTGAGATAATCTTTAACCTCTGCGATTGTCAGCTCCCTGAAATGAAACAGCGTTGCCGCAAGTGCTGCATCCGCACCTGTTTTTTCAAATACATCCGAGAAGTGCTCTAATTTTCCGCAGCCTCCCGAGGCAATTACCGGAATGTTTACCGTCTTTGAAATGATATCGGTAAGAGGAATATCAAATCCCTGCTTTGTACCGTCGGCATCCATACTTGTAAGCAAGATTTCGCCGCAACCCAAGCTTTCAACCTCTTTTGCCCATTCGACAGCGTCAATTCCCGTATCGGTTCTTCCGCCGTGAATGAAAACGTGATATCCGTCATCGGTCTTTTTTGCATCTATTGCCACAACCACACACTGGGAGCCGAATTTTTCGGCAGCTTTTGAAATGAGGTACTTATCCTTGACCGCCGCAGAATTTATTGAGACCTTATCGGCTCCTGCACTGAGAAGTGTTCTGAAATCCTCAACGCTTGAAATGCCGCCGCCGACCGTCAAAGGCATGAACACGCATCTCGCCGTTCTTTCGACAACATCGACTATCGTTTTTCTTTTTTCATGGGAGGCGGTAATATCGAGAAAAACTATCTCATCTGCACCCTGTGTATTATAAAACTGTGCCGTCTCAACAGGATCTCCCGCATCTCTCAGCCCTACAAAGTTTACTCCCTTTACTACCCTGCCATCCTTTACGTCAAGGCAGGGAATTATTCTTTTAGCAAGCACTTACTTTTTCCCGCTTTCTTTCGCAGAAAGCTTGGCAAAGAACTCGCATTTGTCAACTTTTCCGCGTATTTTGATATTTTTATTCTTGTCTCTCGATTGCCATCCCGTTTGACCGCCATATATCCAAGCGGTCAAACTCACGCAGAAAAAGCAAGCAAAAAGCACTCGCATTTGTCACCTTTCCTACGCCTTTCAAAATTTAATCTTTATTTATCAGGTGATTCCCCGTTTGACCGTCATATATCCAAGCGGTCAAGCTCACTGCTCCAAATCAGCATCGCACCAAATGAAAGGAAAATGCCTTTCGCACAAGGAAAGCTCTCCGAAGCCTCTATTTCAAAGTCAATTCAACAGCCTCTTTCAAATCAAGAGTTCCGTCATAAATTGCCCTTCCCGCAATTGCACCGTAGAGGTTCATTTCCTTCAGGTTTCTGATATCCTCTATGTTATGAACACCACCCGAAGCGGTGATATCGCACTTTACAGCCGCTGAAAGAGCCGAGAGTTGTTCAAGGTTAGGACCTGCAAGAGTTCCGTCTTTTGAAATATCGGTAAAAATAATATTCTTTACGCCCTCTTTTTCCATCTCTCGGGCAAATTCTATATAATCCACATCCGAGTCATCAAGCCAGCCCGAAACGCTGACCTTTCGGTTTTTAGCATCAATTCCGACAGCAATTTTTTCGCCGTATTTATCGACAGCTCTTTTCAGAAACTCTCTGTCGCGAAGTGCCGCAGAGCCGAGAATAACCCTTGAAATTCCGCCCCCTATATACGCATCAACCGTTTCCATATTGCGTATACCGCCGCCAAGCTCAATTGGTACGTTTGTTATTTTGGCAAGGCTGTAAAACAGGTCGCGGTTTACCGTTTTTCCCTCTTTTGCGCCATCAAGGTCAACCATATGTATATACTGTGCGCCGCAGCCTTCAAATTCCTTTACCGTATCGACAGCACTTGATGCAACCTTTCTTGCCGTGCCGTACTCTCCCTTGAAAAGACGCACGCATTCACCGCCGAGAATATCTATTGCAGGCAAAATTATCATAAGCTTTTCTCCCTTTTCGTTCAGATACAAAAACCGTTAAATCCTGAAATCTTAATTCTTTTTTGCAAATTCACAAAAGCTCTTTATCATATCAAGTCCCACCCTCTCGCTCTTTTCGGGATGGAACTGAGCCCCGAAAACATTTCTGCCGTTACCTATAACAGCAGGAATTTCTTCGCCGTAGAAGGTATGGGCAAGAAGGCTCTTTCTATCCTCAAGCACAGCCTTATAGGAGTGGACAAAATACACATAATCGCCGTCTTTGGTATTACGGAGCAGCGGGCACTCTTTATCGTCAAGAGTCAGGTCATTCCAGCCCATATGCGGAATTTTAAGTCCCGTATCCGCTATTCTCTCGCATTTTCCGTGAATAAGTCCAAGTCCCCTTGCAGGGCGCACCTCACAGCTTTCATCAAGAAGCAGCTGCATTCCGAGACAAATACCGAGCAAAGGCTTTTCTTCTTTTCCGCAAAGCTCAAGTATCTTTTCGGCAACACCGCTGTCATAAAGCATATCCGCCGCATCGGGAAAAGCACCGACGCCGGGCAAAACAAGTGCATCTGCCTTTTCCATTTCCTTTATATCGGAGCTGATATATGCCTCCTCGCCGATATAGTCGAAAGCGTTTTTCACAGAATGAAGATTTCCCATTCCGTAGTCAATTATCAGTGTTTTCATTTTATTTTTTCACCAAACCTTACAGCGTTCCCTTTGTAGACATAACCTCATCCGAAACAATTCTGAGTGAGTCGCCTATACACTTACCCGCCGCCTTATAAAGAGCCTCTGTCTTATGGTGGTCATTTGCACCGTAGAGTGTCTTTATATGTAATGTTATTCCGGCATTTGAGGACAAAGCACGCATGAATTCCACGGTAAGCTGTGTATCATAATCACCTATCATGCAGCTTGCAAATTCACTTTCAAAAACCAGATATGCCCGCCCGGAAAAATCAACAGCGCACATACAAAGAGCCTCATCCATGGGCATGAGAATATCCGAAAAACGCTTTATTCCCTTCATATCCCCTGCCGCCTCTTTAAGACACATACCGAGAACAATACCCACATCCTCGACGGTATGGTGACCGTCAACAAAAAGGTCACCCTCGCATTTAAGAGCTATATCAAATCCGCCGTGAGAGGCAAAGGAATTAAGCATATGGTCAAAAAAGCCTATGCCGCTTGTTCCCGAAAAGCTGCCCTTTTTACCATACTCGAGTACGGTAAGAGTCATTTCTATATTTGTTTCTTTTGTTGTTCTTTTAACAGTAGAGGTTCTCATTCCATATCTCCTTAAGCTTATTTGCAGTCCTCAAGCAATTTCAAAACAAGTGCGTTTTCCTCATCGTTTCCCGCGGTAATTCTGAGTGCACCGCCGGATATTGAAAATTTTCTTACAAGCACACCGTTTTGCTTCATATATTCCTGCTTTCTTGCGGCATCCTTATCCGCGAAGAAAACAAAGTTTGTAAAGGTTGCGTGCGGCTCGGCAATACCCCTCTCGCAAATCTGTCTGTGAAGGCTCTGTGCCGAGGCTGAAAGCTTTTTGGTACAATCGTCAAGATACTGTCCTTCTTCAAGCAGAATTCTGCCCATGAGCTGTGAAACGCCGTTCACGTTATAAGGGCTCTTGACGGCGAAAAACATATCACAAAAGGTTTTATCCGCCACAACAAAGCCGAGTCTCAAGGCTGCCGCACCAAGTGCCTTCGACAAGGTCTTAAGCACAATCACATTGGAATAAAGCTCGGTTTCATTAAGGAAGCTTTCCTCCTTTTTGACCGCTGCAAAATCCATATAAGCCTCATCCACCGCAAATATTGTTTTGGGAAAAAGCTGTGCCAGCCGCTTTATGTTTTCCTTGCTTTCGATACAGCCCGTGGGGTTACAGGGATTCGAGAAAATAACAAGCTTTACCTCGTTTTCCGAAAGCATTTTCTCAGCCAAATCAAAGTCAATTCTGTAATTATCGTTCTTGGGACAGCTCACAACCCTCATTCCCGCAAGGGATGCATAAAAGGCATACATTGAAAAGTCGGGTGCAAAGGTCATAACCGTGCTTCCCGTATCAAGAAAGCAGTTCATAATAAGGCTTATAACCTCGTCAGAGCCATTACCGACACATACATTTTCCTCTTTAAGACCGTAATAGTCACAGAACGCCTTTTTGAGACGTGTTGCCGCAGGGTCGGGATATCTGTTATAGTCAAAGCCCTCAAGCTCTTTTGCTATTCTGTTTCTGATTTTTTCATCGAGTGCAATATAGCTCTCGTTTGCATCAAGCCTTGCCTTATATGTCCCTGTGTCAACCGCATAGGGCTCTACCGACGAGAGCTTTTTTGCAAAAAGCGATTTATCAAACATTTGCAATTCCTTTTTCTGTTATTATTTTTGTGTTTAGTTAAATCTTACCTTTACCGAATTTGCATGGGCTGTGAGTCCCTCGGATTCGGCAAAGCGGATAATATCGTCTTTATAATCGCAAAGTCCCTCTCTTGTGTAGAATATCACACCCGACTTCTTTATAAATGTATCCACCGAAAGGGGCGAAGCAAAGCGTGCGGTGCCGTTGGTGGGAAGAACATGGTTTGTGCCTGCGAAATAGTCGCCGAGAGGCTCGGGGGAGTTTTCGCCAAGGAAAATTGAGCCTGCGTTATCAATCTTTGAAAGGTCGGAGAAGGGATCCTTTGTCAGCACCTCAAGATGCTCGGGCGCAATTTTATTTGCAAGAGCAAAAGCTTCATCCATGCTCCGGCATACAATTGCTGCGCCAAATGCTTCAATTGACTTGCCTGCAATCTCGCTTCTTTCAAGTTTTTTAAGCTGTTCTGTCAATGCCTCGGATGCCTTTTTTGCAACCTCCATGCTGTCTGTCACAAGCACGCTTGATGCAAGGGCATCGTGCTCTGCCTGAGAAAGAAGGTCTGCCGCAATATATTCGGGATTTGCCCCTCTATCCGCCACAACAAGCACTTCACTTGGACCTGCTATCATATCAATATCAACAGTTCCGTAAACGAGTCTCTTTGCCGTTGCAACGAAAATGTTGCCGGGACCTGCTATAACATCCACCTGAGGAATAGTTTCGGTACCGTAAGCCATTGCCGCAACAGCCTGCGCTCCGCCGCAAAGGAACACCCTGTCAACACCCGAAATAAGCGCTGCCGCCGCGACGGGTGCAGGTATTTTTCCATCACGCAGAGGTGTTGTCATAACAATTTCAGAAACCCCCGCCACCTTTGCAGGTATACAGTTCATAAGTACACTTGAAGGATAAGCCGCACTGCCGCCGGGAACATATATTCCCGCACGCTTCATTGGCTTTATTCTCATGCCGACGGTCTTTGAGGTGTCGCTTGTATCAAAGAAGGTCTGACGAAGCTGCTTTCTGTGATAGCTCTCTATATTCTTCGCCGCCTTAACCATTGTTGCGTATAGCTTTTCATCAACGCCGCTTGCCGCCTCTTCAAGCTCTTGCTTTGACATCTCAAGAGTCTTTGGGGTAAGGCTTACCTTGTCGAATTTTTCGGTATATTTAAGAAGTGCCGCATCGCCGTTCTGTTTTACATCGGCAAGTATTTCATTTACCGTATCTATAACCCACGCCTCGGGGCTTTCGGCTCTCTTTGAAAGCCTTGAAAGAAACTCACCGCATTCTGGGCTGTTATACTCATATATTTTAAGCATATCTGTCACTCTTTTCCCAAATTCAGTTTACAGCACATCCGCTATGCTGTCAATAATTTTATCAATATCATTTTTCTTAAGCTTGAGGCTTGCAGGGTTTACAATCAGTCTTGCACTGATGGGTGCTACGTCGCACACCACCTCAAGTCCGTTTTCCTTTAGTGTTGAGCCCGTCTCAACTATATCGACAATACCGTCAGCAAGTCCGAGAAGAGGTGCAAGCTCCACCGAGCCGTCAATCTTTACAACCTCAACATCAAGACCTCTTGTTCTAAAATATTCCTTTGTAACATTGGGATACTTGGAAGCCACCGTTCTATGAGCATAGCCTCCGAAAAAGTCATATCCTTTTTTACAAGCAAGGGCAAATCTGCATTTTCCAAAGCCAAGGTCAAGACATTCGTAAAGGCTTCTTCCCATTTCCATGATGGTGTCCTTTCCCACAACGCCCATATCGCAAACGCCGTGGTCAACATATGTAACCACATCATTTGCTTTTGCCAGCACAACCTCAACGCCCTCTCCTATTTCAAAGAAAAGTCTGCGCCCCTTATTATGAAGTGAGGAACAGTCAAAGCCGATTTTTTCAAATATTTCAACAGCCTTCTCTTCAATTCTGCCCTTGGTAAGTGCTATTCTTATCACTTCGACCACACCTCCCTGATTGTTCCGTTTTCAATTTCAACCACCTTTGTAAAGGCACCCTTCTTTGCGTATTCAACAGCCTCATCAATACTCTGCACACATGAAAGCACACAAACATCCATGCTGTTTTCAATATAATTAAGTGCCTTTGAAAGAAGCTTCATATCACCGTAATGCACAAGGGTTCTTCTTGACGGCACGTTTTCCTCGATACCCGTTATCTTTGAAAGTCTATCCGAAACAAGCGAAAGGTTTATACCAAAGCCGGTTGCCACCTCGCTGTCGCCGAAATTTGACATGAGATTATCATATCTTCCGCCGCCGAGAATAGACTCTCCCGTATAGTCAAGATATCCTTTAAAAACAATTCCCGTATAATAATCCATGTCATTAACGGTTGCAAGGTCTATTGAAATATTCTCGGAAAAGCCGTTTTCGTCAAGTATATCATACATCTTTTCAAGATAGTCAAGAGCCTCATTTGCACTCTTTACCCCTACGCAAAGCTCCCTTGCCTTATCAATAACGCTCTTTGAGCCATAAAGGCGGGGGATTTTTCTGACGGTAGAAAGAACGGAAGTCATCTTTTCGTCATCATCCGAGAGCACCTCGAGAGAAGAAGAATTCTTGGCACTTATATACTTTGTAACCGTCTGTCTCGTTTCTTCATCAAGTCCGAAGGAGTCAAGAAGAGCCTTACAGAAGCAGGCGTGTCCAAGCTCAAGCTTATAGTTTATTCCGCCGCCGTAAAAGTCGCTGATTTCACGCAAGGTTCTCAGAGCAGTCACTATTGCCTCAAGGTCTGCCATTTCGGTATCTCCACCGATAATTTCAACGCCTGTCTGGGCAAATTCGCTTCTCTTACCCGAAAAATCACCTGAAATTCTGAACACGTTCTGATTATAGTAGAGCTTTAACGGACGCGGTGCGTTCTTAAGTCTCGTCGCCGCAATTCTCGCCATGGGTGTTGTATTATCGGGTCTGAGCACAACAAGTCTTCCGCTTTTATCGGTAAGCTTTAACATATTCTCCTCGGGGATTGTCTGGCTGTCGAAATTGAACACGTCATAGTATTCAAGGGTGGGGGTTGAAACGCTTCCGAAGCCCCTCTTTTCATACAGAGACGACACCCTCTCTCCAAGGCTCTTTTGTGTCAGATTTTCGGTATATATCATATCCCTCATTCCGTCGGGGATATTCTTTCTCTTTATATTCACCTTTTCTTCGCGGCTCCTTATTTCTTACTATTTCGTTTCACTTTATCGAATTAAAGTGCTAACACGATAAATCATACCACGGTTTACCGAGGAATTCAAGAACATTTTGTAAACAGTTACTGTTTTTGAGATTTTTTTGGTTCTTTTGTTTCGGGACAAAAGAACGGAAAACGCGGCTCGCAAGCCGCGCAACTCCCTGCCCGACAAAAAAGTAACTAAAAAAACAAAAAAAACAACAGTAATCCCTTGCGCCTTCCGGCACAAGGGAAATACATCTGTCAAACCGACAAATAATTAAAACTTGGAATAAAGACCTTTTGCCGTATAAGCAGCAAGAGCATCAACAACCGACTGCTTGTCTTCCTTGTAGGTAACACCGTACCACTTGTCGTCTGTTGTGAGAGCCTTAACCTTTTCGCCCTTGTTCTTAATCATGCCGTCGATGATTGTGGGAAGAAGGTATTCGCTCTTCATTTCCGTACCCTTTTCCTTGAGGAAGTCTGTAAAGCCGACCTCAAGCTCGTCAAAAAGCTTGGGTGTGCAGCCCCACATATTCATGGAGCAGATTGTGTCCTCGGGATAATCGTTGTGTGCAGGAATTTCATGTGTTTCAATAACACTCTTGAGATATCCGTTTTCGATTTCACAAATACCTCTTGAAACAGTACCGTTTTCCGTAACCGTGTTGCAAAGCTTAAAGCCTACAATACAGAACTCGTCGCTGGTTTCAAAGTGATTCTTTACAACCTTGTAGCCGCCCTTGCCGTAGTAGTCATCGGCATTGATAACAGCAAAGGGTGTCTTTACAAATTCTCTCGCACAGAGAACTGCATGACCTGTACCCCAAGGCTTTACTCTTCCTTCGGGAACGGTAAAGGGTGCGGGAATCTTGTCAATTTCCTGGAACGCATATTCTACGTCAATCATCTTTTCGATTCTCTTGCCGATAATGTTTCTGAAATCGCTTTCGATTTCCTTTTTGATGATAAATACAGCCTTGTCAAAGCCGGCTTCAAGAGCATCGTAAACCGAATACTCAAGAATAACCTGTCCTTCGGGACCTACGGGTTCAATCTGCTTGAGACCGCCGAAACGGCTGCCCATACCTGCTGCCATTACAAGAAGTGTCATGTTGTTTGCCATTTTAATATCTCCTTTTATTTAAGCTGTTCGCTTTATAATTATTATTTTTTGGTTACTATAATTTTAATCTCGCCACCATCGGCATAAATGCTGATTCCCGAAATTTTGCTGTCATAGCTTGAAATAATAAGCTCAGACGCCTTATCCTCAATTTCTGTCTGGATTGTACGTCTTAGGTTTCTTGCACCGTACTTGACGGAATAGGATTTCTCGGCAAGCATACTGCATATTTCATCGGTATATTCAAGAACAATACCCTTTTGAGAAAGTGAGTCGGAAAGCTCGCCCAGCATTATCCTTGCTATATTTACAAAGTTTTCACGCGTGAGAGAATTAAAGGTAATAATCTCATCAATTCTGTTTATAAACTCAGGTCTTAAAAAGCTTGACAGCGCCTTGTTTGTCTTGTCCTCGTTCACTTCATTTTCGCTCTTTGAAAAGCCTGCGGAATTTGAAGTGCCCTGAGAGCCTGCATTGGTGGTCATAATGATTATGGTGTTGCAGAAGTTGACCTCTTTTCCGTGGGCATCCGTAACCTTACCGTCATCAAGTATCTGAAGCAGCACATTCAACACATCGGGATGCGCCTTTTCAATCTCGTCAAAAAGCACCACGCTGTACGGTCTGCGTCTAATCTTCTCGGTAAGCTGACCTGCCTCGTCATAGCCGACATATCCGGGCGGTGCGCCGATAATTCTTGACACGGCGTGCTTTTCCATAAACTCCGACATATCAAGCCTGATAAGTGCCTCGGGAGAATCAAACAGGTCATTTGAAAGCGTCTTTACAAGCTCGGTTTTACCGACACCCGTAGGTCCTGCAAAAATAAACGACACAGGCTTTATCTTTGTATAAATACCTGCACGCGAACGCTTTATTGCGCGTGTTACGGCGCTTATTGCCTTATCCTGACCGACAATTCTCGCCTTTAAGCGCGTTTCCAGTCCGTCTATTCTTACAAATTCGTTTTCGTTTATATTACTCGCGGGAATACCTGTCCAGATTTCAACAACCTTTGCAAGATGCTCGGGAAGAAGAACAACATTCTTTCTGTCCTCCATAGCCTTCTCGTATCTCGACTTATATTTAAGCTCCTCACTCTTTGCCGCCGCAAGTCTCTCGAAATACTGCTCGTCAGAGCCTTCCTCCTGTGTAGGAGTGTCCGCCTCACAAAGCTCTCTTGCTTTTATCGCATCATCAAGCTTTTCCTTTGAGTAGTCACATTCAAACACCGTCTTGTCGTTAAGTGCAAGATAGCTTGAAGCCTCGTCAAGAAGGTCAATTGCCTTGTCGGGAAGGAATCTGTCGGTAATATATCTTTCAGAGAACACAACCGCCTTTTCCACCGTCTCATCGGGTATAACAATACCGTGGAAGCTTTCGTAGTATTCCTTGATTCCCTTAAGAATCTCTATCGAATCGGCAACATTCGGCTCATTTACAACCACGGGCTGAAAACGTCTTTCAAGTGCCGAATCCTTTTCGATATACTTTCTGTATTCGGCAAGGGTTGTTGCACCGATTATCTGCACCTCGCCCCTCGAAAGAGCAGGCTTTAAAATGTTTGCCGCATTCATACCGCCCTCGGCGTCGCCGGCACCTGCAATTGTGTGCACCTCGTCTATCACGAGAATGATATTTCCAAGCCTCTTTATCTCCTCGATAAGCGACTTCATTCTGTTTTCAAACTGACCTCTGAACTGAGTTCCCGCCACCATGCTTGTCATATCAAGAAGATGTACCTCGGCTTTTTTCAGCTTGAAGGGAACATCTCCCGATGCTATCTTGCTTGCAAGAGCCTCGGCTATTGCCGTTTTGCCGACACCCGGCTCACCTATAAGGCAGGGATTGTTCTTTTGTCTGCGGCAGAGAATCTGAACAACTCTGTCAAGCTCTCTGTCCCGTCCGATAACCTTATCTATCTTTCCGTCTCTTGCCTTTGCCGTAAGATCCTGACAGAAGGCCTCGAGATTTTTTCTATGTTTTTGTGCCTTTTTTGATGCCTTCTTTTCCTTGGTATCCGAGGACGCCTCGCCCTCTTTTCTGAAATTCTTGAGGTTTCCGAAAATAGAGCCGAGATTTATTGAGGGTGCTCTGCCTTCCTCTCCATCGTCTTCATCTTCCTCCTCGTCAGCATCATCAAAGCCGTCTGAGGTAAGACCGCCAAAGCCAAACATATCCATGCCGCCCTCAGCCATCATATTATCCATCTGCTCGCTGATTTCCTCGAGCTGATCCTCATCAATACCCATCTTTTCAATCATGTCCGTGACGGGTTTTATTCCGAGCTCCTTTGCACAGAATATGCAATATCCCTCGTTTTGTACATTGCCGCCGTTGGGATCCATTCGCTGAACGAACACCATGGCAGGTCTCTTTTTACATTTGGAACAAAGTGTAGCCATATAAAATCCTTTCAAAAAGCCGCCCTTTCATATAAAGGGCATTATACTCTGCGTTGCTTACGCGTCTTTCATGCCGTCCTTTATCTCTGTTCTCACATACATAATACACGAGAAAACAAAGTACAGGCACATAAGCACGCACACCGTCGAAATAACATATGACGGAATTGATTTGCCGAACATTGCAACAACTATTACAAAAGCAAACACAAAAAATGTTGCAAGCTTACCGAACACATGACTCTTTACAACACGCTTTCCCTTTCGGAAAACAGCCACCGCACCTATAAGCGTAAGTATTTCCTTAACAAAATACACCGCAGGCATCCACAGCGGCACAAGAGAGCTGATATACAGGCAGATAAACGCCGTAAACTGTGTAAGCTTATCTGCAAACGGGTCGAGTATTTTTCCCAAATCCGATATATAATTATATTTTCTTGCTATATATCCGTCAAGCACATCCGTAATACCCGAGAATGCAAACACGGCAACTGCCGCCGCTGTTCTGTCGGTAAAAAACAAATATACAAAAATCGGAACAAGCACGATTCTCAAAACTGACAAAAGATTAGGTATGTCTTTTTTCTTCATTTTCCCCTCCAAAGTCTTCTAAACAACACAGCATTTCTATTCTAACCGAAAATCAAAAAAATCATAGGAAAAAGATTTACAAAAAAGCCGTACAGCACCGTTTCCTTTTCCATACCCACATAAAGCAGGCTGTTTTGCGGCAAATACGGCACAAATGTCTCAATTGCAAGGCAAATTACAAGGCAGGTCAGTACACCCGACAGTATTCCCGCCGCAATGCCTCCGAATTTGTTGACGGTTCTGAGCAGCGGAAGCCTTGCCACAACATCAAGTGCACAGCACAGCACTTTAAGCACAAGCAATGACAGAACAAACACCGCAAGAGCGCCCACCGCGTTTGTAAGACCTTTAAGTACGGGGGTTGAAACAGACCTGACAAAGCTGTCCTTTGCACCCTCTGCACCCTTTTCAAGTGCACTTGAGTATCCTTCAAGCAGGCTTTCTGTGTCAACACCGAGTTTTTCAAGGCTTTTTACGAAGGATGACGCATCTTTATCCTTCTGTGCCTTATCAATGCCATCCTTCAAGGTTTTATCAAAATACTCGCAGATTCTTTCATTTGTCGTTTGCGATATTGTATCAAATACGGGGGTTTGTCTGATAAGTGCGCCCGCATAGGAGCCGAAGGCATATGCGAGAACAAGGGCAGCGACAACAGTAAGACAGCCGAACAGCGTTTTTACAAGTCCGCGTTTATAGCCTCTTACGGTTACAAACACAAGTATAAGCGCAAGAATAATATCTACGATATACCTCACCGGCGCCCCTCCTTTTTTATTTCAGAAAACACCTTTCCCACACTATCATTTTATTTTTTCATTATATCAAACTTTTTTTAACAAATCAATAGATTTATATTGTTGTTTAAATGATTTAATACTTCTTTTACAAGTTATGCGATAGTTTGGAGATTTGCTTATTACAAGGTGTTTTTTGACGGTTTTTCGTCACCTCAAATTACGCTTTTCATGCAAGAAATTTCACCTGTTTCCGTGTACAAGTCACCCCACGGCAGCATTATTCCCGAAAAAATATCCGACACCACCGTTTTAAGAAAACAACCCCCTTGAAAACAACAAAACTTTATGCTAAAATAACGGTGAAAGTAAAATGATAAACACAAGGGAGCATTGAAAAATGAAAAAGCTTCTGATAGTAGTTGATATGCAAAAGGACTTCGTCGACGGTGCGCTCGGGACAAAGGAGGCTGTCGCAATCCTTCCGAGGGTAGCCGAGAGGATTAAAGCATTTGACGGGGACATCATTGTGACGTATGATACTCATTACGAGAATTATCTCTCAACAAACGAGGGAAAAAATCTTCCCGTGGAGCATTGTATCAAGAATACAGACGGGCACAAGCTTGACAAAACAGTAAAAGCCGCACTTGAGGGCAAAAAGTATACAGAGATTGAAAAAATCACCTTCGGTTCCGTAAGGCTCCCCGAAATTGTGGCGGAAAAATACGGTGATGATAAGCTTGAAATAACCCTTATAGGTCTTTGTACCGACATATGCGTGGTTTCAAACGCACTTTTATTAAAGGCGCATTTTCCGGAGGCAGATATTTTTGTTGACGGCTCATGCTGTGCAGGCGTTACGGTGGAAAAGCATCTTGCGGCGCTTGAGACCATGCGTTCTTGTCAAATTAATGTTGTATTTTAAGGAGAAAGAAAAGTGTTTGATGCATTAAGAGTAAAAAACGAATGCGTACAGTGGATACGCGATTTCTTTGAGAACAACGGCAAGGGCTGCAATGCCGTTGTCGGAATTTCGGGCGGCAAGGACAGCTCGGTTGCAGCAGCTTTATGTGCCGAGGCTCTCGGCAAGGACAGGGTTATCGGAGTTCTCATGCCAAGCGGCATACAGCATGACATTGATATGGCACGGCTTCTTGTGTCGCACCTTGGTATACGCAGCTATGAGGTTAATGTAAAGGCGGCAATTGACGGTCTTTGCAATGCCATTCCCGAGGAGCTTGAGCTTTCCGCACAGGCAAAGACAAATCTTCCTCCCAGAATAAGAATGGCAACCCTTTATGCCGTTTCTCAGTCCTGCAACGGACGCGTTGTAAACACCTGCAACCTTTCCGAGGACTGGGTGGGATATTCAACACGCTACGGCGATGCGGCGGGCGACTTTTCTCCCATGTCCAACATGACTGTGCGCGAAGTGAAGGAAATAGGCAGAGTTCTCGGGCTTCCTGACGTACTTGTGGACAAGGTGCCGATTGACGGTCTTTGCGGCAAGACGGATGAGGACAATCTCGGATTTACCTACGAGACACTTGACAAGTATATAAGAGACGGAATTGAGCCTGACATGGCTACAAAGGAAAGAATAGATACGCTGCACAGAAACAATCTGTTCAAGCTCAGCCTTATGCCGTCATTTAAATTTGAGCTTTAATCAAGGGGGAAAAGAAAAATGAGTGACAAGAAAAAAATCCTATCGGTGGTAATCGTAGTCATTATTGCAGCGCTGCTGCTCACCGTATACACCGTTTTTCGCGAAAAGCCGGAAAACCCAAATTCCGGTCCCTCGGCAGACGGAGCATTAACAGAGCTTGGCAAGGACATTGTTATTGAGGTTGTTGACTCCAAGGGCGAGAGCACGCTTTATGAGCTCACCACGCACAGCGACTATCTCAGAGGTGCGATGGATGAGGCGAAGGAGCTTGGTTTTACATACGGCGAAACGCAAAACGGCTTTGGCCCCATGGTAACCGAAGTAAACGGTGAAAGTGCCGTATATGAGACAGACGGAGCATACTGGAGCTTCTATGTCAACGACGAATACTGCAATTACGGAATATCCGACCAGCCCGTAAATGACAGTGACAGGTTTTCTATTGTATACACAAAGGCATAATGAAAAAGAACAAGGCATATGACATTGCCCTTGTGGCAATTATGACAGCAATAATTGTGGTATGCAAATTCACCCTTGCATTTTTGCCCAACATAGAGTTGACATCGTTTTTGATAATTATGTTTACCATCCATTTCGGTGCAAAAGTCTTTTTTGCAATACCTGCCTTTATAATGATTGAAGTGCTTGTATACGGGTTTAACATATTCTGGGTTACTGCATATTTTTACACCTGGCCGATACTGTTTTTGCTTTCTCTTTTTTTCAGAAGGAAAAAGGACAGCTACTTCATGGCAGCTCTTTCAGGTCTTTTCGGTCTTGGCTTTGGTTTTCTATGCTCGTTCCCATACATATTCATCGGCTCGGGCAAAGGTTTACATGAAGGAATAAAGTTTGCCTTATCCTGGTGGATTGCCGGCATCCCCTTTGATCTTATTCACGGAGTTTCTAATTTTATAATCTGTCTTGTACTTTTTAAGCCTGTATCAATGGTACTGGAGAGAATCGTACAAAGCAAATCGGATTCTTGACCGATACAAGCCTCGCACGCAACGCTGTGCGAGGTCTTTTTCTTTTTCTTTTTCTTTTTCTTTTTCATCTCTTTGGATTATGTTACTTTTCGAGTTACTTCCTGCCAGACAAAAATATAACAAATTTAAAGCAACAAAAAGTAACTAAAAAAACGCTGATGCCAAGAAGGGCATCAGCGAATCCTTTAATTGAAGATATTGTATTATTTGTTGCACTCTTTGCATTTTCCGATAGAGTAAATCTCGGTTGTTGCAGGCAAAAAGCCTTTGGGAAGCTTCATTTCGGGAAGCTTTGTGTCAAAGTCAAATACCTTCATGCAGGAGCTGCATAGAAAATGTCCGTGCACGTCTGTACAAGCATCAAATCTCGCCTGCTGCTCCTCAATGGTAATGGTCTTTATTACTCCCTCCGACGAAAGCAGCTTTACCGTGTTATAAACCGTGGTCTTTGAAAGGGTCGGAGCCATTGGCGAAAGTGCACTGTATATCTCGTCTGCTGTCGGGTGCGTTCTGTGCGAAAGCAAATAGTCATATATCAGCACTCTTGTAAGCGACGGTCTTATTCCATGTTCCTTTAATATCTGTGCAGATGTCATTATCAGCACCTCTCTTTCTTTTCATTTGTATTCATTACAATGTTATTATAACAACAGATTTGCAGTTTGTCAATATTTTTTGCTCTTTTTTTTGGCATTTTTTTAATTGTGTAACGGCAAAAGCCGCAGCACTCAGCCGCGGCTATAAAGTTTAATTATAATTCAGCTGCTCTTTTGAGAGCTTCATCAATGTTGCTGCAGAAGTTATCTCTGCCGACAATTGCAGCAAGTCCGGATTTTTCAAGCACCTTCATAGGCTGCTTGTTTACGTGGGAAAAGATAACCGTAATGCCTTTTTTGCGACAGTCCTTGACAAGAGCCTCAATGGTCTGTTCGCAAGATGCATCAAGTGAAGGAACGCTTCTCATTCTGAGGATAATGCATTTTGTATTATCGTCGGTAACGATGCGTGAAAGGTTATCTGTCACGGCGAAGAAGAGAGCACCTGAAATCTCATAAACCGCCGTTCCCTCGGGAACCTTCTTTTGTCTGTCATCCTCAGCCTGCTTCCATTTGCTGATGCTTGCCTCATCGCTCATTCTCTTCAAGAAGAGTGCGGCTGTGATGATAAGTCCGAATTCAATAGCAATTACAAGGTCAAACACAACCGTCAGAACAAAGGTCACAACAAGAACAACAATATCGCTCTTGGGTGCTGTTTTGATAAGGCGGAGAAACGGCTTCCACTGGGACATATTGTATGCAACGTGAATGAGAATTGCAGCAATTGTCGCCATGGGAATCATTTTTGCATAGGGCATGAGAACAATAAGCACAAGCAAAAGCACAAGGGCATGAACGATACCTGCCACAGGCGTTCTTCCGCCGTTTTTGACATTTGCCGCCGTTCTTGCGATAGCTCCCGTTGCAGGAATACCGCCAAAGAGTGCAGAGCCGACGTTGCCTATACCCTGAGCGATAAGCTCTGTATTTGAGCGATGCTTTGTTCCCACCATACCGTCAGCAACCACGCAGGAAAGCAGCGATTCAATTGCCGCAAGAATAGCAATGGTGAAGGCATCAGGGAAAAGCGCTCTTATACTCTCAAGCGAAAAATCGGGAAGAGTAAAGGAAGGAAGTCCGCTTCTTATATTGGGATAAAGGTCACCTATGGTTATAATGTCAACGGGCAAAAGCTTGAATGCCGCAACACCGACTACAACCGCTATGAGAGAAGCGGGAATTTTATCTGTAAGCTTAGGGAAGAGGAAAAGAATCACAAGGCAAACAGCACCGATAACCAAAGACCACATATTTGCAGTTGAGAAGTTATGTACAAGTGCCTCGATTTTCTCTATTGTTTCAATAGGCTTTTCGCCGTTCATATATGTTACGCCGAAAAAGTCTTTAAGCTGACCTACAAGAATTGTCACGGCGATACCTGCGGTAAAGCCTGTGGTGATTGTATAAGGTATATACTTAATCAGTGCACCGAAGCGGAATACGCCCATGATTATAAGCAGAACACCCGCCATTACGGTAGCCGTTGCAAGTCCGCCGGTTCCGCTTTCCAAGACAATACCTGCAACAATTGTTGCAAATGCCGCTGTCGGGCCTGCTATCTGAACAGTACTTCCTCCGAAGAAGGAAATAAGAAAGCCTGCAACTATTGCAGTATAAAGACCCATTTCGGGACCCACGCCCGAGGCTATGGCAAGGGCAATTGACAGGGGAAGTGCAACAATTGCAACGATTATACCTGCAATTACATCCTTTACAAGCTGTCCCTTACTATAATTTTTAAGACATGTAAACAGCATAGGTTTAAATGTATTCATTTTTTCATTTCCTTTCGAGCCTTATATTTTGGCACCATGATATTATATACCCGATATTTTTCTTTGTCAATGTGCGTTTTTAATCAAATGTTTTATGGGAAGTTTCTTTTTTTTGGTAGTTTTTTAGTTTCATTTTGTCTGGCAGGAGTTTCGCACGTTGCGACGTGCGAGCCGTATTTTTGAAGTTTTTAAGTTACTTTTTGTCTGGCAGGAATTTCGCTGTCTGCGGACAGCGAGCCGTACTTTTGTCCCGAAACAAAAGTACCAAAAATTCTCCACTCAAAAAGAGGGAGTGGCTCGGTCGGGGGTAATTTGGGTTTTATTCGCTTGAACAGTAGCGTTTATGCTGTTCAAGCGACACTGCAATCGAGCACAAAGGGGTTGGTTCAAATCCCGAAAGAAAAGTTGCGGTTATGGTTTCTTTTGGCGAACCTTTTCTTTTTCTAAAGAAAAGGTGGAAGAAAAAGCTGTCCGACAAAGCGGACAGCTTTAAAGCACAAATCAGTTTTTCATAACAGCACC
>JAZQIW010000046.1:0-97187 GCA_045541355.1 Eubacteriales bacterium | reverse complement strand
GTTACAAGGTGGGTGTCGGTAATATTCAGAATTTTAAAATCCTTACCCTTTGTCTTTTTTATGGTAAGCATAACATTGCTCCTTTATATCGTCTTATTCAAAAAGCGGAGTGGAAAAATATCTCTCGGCCGTATCCGGAAGCACGGTCACCACCGTCTTCCCCTTACCCAAAGCCTTGGCAAGCTTTATTGCCGCCGCAACATTTGTTCCGCTTGAAATGCCGCACATAATTCCTTCCTTGCTTGCAAGATCCTTTGCTGTCTGAATCGCTTCATCATCATTTATAATACAAATATCGTCATATATTTCCGTATTGAGTATTTCGGGGACAATACCGTCACCGATACCCATCTGGATATGCGTGCCGATTGACCCGCCCGAAAGTATTGCGGCATTTTCAGGCTCTACCGCCCAGATTGTCATATCGGGATTTGCCGCTTTGAGCGTTTCTCCGATACCTGTAATTGTACCGCCGGTGCCTATACCCGAGCAAAAGCCGTGGATTTCATGTCCCACCTGCTCGAGAATTTCAGTCCCCGTTCTTTCCCTCTGAATCTGTACATTTGCAGGATTTTCAAACTGCTGAGGAACAAACACGTTGGGGTTTTCATCGCGCATACGCAGTGCCGTCGCGAGACATTCCTCAATACAAGCACCGATATTTCCGTCATCATGAATAAGAATAACCTCGGCACCATAGTGGTTTACGAGCTTTCTTCTCTCTTCGCTTACCGAATCAGGCATTATTATCTTCGTCTTATATCCCTTTACCGCGCCCACAAGTGCAAGACCAATTCCCTGATTCCCGCTGGTAGGCTCTACGATTATTGTGTCCTTGCCGATGAGTCCCTTTTTTTCGGCATCAAGAATCATATTATACGCAGTTCTTGTCTTGATTGAGCCGCCGACATTGAGTCCTTCAAATTTAACCAATATTTCTGCGCCGTTCTCAGGTGCCATTTTTGTAAGTCTGATAATGGGAGTATTTCCCATAAATTCAAGAATATTATTGCAAATCATCTGTTTCTCCGAATGTTCTAAAATATCACAGACATATTATATACTCAAACCCTTATTCTGTCAATTCTTTGTTTTGCGTTTTTTACACTTTTGGGTATTTTTTGTCCCATCCTTTTAAATATCTCACCACGTTTTATGTTGTTATGAGGGCAAATATACAATAATTAATATTTTGTCATTGAAATGGAAAACTATAAAGGATATACTATTATTGAAAACATTCAAATCAAATTCAATTCATC
Source organism: Eubacteriales bacterium (assembly GCA_045541355.1). Taxonomy (GTDB): domain Bacteria; phylum Bacillota; class Clostridia; order Oscillospirales; family CAG-382; genus UMGS1387. Next base: position 95,925 of record JAZQIW010000046.1, on the reverse strand, counting down.
ATTTAAGGAGGAAAAGCTATGGACAACCAGAAGTGGTGGAAAAACATGGGCGACGAAAACAAACCGAAAATGCCCAAAATTCCCTCATTCAAAATCAAAACGCTCACAACCGTTATTGTTATTGCAGTAATTGTCATTGTGCTTGTTGCCACCGGTATTTACACGGTAAACGACAAGCAGCAGGCTGTTGTAACAACCTTTGGCAGAGTTACTGCCGTTACAGACCCCGGTATTCATTTCAAGCTACCCTTCGGCATTCAGAAGGCAACCCCCGTTGACGTAAACATCTACCGCAAAATTGAAATCGGCTATCGTTCCGGAAGTGACACATACTCTCCCTCCGCCTCAACCTACGCCATTCCCGAAGCATACTACAATACTGCCTCCGACGGTGTTACGGTTGAATCGGAAAGCAAGATGATAAGCGGAGACTACAACATCGTTAACTGCGATTTCTTCGTGGAATACAAAATCTCCGACCCCGTAAAGTATCTTTACAACTCCCAGAACCCCGACGAGATTTTAAAGAGTCTTGCTCAGAGCCACATCAGAAATGTTATCAGCTCATATGACGTTGACAGTATTCTCACGACCGGCAAGAGTGAAATTCAGAGCAAAATCAAGGAAGGCATTGTCGAGGAGCTTATTGTATATGACCTCGGTCTTGTTCTTACAGACATCAAGCTTCAGGACAGCGAGCCGCCGACAGAAGAGGTTGTTGAGGCGTTCAAGGAAGTTGAAACGGCAAAGCAGGAAAGAGAAACTGCCGTAAATGTTGCCAACGCATACAGAAATTCCGAAATACCCAAGGCCGTTGCACAGGCAGACAAGCTGATTCAGGACGCAGAGCTCAAAAAGCAGGACAGAATCAACGAGGCAAATATGCAGGTTGCAATGTTCACGGCAATGTATGACAGATATGCTCAGAACCCTGAGGTTACAAAAAAGAGAATGTTCTTTGAAACAATAGAAAAGGTATTGCCCGAAGCAAAGGTATATATTGACACGGCAGAATCGGGCTCCGTTCAAAAGCTTTTACCCATCGAAAGCTTTAACAATCAGTAAGGAGGTACGTATAATGAAAAAGAAGATTTTTTCCGGCGCAGTCATTGTTATTGTCATTATCGCCCTCTTTGTCGGTGCACAGTGCTTTTACGAGGTGCAGCCCAACCAGCACGCAAACACCGTTCGTTTTTCAAAAACCGTAAATACCGTTTCAGAGCCCGGTCTTTACTTTAAAATTCCCTTTATAGACAACGTCATTTACTTCCCGAAGCAGGTGCTTCTTTATGACATGAAGCCCTCTGACGTTCTCACCGCTGACAGCAAAACCATGCTTGTTGACAACTATGTTACCTGGAGAATTACAGACCCGCTTACCTTCTACAAAACCCTCGGCAACATTACCGAGGCAGAAACAAGAATCAATATGCTTACTTACAGCGCAATCAAAATTGAAATGGGTAAGCTTAACCGCGATGTCATTATAAATTCCGATGATTCCAGCCGTGACAAGTTCAACGAAAACATTATAAGTGCCACCGCAGATGCTACCACAGCCTACGGCATTGAAATAATGGACATTAAAATCAAAAAGCTTGACCTTCCCTCCGACAACGAGCAGGCGGTTTACAACCGTATGATTTCCGAAAGAAATAAAATTGCCGCCGAAGAAAGAGCTGAGGGTGAAAAGGAAGCTACCATTATCAAAAATGAGGTTGACAAAACCACGGGTATTACAATTTCAAACGCCAAGGCAGAGGCTGAGCGCATCATTGCTGAGGGTGAGAGCGAATATATGAGAATTCTCGCCGAAGCTTACAACACTCCCGAAAAACAGAGCTTCTACGAATTCACCCGTGCTCTTGATGCCCTTGAAGCATCTCTCTCTGACCAGAGCACCATCATTCTCGGCAAGGACTCTACCCTCGCCAAAGCTCTAATTAATCCGTAATCCGTAATTCATTATCCTACTTTCTTAAGGAGAAAGTAGGCAAAGACCTTTTCAATTTCGGGGAAGGATATCAGTTGTTTTTACGATATCGACCGAAGCCAAGCAGTTTGTGTCTACCAAACAACGGCAGACACAAACGTACAAATTCTGATGTTTTTTCTTCCGGGAGAAAGCAGGCAAAGACCTTTTTAATTTCGGGCAGGGATATGGCTTGTTTTAGCGATATCGACCGAAGCCGAGCGGACTTTAAATCGTTTGGTCGGTTGCGTTTATGCCGACCAAACGACACTATAATCGAGCACAAACACCGCTTCTAAACCCATAAAGAAGCGGTGTGGTCACGTTTTCTTTTTGCGAGCTTTTTCTTTTTTCAAAAGAAAAAGCGAAAAAACCACCTCACGAGGTAAGCTTATGCCTTTTTTAGACATTTTCAAACCCGAAAAAAGCGGGCTTGAGGCCAAGATAATTGAAACATTTTCAAATCCGCCGACGCTGAGTACCGAAAGGCTGGATTTGGTAAAGATATCAGCCGAGCATTCGGGCGACATGTACGAATACTCATGCGACAGCGAGGTTACGAAATATCTCACCTGGTCATGTCACTCATCGCCCAAGGAAACCGAGAGATACATCAAGCTATTACAAAGAAAATACCAAAGCGGGGTTTTCAACGACTGGGGACTAATTTACAGGCAGACGGGAAAATTTATAGGCACCTGCGGCTTTACGAGCTTCGACTACAATGAGAACACCGCCGAAATCGGTTATGTTTTAGCCCGCCCCTATTGGGGTATGGGGCTTGCAGCAGAAGCGGCAAGGGCGGTTATGGAGTTTGGCTTTGAAAATTTCGGGCTTTTCGGGTTTTCTGCAAAATGCATTGAAGGAAACAGTGCATCCATGCGTGTTATGCAAAAGCTCGGCATGAGTCTTGAGGGACTCTACCGAAACGCCATGTTTATAAAGGGCGAGTACAAAAACATTGTAGTTTACAAGGTAAACAGAGAAAAATATTTTGAGCACAGGGAGACAACATGAAAGAGCTACTTGATTTATTCTTCACCTTTTTGAAAATAGGTGCCGTATCCTTCGGCGGAGGCTATGCCATGCTTCCCATGCTTACAAGGGAGTTTTGCGACAAGCGTGACTGGGTATCCGATACAGAGCTTAACGACTACTTTGCCATAGGTCAGGTAACACCCGGCATTATCGCCGTCAACGTTGCCACCTTTATCGGCAACAAGCGAAGGGGCATTGTCGGCGGCATAGTTGCAACAATCGGTCTTGTTACTGCACCCGTAATTATTATAACGCTTATTGCGGCACTTCTCACAAACTTTGCAGACATTGAAATTGTAAAGCACGCCTTTGCAGGTATCAGAGTTTGTGTATGCGTGCTCATTCTGAGTGCCATTCTGAGGCTTTGGAAAAAGTCGGTACCCGACATTCCCGCACTTATTATATGCATTCTGCTTTTTGTGCTTTCTGCCTTTGGAAAACATATTCCCGTTATCGGTGCTTTTATTTCACCTGTATGGTTGGTTCTGATAGCAGCCCTCACGGGAATAATTATTCAGAGTGTACGCAGCTCAAAGGAAAACGGAGGTGACGGCAAATGATTCTCCTTCAGCTTTTCTTCGAGTTTTTCAAGGTCGGTCTTTTCTCGGTAGGCGGAGGTCTTGCGACAATCCCCTTTCTCTATGACCTTGCATCCCGTCATCCCGAATGGTTTACCGCTTCCGATGTTGCCGACATGATTGCAATATCCGAGTCCACTCCCGGTCCTATCGGCGTAAACATGGCAACCTATGCAGGCTACCAGACGGGAGGCATCTTCGGCGGTGCCATTGCAACCCTCGGTCTCATTGCTCCTGCAATTATTATTATTTTCATTGTTTCGAAAATTCTTGATGCCTTCAAGGACAACAAGTACATCGGGGCTGCCTTCTACGGTCTCAGACCTGCATCGGTAGGGCTTATTCTTGCCGCACTTTTCGGCGTTGTAAAGATTGCACTTATCAATATTGATGCATCTTCCTTGGGCGGATTTTTCAACATAAAGGCAATTATTCTCGCTGTATGTCTTTTTGCTGTACAAAAGATTTTCAAAAAGCTGCATCCCATAGCGCTTATCGGCATTGCGGCGGTTGTGGGGATAATATTTAAGTTTTAATACAAGAAACCCCGTGCAAAAGCACGGGGTTCTATTATTATCCGGCAGATTGCGGGCATTTATGTTACAACATTACTGTCTGCCAAGCAGCTATGCCATTTTACAAACATCAATCCACGCTTTAAAGCCCGAGCACTTCTCAAGCTCAGCTATTGTCAGCTTTACCGCAGAATTTGAGCTTCCGCAGGCAGGATACATAATTTCAAAGCGTTTCATGGATTCGTCAAGATAAACATCAACACCTTCATTTATACCGAAGGGGCATACACCGCCCACTGCATGACCGATTTTTTCTTCAACCTCATCAAAGGAAAGCATTGTCGCCTTTTTACCGAAATACGCCTTATATTTTGCGTTATCTATTTTACAATCACCGCTTGTAAGTACAAGAACGCTCCTTTCCTCATCCAGTTTAAATGAAAGGGATTTACATATATGCGCCCCGTCACAGCCGAGAGCCGCTGCCGCAAGCTCTACTGTTGCGCTGGACACACTGAACTCATATATTCTGTCGGCGAATCCGTATTTTTCAAGATGTGCCTTTGCTTTATCAAATGCCATTTTTTATATCCTTTCTAAATTGCAAAATCTATAATTTTTGCCCTGCCTTCAAAATACTTCTTTTCTCTGTCATGGCAGGAAAGAATTACTATCTGGAATTTTTCCGAAAGCTTTTCAAGGAAGGACAGAACATTACAAAGTCGTTCATCATCCATATGCGAAAATGCATCGTCAAACACAAGAGTCGGGCGTTCCTTACACAAAAATTCGCAAAGAGTTATTCTAAGGCTTATATACGCCGCATCAAGCGTTCCTGTGCTAAGATACCCGGCATCTCTGACGGCCGCTTCATCTTTAAGCAAAAAGGTAAGCTTCATGTCATTATCTGCATAGAGTGCCTTATACTTTCCCTCGGTAATTGACGAAAAAAGGCTGCTTGTTTCCGAGGCAATTTTCGGTGCCGCCATACTTTTCATGGTCTCGCTTGCCCTCTCAAGTGCCTCAATTGCCATGTCAAGGGCATTATGCTTTTGCACAAGAAGCTCTCTGTTTTCGCTGAGCGAAAGTATTCTTGACTGTATTTCCGAAGGCTTTGGAAGGGTATTTGACAGCACCGCCGCCTTCTTTTCAAGCTCTCTTTCCCTGACAAGAAGTGCATCAATTGCCTGTGTATAAAAGGCAAGCTCCTGACGCACCGTTTTTTCCTCTCTGACGGGAATGCTCTCGTCAAAGCACTCTGCTTCTTTACTCAGCTTTTCAACATCCACGGATTTTATCATTGTATCATATGATACAAAATCCTCTCGGCACTTTCGGCGAAGCTGCTCATCCTTTTCAAGATACGCTCTGAGCCTTGCGAGATACTCATACGGCTCATTTTGGTCAAAGCCCGCACTTAATGCAAGCTCAGACAAATAATGCACGCCTTTTTCAAGCTCTCCCTGACTTTCTTCAAGCGCCCTTCTTGCCTCATCAAACATCTGTCTTGCGCTTTCTTCAACGCTCTTGAAGGAAGCACCCTGCACAAGCTTTTCCTCAAGAACCGCAGCATTCTCACAACCATATTCCTCCGCAAGCTTTCCAAGCTTCTTGCCAAAGGACACATATCTTATAAAGAACACCGCAAAGCCAACAACCGTTATTGCAAGCACAAGAGACAGCACAAGGCTTGTCTTTCTTTTTTTCTTCAGCTTATTGATTTGCGAAAGCAGATTCTCCGCTGTTTCGTTTTTCTCTGCCAAAGCCTCAGAAACCTTCTTCTGAACGGTGTCGGAATATATACTTTCAAGCGAGCTTCTTGCTGCCTGTTCCTTTTTCTTATTATCCTCAGCCTCGTTCTTTGCCCTTTCAATGCCATCAAGACAGCTTTTGAGAGCATCTTCAAACTTTCTATCGGGAACAAACGCACCATTTTGAAGAAGCTTATAATGGTCTTCAAACTCAATTTTAGACTCTTCTGCCGCTTGACGCAGAGAATTGATTCTGTCAAGGCTTGTTTTCGCCCTCAGGTATTCGAGGTTTTTCATTTCTCCTTCAAGCCGTATTCTCTGCTGTTTATTAAAGGCAATTTTTGCGCTTGTTTCGGACAACTGATGCTCGGATGCAAGCAGCTCCTTATGGCCGTCTTTCCACTTATCCCTCTCAAGGCAAAGCTCTGAAAGCTCTTTATCTATTTCATAAATCTCTCCGCTTTTACCTGTTTTTCCGAGATAATATTTACGAAGGGCTTCAAGCTTTTTCAAAGCGGCGCGCGAGTCCACCGATTCATCTGCGCTGTACACCATGTTTCTGATTGCCTCGTCAAGCTCTCCTTCGTCTGTAAATGCCGCCTCGCTGCTGCCGATAAAGGCTGTCTTTCTAAAGGCATTTTCCGAGATGCCAAGGAAAAATTCACCTGCGTTTTCGCCTGTTACCGGCATTCCGTTTTCATCAAAAACGGTATTCTGACTTCGTGAAGCCGTCTTTCTTACGGCTGAATAGCTCTTTCCGTCGGCCGATTCAAAAGTTATCTCGCCAAAGCATTCTCCGCCATCCCATGGCATAAACCTTTTCTTTTCATTTTCCGAAAGCTCATCCTTTCGGGAATTTGCAAAGCCGTAGAGCATATATTTCACAAACGATGCAATACTGCTCTTGCCCGCCTCATTCTTACCCGTAACAACCGTTATTCTGTCATCAAGGGCAATATTTACATCCCGCAGCTTTCCGAATGAACCTATTTTAAGGTTCTTGATTTTCATTATCTGTCCTCCTATGGGTGCCTTTCGCGTTACGGCTTTTCAAAGATATCCTCAAACTCAATGTCAAAGCCCGCCTTTTTTGCTTTATCGAGCTTTTCCTCATTCTTGGCATTCTTGATTTCGCTGCTTTTATCCGCAAGGTATTTTTTTGCCTGCTCTGCGGTTTCTATTCCTTCATTATGCCAGTTTTCGAGAATTTTCGACATATAAGGCAGCGAAGGCTTTGAAATCAAGGCAATTGTTCTTTCATAGGCAAGAGGCAAAAGCTCTTTATCTATTTTCCAGCCTTCCTCCCACGTCTTTACCAGTTTCTTTTCGCTCGGTGTCAGTGCCCTTTCGCCTGCACCTATTACCTTCTTTACCGCCGTTTCATACTCGGCATATCTTTTATTTGCCGCAAAATAATTCTCAAGCTCTTTATAGCTTTCAACGCCGTCATTATGTATCCCCTCAGCGGTTTTGACGATATATCTGATTTTATTCTTTCCCTGAGAGCAGCAGTGGGCAACAATGCCCATTATGACATCGCTCTGCATTCCGAGGCTGTCATACAGGTAAAAAAGCGATGCAAGCTTTGAGGAATTGAGAAGCTCTCCCGTTGTCTTTTCGGTAAACTCAGCAACACTTCGAAAGTCTGCATCATCACTTCTTGCCTTGGCAACATCCGACAGGGTATAATCCCCTGCCTCGAGAACGCTTTTATTGGCGGGCAGACTTTCTTTTGCTTTTTCGGGCTGTGCCGATTCTTTCGCCTCACCGCACTCGCTTATTATTCCCGTACCGCGCCAGAAGGCAAGTGCCGAGTTTATGCTCTCGGCACTTTCTCCAAGCATCTGCACAGCATCATTTATATCAAAGCTTCCATTGGTTGAAAACAAATACATTATAACCTTAAGCTCACTTTTTTTTGCACCCGAAGCATACTTGAGCACATCCTTCGGCATTACAAAAACAGAGCCTGTTTTTTCGTTGAAAAACAAATTTTCACCTCCTGCCTCATTCCTTTTCTTTATTATACGTCCATTATTATAGGCAGTATCATGGGCTTACGCTTAGATATGGAATAGATATAATTGGTCAGGACATCCTTTACCCTGCCCTTGATAATATTCCATTCCGTCTGCCCCTCATAAAGGCATTTTTCAAGGGTTTCCTGTGCCTTTAATCTGAGTCCCTCCATAAGCTCCTCGGATTCCTTGACATACACAAAGCCCCTTGAGACAATATCAGGTCCCGAAAGCACCATGCCTGCATCAAGGCTGACAGTTGCTACAACAATGATTATACCGTCCTCCGCAAGATGGCGTCTGTCACGAAGCACCACGCTTCCGACATCTCCAACTCCAAGTCCGTCAATGAGCACCTTTCCCGACTGCACCTTTTCGATGCATCTGAAAACATCCTCGCCTATCTCGATTACATTTCCTATTTCGGAAATATATATATTTGCGCTGTCCATGCCCATTTCCTCTGCAAGCATGGCATTGCGCTTCAAGTGTCTGTATTCGCCGTGTATCGGCACAAAATACTTAGGTCTTACAAGGTGCATTATAAGCTTTAATTCCTCTGCACACGCATGACCCGAAACGTGAACGTCAGCAACCTCATCATTGAGAAGCGTTACACCCTTCTTAAGTATTTCGTTTGTGATTTTGGTTACATCCTTTTCATTTCCGGGAATGGTAGACGCGGAAATAACAACAAGGTCATCCTTGCCGAGTGTCACCTTATCATGCTCGGAATACGCCATTCTCGTAAGGGCACTCATAGGCTCGCCCTGTGAGCCTGTTGTAACAATTGTAATTTCCGAGGGTTTAAAGCGTTTTGTCTCGTTTATATCAATAATTGTTCCCTCGGGTATTGCCATATATCCGTACTTTACCGCCGCATTGATTATGGAAACCATGCTTCTGCCAGACAGCACAACCTTTCTGCCGTACTTATGGGAAAAGTTGATTATCTGCTGAACACGGTGTACGTTGGATGAAAATGTGGCAATTACAATACGTTTATCGGGATTTGAAACAAAAATCTCGGCAAGCGACTTACCGACAGTTCTTTCGGACATGGTATATCCGGGGCGTTCTGCGTTTGTAGATTCCATAAAGAGAGCAAGCACGCCCTCCTTGCCAAGCTCGCCGAATCTTGCAAGGTCCATGGGCTCACCCTGAATGGGGGTAAGGTCTATCTTGAAGTCGCCCGTAAACAGAAGGGTTCCCGCATCTGTTTTTATCGCAAGGGCGCAGGCATCGGCAATAGAGTGATTTACATGAATAAATTCAATCGAGAATTTTCCAAGCCTTATGGTATCTCCCGCATTTATCTGATTGAGGCTGCAGGAGGACACAAGACCATGCTCCTCGAGCTTTGATTCGAGTATGCCGAGGGACAAAAGTGTTCCGTACACAGGCGCGTTTACCATCCTCAGCACATAAGGAAGCGCACCGATGTGATCCTCATGTCCGTGGGTGATAACATAGCCGCGCATTTTGTCGGCATTCTCCTCAAGATAAGTAATATCGGGAATTACAAGGTCAACGCCCGGCATACTTTCATCGGGAAAACCTATGCCGCAGTCAATTGCTATAATATCGCCCTCGTATTCCACAAGAGTCATGTTCTTTCCAACCTCGCCAAGACCGCCAAGAGGTATTACCTTGAACTTGGAAAGAGTTTTTTTCTGTTTATCCGCACCGTTTTTTACATATCGTGCTTTATTCTTGCCGCCGTTTGTATTTACGGGGCGTGCATTATTTGGAGCGCTGTTGTTTTTTGCCATAAAAAATCCTTTCTAAAATGTATTTTTATAATTTAGCGGAGCCCTGCGGCCGCCGCATTTATTACACAACAATTACTTTCCTCAAGGAGCCGTCAATCAGAAAAAGTCAGCTACCGGCTTTTGGGGCTGTGTGGTTTTTGAGATTGAAACAGCAGTGAGCACAGGACCGTTCTCGCTCCTGTAAACCCTATGCTTTTCCATTGAAATCTTTGCCGTAAGCTCTACCCACTCACCCTGTGCAAAGCTATGAGCCTCAGGGGTTTTACAAAGCAAGCCCTTATATGTTATATCATCGGCACAGCAGGTCATAATCTGTCTGCCGACTATTATCTCACTCTTTACGTTAATAAGCTTATTTCTTACGACAAGGGCTGTGATTTTAACGGTTTTTCCTATATAATCGGCAGTATTCTCTGCAAAGTCTCTATACCACAGGCCGTAGTCATCATCGGCTATTTCTATAACAGGTGCGTTTTTATCAAAGGGAAGCGGATCTTCAATATCGTCATACTCCACCTCGCCTGTTACATATTCATAAGCAATCTGGGCACGTCTTGAAACAGAACGCACAATCTTATGAATTGCCATTTTATCAAAGCCCGCCTTTGCACGGTTGAACACGCACATTTCACAGCTTCTGAGCTTATCTCCCACAAGCGGTCTCATGTTGGAATTATAAATTTCAAAGCTATTTGCATCCGCAAACATCATTTCCTGATACACAAGCCATTCGTCGGGAAGCGCCGCATATAGCTCATCAAGCATCCACATTCCGTTATATTCTATAAGAACCCTCTGTGCGCCGCACTTATCCGAAACAGCTGTAAGATGCTCCTTTGTGAGAAGGCTTTTATCGTCAATATAACATACAGTTACATTGTCGCCGGGGAACAGGCTCTCATTATATTCCTCCTCCCCCTCCTCGCACACAACAAGAAGTATTTTTTCGCCGTTATTGAAGTTTACATCCTCCAGGGTTTCCTGTATGAATTTTGTCTTTCCCGAATCGAGAAAGCCTGTAAATAGATATACCGGTATTTCCATTATATTTTACCTCGCAACAATACTTTATATACCAAATGCTTCCTTTATTTTTTGCTCGTCAAGTCCTGAGCCGATTACGCATATTCTTCCGATTACATCACTTGAGCCTTCTCTTACATCGGGACAGCCCGGAACATAATCAAAGTGTATCCAGCCGCCATCTGCCGCCTCGACAATACCCTTGGCTCTGAGAACAACTCCGTATTCCTTTTCGTTTTCGAGTGTCTCGAGAACATCCTGTATCATCTGCTTTGTGAATTTATGAGTAGTCTCTGCACCCCAGCTTGTAAACACTTCATCGGCATGGTGGTGATGGTGGTGTTCATGTCCGTGGCAGCCGCAAGAGCATTCTTCACCGTGGTCGTGGTGATGATGTTCGTGTTCGTGTTCGTGCTCATGTTCGTGCTCATGGTGGTGCTCATGGCAGCCGCAGGTGCACTCTTCATCATGGTCATGGTGATGATGGTGGTGCTCATGCTCATGCTCATGCTCATGTTCATGTTCGTGTTCATGTTCGTGTTCATGTTCGTGCTCATGGTGGTGTTCATGGCAGCCGCAGGTACATTCTTCATCATGGTCATGGTGGTGATGGTGATGCTCGTGCTCGTGCTTCATTTTTTCAAGTTCTTTCTCAACCGTATTGCCGTTTTCCATGGCATTCAGCATCTGTTCACCGCTAAGCTTATCCCAAGATGTAGTAACAATAACGGCGTTTTTATTATGCTCTCTGAGAAGCTCAACCGCCTTATCAATCTTCTCCTGTGAAACCTCATCACTGCGGCTGAGGAAAATAGTGCCTGCATTTTCAATTTGGTCATTATAAAACTCGCCGAAGTTTTTCATATAAATCTTAACCTTTGACGCATCGGCAACGGTTGTAAACGAGCCAAGGACTGCACCGTGTATTTCAGCATCACGTACAGCCTTTATTACATCACTCAGCTTTCCGACACCCGAGGGCTCAATGAGTATTCTATCGGGGGCATATTCTTCGATAACCTGCTTTAAAGCCTTACTGAAATCTCCAACAAGGCTACAACAAATACAACCCGAGTTCATCTCATTTATCTGAACGCCCGAATCCTTAAGGAAGCCGCCGTCTATGCCAATTTCGCCAAATTCATTTTCAATCAGCACCAATTTTTCATTTTTATAGCCTTCCTTAATAAGCTTTTTTATAAGTGTTGTTTTTCCTGCGCCCAAAAAACCTGAAAATATATCAATCTTTGTCATTTATCTTTCTTCCTTTCAAAATACAGTTTTATTATTTTTATGTTTTTGCATAATATTCCTATCTAACATTATACACTTTAAAAATGTCGATGTCAACACAATAGAAAAAGGGTTTTTCTTTTTTACTTTTTTGAGTTACTTTTTTAGTTACTTTTTAGGTTACATTTGAGGGGTTTAAGTTACATTTTGTCCGGCAGGAGTTTCGCTGTCTGCGGACAGCGAGGCTTACTTTTGCCTTTTTAAGTTACATTTTTGTCTGACAGGAAGTAACTCAAAAAACAAAAATTCGCTGAAGCAAAAAAGCATCAGCGAATCGCATTAATCGAGAATATTGCGTTTGAGTCTAATCCCAAAAGAAAAGTTGCGGTTACGGTTTCTTTTGGCGAACCTTTTCTTTTTCTAAAGAAAAGGTGGAGAAAAGGTGGAAAAACGCGGAAGAACTATATACTAATGTTTATATCAAAGTAATCAAGAATAAAGTCCTGAACATCATCATCAATATTCTTCATAAGAAGATTTGAGAAATTCGAGCGTTCACTATCGGACATTTCTTCTTTTACAATAGTTTTAACTCTGTCAACAAGCTCTCTGTAATTTTCGCGGACATAATTCTTGTCGATATACTGACCCCTGTCAGCATCCTCAAGAATGCTTGTAAGACATTGAACAACAAGCTTTCTTGCCTCCTTGGATTTTGCGTTTGATATTCTTATGGCATTAAGCTGTTTCTTGCCGCGTTCAAGCTTTTCGATAAGCTCCGGCGGATTTTCAAGTGTCGGCGGAGCAGGCGGAAGATGGTCTATGCAAAGTTCCGTTGACGCTGTCTCTTCATCATCATGAGCAACGATTATTACAAAATTTCCTTCTGTGCTGACATACGCCTTGAGATATCTTGCATATTCGGTATAATAGTTTGCATTGTCATCTCGAGCTTTGCTGTTATAGCACAAATACTTCTGCTCCAAGGATGCCAGCGCAGTAGAATCCTCGGGAGATGTTGTGCCCCAACGCAGCAGCGTATCTTGATTGTAATGGCTTATTAGCGATACAGCCGTATCCTCATCAAGTGCAAACACAGCATTTTCTATGGGCTCACCGAGAAGACCCTCGCAGTAAACAGCCTGTCTGTCTGCAAGTATTTCATCAAAGCAGGATGGACAAGTAACTCCCTCTGTATATGAAACGGGGGTTACATTAAAGGTGCCGTTTTGTTCGTCATAGTCCGAAATCCACACCGCCTCCGCGTCGCCAAAATCACAAATAACCTCATCAACAAAGCCTGCCTTTACCTTTACGACACTATATCTGCAGAAATTGCGGGATACATCCTCGGGGGTATCAAACAGCTTCTTGTCAAAGCAGTTTTCTTCCCTCTTTCCGCTATATGGATTATACACCTCATAAACAGCTCTGTATTTACCCAATGCCTCATCCACTGCTTCATCAGAGCTGATTATTCTTATGCCGTCATTATCAAGGGCAAAGTCCTCTGCCTCACCATAGAGAATAACAAGCTCGGCTGTATCCCTTTCCTCGGTTGATGAAAGCACAAACTGGACATTTACAAGAGGGTTGTCCATACAAGAGGAAATGCTGTCCATATCGTACTCAAGATACTCGACGGCATACTCGTCATTATCCGTCACTCTGTTCTTTATGATTATTCTCGAGCTGTCGGTCATGGTGAAGTTTTCAACCGTATAACCGTCTACGCTGTAAATATCGCCGAGAAGTGTTTCACCGGCACTTGCATCCAAAAGCTCAAAGGTATTATCGGAAAGCTTATTTATAACAGCATATGTTTCATAACCGAAATCATTTCCGTAAAGCTTGCCCTCTTCGCCCGATACAAGAACGCTGCTGTCGCGGTTTATTCCGATATAGTTCCCGTAGCAGTCCTCGGCATGAAGCAGAGGCAGGAGTCTATACAAGCCGTCTTCCGTCTTCTCAAAGGTACAAAGCTTATCTGCGTATGCATAATATCCGTAAATGCCCATGGCGGAGCAAAGAAGATACTCTCCGTCCTCCATTTCCATCTTGGGATACATATTATCCACGTCTATTGCAACATCCATGTTTTCTGTGCCGTCATAGCAGGTAAGATAATAATACGTTTTATCGTCATTTGCATCGTACATACTGTATGTACGTGTTTCATACATATTATCCGCATCCGTCACGGGGATACATATATCCGAAACGGTAACGGGACAGTAACGCTCAATGTCCTCTCTGAAATCATAGTAGATTAAGTTTTCAAGACCGAGTGCTGAAACAGTATACACATCCACCGTATAGTTCATCAAGGAATGACTCATGAGCCTCGGGAACGCAGAGGCATTTGCATAAAGGTGCTTTTTAAACATTAATCTATCGGAATTATAGTATCTGTAATTATTTTCATTTCCGTCAAAGAAGCCTTCAAGCAGTCGATAGGAGTATGCTGCGCAAAGCTCCTTTTCGCCAACGGATATTCTACCGAAGGCAAGATTAAAGCCTGTTACAAGACCTGTTTCGGGTTCAATTACATCATAAACCTCTATCAAGTTTTCCTCAGGGCTGACATATGCTATTATCATGTCCCCGTTATCAAAGTCTTTTCCCGAAAGTTGTGCACCGTTTGTATAAATGGTAGGAACAAAGCCTGCGTCCCATTCGGAATCCGCTTCTTCTATCATTACAGGGGTATTCTTTTGTATATCCAAGCTAAAGGTCTTTGTTTCATCATCGTCGGCAAAGCCGTAAGTCACGCTCTTATACATCATATAATCCTGCACGCCGTCACCGTTTACATCATAAAACTCGAGGCGGTACAGTCCACCCGAGTACAGGCGGTTAAGGTTTACGATAATCTCTTCGGCAGTATCTGTCATGCAGGCATAATCAACATAGTACTCATAAAGCCCCTCCTCAGCATCAATGAGTCTTTTGCCGATTACCTTTACATTACCCGAGTTTCTGAGAATATACTCTGCCTCTTGCCTCAGAATTTCATCCTCAATATCATCAAGCACGCTTAAGTCAACATCAATATATCCCCTGGGGGCATCAAAGAAATATATATCCTTTCCGTCAACGGTAATATATCCCTTTGCCTTGGGATTTGTGTGGTCGAAATTGCCTGTATGCCAATCCCTATAGCAGTCATCAGGTCCTATTACCTCTCGGTAATGCACCTGTGCCTCATCGGTAACAAGCACCCGGGGCACGTCTCCGACGCAGGAAACAACCTCTTTGAAATGGGGTACGCCTCCCACAAGGTCATAGATATACTCTATATTAAGAGTTGACATTATGTAGCTGTCTGCATCCATTTCGAGATTCAGCTCGTCTGATGTAAAATACATTCTTTCAAAGGGAGCATCCTCATCAAGTGCCGTAACAAAGAGTGTATTTTCGCCCAAAGCATCCCCAAGAGGACTGTATTCTTCGTCACCCGAGTTAAAGCAATAGGAATTTGTAGCAACTACGCTATACTGTCCGCTATAAGAAACGTCGCTTTGGGATTTATGCTCATCGCACTCATCCCCTTCAAAAACCGTCTCGCCGTCATACACCGCAATTACTATATACTCTGCCTCGGGGTATTCTTCATCCGACCGGGTATCAAACGACACATATGCCTTAATAAAGGGAGCATGGCGTTTGTTTCCATCGGCATCTATGCCATAACAGAGGAGTCTTTCGGCAACCGTCTCAAATTCTTCAAGGCTTACCCTTGACATCTGTCCCCAGTTAAAGAAAAACTCTTTATCGCCGGAAATTACCGAGATACAAGTATCTTCCGTTATTCTGACAGCTTCTCCCTCGAAGTCTTCTCCGAAAATGTTTTTATTCGTGTCCTCGTGATTACAAAGGGCATTATTCATGCACCATATACATCCGCCGTCTGTAAGTGCATTTTCGGGTGCAACATTTACTATTCCCGTTTCTTTATCGTAGCCGTAGAGCCAGGAAAGACCTCCGGCATATGCATAGGATTCATCCTCCTCTACATATCCGTTTCGTACACTTGCAATCATTCCCGTATCAAGAATTTCGCAGTAATGTTCATTTCTCGCGGTAAATCTCGACGGAACGCTGTATTCCATCTGTCCCGTATAAGGATTATAGACATTATACACCGAGCGCCAGACATTGTTCGGCTCACTTACCGTCTTTCCGTAGGAGACGATTCTGTCACGCATTATGCGTTCGGGTTCATCAAACCTCACTTCATCATCGCAAATAGCATAGACAAGCCCCATTTTTTCGCACGAATTACTATCCGGATTATTGACAAGAACACAGCTAAAGAAAGTAATACTGTCAAAATTAAGGCTCTTTGTAAAGCTGCTGCTGTCAAATTCTTGGAAGATATACCCTTCATCATAATAATCATACCCGCGGATTATAATCCTTGTATAATCGCAAAGCTCTGCCATTCTTTCGATTCCGAGATCAAAGACCTTTCCTTCGACCTTCTTAAAGCATTCGGCATCGCCCTCACTATAAAACATGGCACTCTCATTATCCGTATCAAGCACAGCCATATTTTCCTTTTCGATACCGATATATTCCTCCGATTCGTTATCCAAATCATAGCCGAGGGATTTTATGACATATTTATTATCCTTGATTGTATATACGCAAAGCTTATCATGATATTGACTTGTCAAATCGCCGAAGTCAATAATAGCGGGATATGAATCCCTATCGTTTGCAAGAGGAACATATCTGCAGGAGGAATCGACATATGCATATACATAATACGTGTCCTTGCCCGTACTCTCGTCAAACACATATCTTACGGGTTTTCCGCCGTTAAGGGTTGTGGGAATAATAAGGTTTTCTGAAAATTCCAAAATCGAGTCTATATTAACGCTGTCCTCGATGTATTTACCCTTTTCATGAACGCCCTCGGGTACAGATACGCCAAGCTCCTCTGCTACGCCTCTTGCAAAGAGTGCTGTCAGGTACTCACTCTGAAGGGAGTTTATGTTATTTGAAAGCACAAGCGACACATCGGAAAGTGTCATGTCCTTTTGTACAAAGCTTTCGGCATCAAAGGTATGGAAATGGTATTCTCCGCACTCTTCATGGTAAAGAAGAAGAATTATTTTTGTACAATCGTAAAGCTCAAAGCTGCCTGTCTGCTCACAGGAATAAACACCGTCAAGGCAGGAAAGCTCTATTTCCGCCTCTTCCATATAAAACATGGCGTTTTCATTTTCTGTTTCAAGAACCGTTTTGTCTTGCTTTTCGATACCGATATATTCTTCCGTCTCATTATCAACATCATATCCGAGAGACTTTATGACATACAGGTTATCCTCGATGGTATATGTACACAGTTTATCTTCATATTCAACTGTAATTTCATCGTCTGCTTCGGGATTTATAATTTCGGGAAGACAATCCTCATAAGAAATAGGAATATATCTTTCTCTGCCGTCTACATGTGCATAAATATAATAAACATCTTTCCAAAGTTCCTTATTGAACACCCATCTTGCAGGCTTTTCGCCGTCAAGTGTTGTGGGAATGATTAAATTCTCGGCAACGTCAAGGGGTGTATCAATTTGAATGTAATCCTGAATTGTACCGTCGGGCTGAGAGCTTGGAAGATTTATAAACTCCTCACAATAAATATAGATGATCTCGGCAAATTCACACGTTTTACTGTCAGGATTATTTGCCACAACAACGCTTGCCTTATCAAAGGTTTTTGTGCCGCTTTGCGACACTTCATCAAAAAACGTCTCGGCATCGCAGGAAAAATACACCGTTCTTTCCTGATCCCGGTCATGGCATGACACTACAATTACCGTTTCCTCGTCAACCTCAAGCTCTCTGTCAAAGCAATCAAAGGAAACTTTCCCGTCATCGCCGACCGATGCAATTACAAATTCTTCTTCAAAATAGAACAGGTGGTTTTTGTTATAGGTGTCAAGCCCCGACATATCCTCGCGTTCCATGCCGATATACTCGCCGCTGTATCGGCTTTCAAAGCCTGTTACGGGGTTTAAGTGATATATACCGTCTTTATACTCATAGGTGCAGATTTTTTCGCAGTATGCCTCGGTGACATACTCATCGTCAACAATCCTCGGATAACAGTCATCGCACACGGGAATATACTTTAGTTCATTCTCTATCCATGCACATATATAGTATACATCCTGTCCGAGTCTTGTATCAAAAGCCTTTCTTATAGGATACTCATTATCATTGACCGGAATTACAACTCTATCCTTTATTCTTTCGGCAACCGTACCGTAATACAGGTTTATTATCTCATCTACCTTTGACCTCTTATAATCGTCAAGGCTGTTATAATACTCCTCGTTATTCTTATAACTCCAAATAAGGTCGATTACATTTACCATTATTACATCGCCGTAATATGTATTTCCGTCATAAACAACATACGGTCTTGCCACAAGTGTTTCGTCATAGAATTCGGAATTGAGATTACGCATAAGCGCCGCAAAATACAAGCCGTCCTCGCCAATCTGAAAATGCTCGTTGATTGTCTCGCCGTTTATTTCGCCTCTTGATATACCCTTAACTATTCGGTCTATACATCCGTCATAAAAGTCATCAAGCGCAACACCGTGGTGCTCAAGAAGTGCAAGTCTTGTTACAATAAAGCCGTATTCGGTTGTCTTATTGCTTCTTACCGCCTCAAGCTGCAAGGATGCCTTAACTCTTGCCGTCACTCTTTCTTCAAGATTCAAGGACACCTTATCACTGCTGACAGGCCGCACAGATACAGCCGCTGCCGACAGGCAGAAAGCAGTACACAAAACCGCTGTAATCAAAGTACACAATAATGTCGATACAAATGTTTTTTTCACTTTCATCACTCTTTCCGAAAACCTGATATAACCATAATATTCTATTTTAATTATAACACGCACCTTATGGTATGTCAACAAAAAAAGGAGCAGAAACGCGATTACTTTCACCGCAGCTTCTGCTCTTAAACACTTATTTCTTTTTATTCTTTTGCAATGACAAGACTGGGTCTTTAGCCCCTGCCAACGCATCCGTCTTTAGCAGCCGCAAACAACCAATGTTACGTCTCTGTGTGCATTGAGAATGCTTGCAGGGCAGCTTGTGTCAATCATGCCGCTTCTGAGAACATCCACAGCAGCCTTCTTATTTGCACCGTTTGCCGCAATAATGATGCTCTTTGCCTTCATAATAGAGCCAATACCCATAGTTACCGCCTGTGTGGGAACATCTTCAATCTTTTCAAAGAAGCGGGAGTTTGCCTTGATTGTGCTCTCTGTAAGGTCTGTTACGTGTGTGCCGCTATAAAGCTTTTCTGCAGGCTCATTGAAAGCGATATGGCCGTTTTCGCCGATGCCGAGAAGCTGAAGGTCAATGCCGCCGGCAGCTTCTATTGCCTCGTCATATTCCTTGCACATCTTATCGGGGTCATCGGAAATGCCGCTGGGAACTCTTGTATTATTGATGTCGATATTAATCTTTTCAAAGAGATTCTTGTTCATAAAGTAGCGGTAGCTCTGGTCATTATCGGGTGTAAGTCCGAGGTATTCATCAAGGTTAAAGGAACGAACCTTTGAAAAATCAACCTTGCCTGCTTTGCACATTTCTCCCAGCTTTTCATAAGCACCAACGGGTGTTGAGCCTGTTGCAAGACCGAGGATGCATTCAGGGTTTTCGTTTACGAGTCCTGCTACTCTGTCAGCAATATACCGGCTGAGTTCATCATAAGTGTTACAAACTACTATTTTCATAATATTTATCTACCTTTCTATTATTATCGGGATATTTCGGCTCTGCAAAGCCGAGTTCCTTTTTCCCCGCGACAAAAGAAACAAAAAGACGCTCCCACTCAACGATTGAGTGGCTCATTCGGGAGAAGCTAATTTAAAAATGTCCGCCTATTCAGCTTCAACCTCAGCAATATAACGCTTAAGTGTTGCGTAGCCTTCCTCAATACCCTTGATGCAGTCTTCCTTGCCCTCAAATTCGATGCAGAGGTATCCGTCATAGCCTGCTCTCTTCATAATTCTGATGCACTGCTTTACGGGAACGTCGCCCTGACCGATGATAGCGCCTCTGAAGAAGTTACCGCCGCGTGTGGAGCTGCAGAAGCCGGGAACGGAATCTCTTCCGCTATAAAGGTGCATATCCTTTGCGTGCACGTTTACAGCGTAGGGAGCTACACGGGATACGGCTGTGATGTGGTCTTCGTCAGCACAGGAGAAGTTACCGAAGTCGACAAGAAGACCGAAGTTATCGTGGTTAACCATATTGAAAAGTCTTTCCATTCTGTCGGAATCCTGTGCGATATAGCCGTGGTTTTCAGCACAGGTCTTAATGCCGAGTGATGCACCGTAGTCTGCAATTTTACGGCAATTTTCTGCGATTGTGGGGAGCTGAAGGTCAAAGCTCTTGCCATTACCCGTCTTTGTAAGTCTGTAACATACGTCATGGCGCATTACCTTACAGCCGAGAATCTTTGCAATATCAAGCTGGTCACATACTCTCTTTACTTCTTTTTCGTTTTCTTCGGGTGTGTCATAGTAAAGATGTGCGCCTACAAAGTAGGCTTCGATGTTCATGCCGAGCTCGTCTGCCTTTGCTCTGATTTCCTTTGCATATTCCTTCTGTTCTTCAAGCGTAGGATTCTCACCGAGCTTCATTTCAATAAAATCTATTGTATCAAGACCGAGTTCCTTTGCCTTAGCAACACAGTCAAGCTGTGTCATCTTACCCGCTGAAATATACTGTTGGAATGAATATGAGCTTACTGAAACTCTCATTTTAGTTTTCCTCCATAATCTTTGTCAAATACTCTATTGCAATTTTAATGTCTCTTGCAGGGTTATCGCCAACTTCTCTTTCGATGGTTAAGAAGCCCTTATAGCCAATCTCTTCAAGTGCCTTGAGGTAGTGGATATAAGGAACGCTGCCCTGTCCGAGAGGTACTTCTTCATAGTGTCTGGATTCAAGAATTTCCTGTGGAATCGGATGAACCGCACCGTAGAGGTATTCGGGGTTTGCGTGCTTTAATTTTACGCCGTCCTTTGCGTGTGTATGTACGATATAATCCTTGAGGTTATGTACGGCAACAACGGGTGCGTCGCCTGTTACCATAACGAGGTTTGCAGGGTCAAGGTTTACTGCAACACCCTTGGAATCAAGTGTGTCAAGGAAAGACTTAAGCGTTGCACTTGTTTCGGGACCTGTTTCGATAGCAAAGTGAGAGCCGATGGAGTCTGCATATCTTGAAAGCTCAAAGCAAGCCTCCTGCATAACCTTAAATCTGTCATGATTCGGATCTTCGGGAACAACGCCGATATGAGTTGTTACTATATCTGTTTCAAGTTCCTTTGCAAGGTCGAGAATTCTCTTGGATGTTTCAATAAGCTCGGGATTCTTTTCCTTATGACCAAAGCCCTGGCCGAGGTCGCCGCAGATTGCGGAGAACACAAGACCGTTATCCTTAACAAACTTAAGAAGCTCTTTTCTCTTTTCGCCCACCAAATTTTCGGGTGAGTTTTCTCCCTTTGTACAGTACATCTGAATGCCCTGTGCACCGATATCTGCTGCCGCCTTGATTGCATCATATGTAGGAAGTCTGAAAGAGTCTACTATCACACCGATCGGAAACTTATACATATTTAGTCATCCTTTCATTTTTTAAGATATTATGTTGCTTAATTTACAATTTCATTATATAATAGAATTACACTAAAATCAAGAGATTTTTGTGTTATCCAATAAAATAATATTGCTTTTTTGAGGTTTTTTATGAATGAGATTATTTATGAAAGGCACAGAATGACAAATCCCCTATTACCATTTATCTTTCATACCGACATAAAGACAGCTCATGTCGGCAGTGTCGCTAATTGGCACGAAAATACCGAGTTTCTCTACTGTCTGGAGGGTGAAGGAAGTGCAACCTGCGATGCTGATATCCTTACCATGAAAGAGGGCGACATGGTAATAATCAACGCAAGATGTCTTCACGCTGTAACTACTGCAGACAGGGTAAAATACCACTGTCTTATCATCGACAACAGCTTTTTCAAAGAAAACGGCATTGACATTGACAACATCAGATTTGATGAGGTCATTCACGATGACAAAGCGGGAGACTTGATAAATAATATTGCAAAACAAGCTGAATGTGCAAGGGACAGTCTTTCGGTTGCCGAAACACGGCTGTGTTTACTTGAGTTTGTCTGTCACATATGCAGGCATTATCCAAAGCTGCAGCACACAGAATCCGACAAAATCAGCAAAGGCTATGCGGCAGTTCTTGATGCAATTGAATACATAAACGCCCATTTCAAAGAAAAGCTTACTCTTGACGAAATATCCTCCAGAGCCGGATATTCAAGATATCACTTTGCAAGGCTGTTCAAGGACAACACCGGCTCTACCGTTACACTCCACATAAACACAAGGCGTTGCGAAAACGCCGCGTTTCTACTGCGCGAGACCGAAAAGTCCATACGCCATGTAAGCCTCGAATGTGGCTTTGAGAGTCCCTCATATTTTGCGAAAGCCTTCAAGAAAATATACGGACTTTTGCCGACGGAATACAGGGAAAGTTTTTTAAAACGATAGTTTTTTTCTGCCGCCGACAAAGCTTTTTAAATATTTTAAAGCAAGCTGCCTGAAAAACACAAAGTATACATTTTTTGAAAAGACAGCACAAAGCAAAGCAATTGAAATACAAAGTGCAATCACCGCTCTCTTTACAACACCGAAAAAAGTTATCTCTATAAGCGACGTCATGCAAAAGCATACTGTACTGCAAAAGCACGAAAAGGCAATATATCCCGCCATCTCAAAAGCAAAGTCTTTACATTTTCTATTAAACCCATGTCTATACAGCACCCGCACCTCCATCCAAAGCGGCACCAGCACCGTAGACAGCATTGTTCCGAGAAATACTCCCGCAACGCCGATTCTTTTTACAAACAGCACCGAAAACACAAGGTTTGCTACTGCGCGCAGAGGGGGGATTATCCTGCTTTCCCTGAAAAGACCAAACGACTGCAGAAATATCTGTACAGGATCTCGCACACAGGAAAAGTAAAAGCTGGACACAATCACCGCCATTTCAAGCTCGCCAAACAGCATATCACTGCCTATCCAAACCTCTATAAAGGGGTTAAGTATTGACACAAGTACGCTGGTGCCGACGGTCAGAAGCACAAAATTCAGGAAATAAAGTCTGCGCATTACATTTTCGCTTTTCTCTCCCCTATCGCAAGCTCCGAGATTTCCGACACTTGCCGACACAGCATTTATTGCTATATCAAAAAAAGCCGTTACCGTTCCGATTATAAGCGCGTAATTGGAGTATTTTCCCATACCCGACAGTCCCACGTAATGGGTAAGCAACAGGCTATCGGTGCTTCTTGAAAGTGTCGAACCGATTTTATGCCACAAAAGTGCCTTTACTTTAATGTAAAGGTCTTTTTTATACTTTTTTCCGACTGTAAGCTTAAGGGACAGATACGGGTAAAGCTTATCAGCGTATCTGTTTATAGCAACATCTTCAGCCGCAAGGCAAAGAACCCGAATGAACAGGTACAAAATATAATTACCCGTAAAAACAAGTGCAGCACTCTGGAGTACAAGCGATACAATACCGAAAATACTGCGTGTTGCAGTTACGGCATACAGTCTCATATCGCATATTACAAGCGTAATCTTCGGGGTAAGGCGATAGGAAACAAGCATATGCAGGCTATACAGCAGGAAGGCTATCATTATCTCCCTGTCGGAAATCTCACCCTTTGTCATATGCGGCACAAGCGGCAGGCAGGCAAGGCACAGTCCAAAGGACACAGCGCCTATAATTTTACACACCTTTATATAATAATGGACAATACCCGACACCTTATAGCTATCGCCATCGGCAAGCGGTTTATACAGCGACTGAGCAATTGCGGCGCCAATTCCAAGCTCACACAATGCCACAACCGAAAAAACATTACCGAAAAATCCTCCTATACCCAAATAGCCTGCGCCGAGTGTCTTTACAAATATTGTTCTTCCGACAAAGTTTTCCACTACCGCTAAAAGTCTTCCTATCACGCTGTAAACAAAGTTCTTTTGTGACATTCCGGTTCTTGTACGGTTTTCGTGCAAAAAAATCACTCCCAACTAATAGAATATACAGTCGGGAGCTTCATTTTATGTTTAAATACAAAAACTCCCGGCAAAAGCCGGGAGTAATTTTAGACATTTATCTATCTGCGTGTACTTCACAATTCTTCATGAGGAAGTTATCGTAGTCGGAGAAGAGTATTTCTTCTTCTGCATCAACAACTACAACGATGAACTCTGCCTCAGGCATTTCGCCCTCGTGTACCTTATCATCAGCGTATACAAATGCCTTGATATGCTTAGCATACTTTGTTTCAAGGTTACCTGTTCTGTTAGCTACCTCATTATAGCTCTTGAGCTCGTTCTTACCGTCAGCAATTGCAGAAATGTCGGAAAGCTTGAACTCGCCGAGTGTAAGAGCCTTAGTACCCTTTTCCTTATAAGTAACAACTGTTACTGCTGTATCTTCCGTAATCTGATAGTAGAGAGGCTCGTCTTCAAGTTCATTACCGTCATCATCAAGACCTACTACAAATCTTTCGCCGTCGAAGTTTTCTTCATAGCCGAGGTATGTATAGGTTTCAATGAAGTCCTTATAGCACTTTTCGCACTTGATAACTTCTTCTTCAATTGCTGCATCTACTGCTTCATAAGGAACAGCTGTAATGTAGTTATAGTCTGTGTTGAAGTCTGTGATAAGAACCATACCGCCTTCATCGTTTGCTGAATCAATGAAGCCGTATGTCTTGCCGTTTTCGTCAACCTTAGAGGACTTGATTTCAACTACTGTACCTGCTTCAAACGCATCTGTGAGAGTTCTTATCTTTGAGGAAGAGCTATCACCGGGAACGTTTTCTTCAACAAGACCTGTGAAGGGGTTGAGAAGTGTATAGTAGTTTCTGTAAAGACCCTCTTCATCATCGGAAATGTCGGAGGAAGCAACTATTCTCCAGCCATCTTCGATGGATCTTTCAGCAAATTCAAAGTCATTTGCCTCTGCGTAAAGAATCACAAGGTCTGCACGATTTGTGGCATTGGGGTTACCTCTGAGAACGTACTGTACGTTTACAAGGTCAACATTTTCATGTACGGAACCGAGGAAGGTTGTGTTATCGAATTCAAGATATTCAATCTTTTCCTTACCGCTGTTTACAGTGGAGTTTCTGATAACAATTCTTGTAGTATCCGTAATATTGAAATACTTGATTGTTTCGCCGTCATCAATGAAATCACCGAGAAGTGTTTCGCCGCTTACAGAGCTTACAAGCTCATATCTTGTGCCTGCAATCTTATTGATCTTTGCGCGGTTATCATAACCGAGGTCATTACCGTAGAGCTTATTATTGCCCTTTGAAACGATGGATGCAGGATCTCTGCTGATGCCGGCATATGCGCCCTCAGCACCTTCTACATCGGGCTCGTCCTCTGCATGGAGAATAGGAACGAGTGTATAGAGACCCTTTGAGTCAATTGTGAACTTACAGAGCTTATCAACATAAGCCATTTCATCGCCCTGACCCTTTACGTTACCTATTACATAGTTGCCGTCTTCGTAGTCTTCCATGATGGTGGGGAACATATCCTTAACATCAAGAGGAATATACTTTGTCTTGCCGCCAATGTAGGACTTTACATAGTAGCATGTATCTCCGATATCGGGATCAAATTCGCTCTTTGTTGTTGTTGTATTTGCACCGCCTTCGCTATCGAGGTTACCGATAGGAATAATGATTTCATCGGGACCGAATTCGAGGTGTGCATCTTCTATATGGTCATAGTAGAGAATGTTGCTCTGACCGAATACCTTATAAGCGTAGATATCAACAAGCTCACCGTGAAGTGCCTGCTGCTGGCTGAGCTTGGAATAGTTCTGAGCGTTGGATGCTTCATGTCTCTTGAACTGGTAGCTTGCTGCATGGTAGTTATCCCAGTGAGAATCATCACCGTCATAGAAGTTTTCTACAACTCTGTATGAATAAGCACCGGAGAACATAATGTTATCAATCTTAACCTGGCAGTGATTTCTTCTGATTGTTGCAACATAGCCGCGGTAAGGCTTAACAACACCCATTACTTCAATCATGTTAGCTTCGGGGTTAAGATATGCAACAACAAGGTCGCCTTCCTTGAAGGATGTACCTGTAATCTTTGCACCATTATAGTAAATAACGGGCTTGAATTCAAGGTCATAGTCGGAACCTATGGAGCTTACTCTGACAGGAGCATTGTCAGTCATCTTTGTTGAGAAGTAGTCACTGTCATTGCCGTCCATAAAGCCGTAGGTTGCGGGCTTATAATGAGCATATTCATAAATGCCGTTGCCGTCCATATCCATGAACTTAATCTTATATACACCTCTGGAGTAGATTCTCTGGAGGTTTACGATGAGGTCTTCTGTTGTGTCAACAGCCACATCGTCAAGATAGTAGGAATATGTATCATATTCAAGGTCAAGACACTTGATATTGATAAGCTTTACGTTTTCTTCATTTCTGAGAATTTCCTTTGCTTCTGCAAGGTCTTCACCGGAAAGCTTATTTACAATGGAATTGTAGTTGGGCTTAATATAGCTGTAAGGTGCGTCAAAGAAGTAAATCTTTTCGTCGCCTACTGTTACATAGCCTTCAACCTTTTCGTAGCCGCTTGCGCCTGCGTAGTAGTCGTCAGGGTTTTCGGCATCACGATATGCACCGGCAGCATTATTGGTTTCAAGAACCTTATAATCGCCTCTTGCAAAGTAAACCTTATCAAGAGTTCGTTGTTCGTCAGCTTCTTCATTATATGTATAGAAAACTTCGATTGTTCTCATTACATAATCATCTGCAGCGCCGGAAAGTCTTGAATCTTCAAAGAAGCAGAAGAAATCCTGAAGGGGTTCCTTCTTATCCTTGGCAACGAGCTGGATTGCATCAGCATCAAACTGGTCATAGAGAGGAGCATAAACAGAAGAGTCATAGCTATCATTGAATGCATACTTAGGTGTAGCACGTACTACGAACTCACCAACTTCTACATCATAGATGTTTTCAGCAAGTGTAAGGTTATGGGGCTTTTCTTCAAGTACCCATACTGTACCGTTGCCGATTAATCTCTCATACTTTTCAATTCTTACTGTGGAAGTTTCAGCAAAGAATGCATTTGCAAGAATTACGGCTACATCGCCTCTTGTAAGAGTAGATGTGTAGTCAAGGCTTGAGGAAAGACCGTTATCAAGTGCAATTGCAGACTTTTCAGCCATATCAATGTAATCAAAGGGATAGCTGAGAGTTCCGTCATCATGTCCAAGGCCTCTTATGAGCATTGTGTAGGCATCCTGAAGTGTGATACCGCCCTTGGGATTGAATGTTGTCTCTGAAGTACCCTTGATTATTCCGAGGTTATTAGCCCAGGAAACATAACCGTAATATGTAGGGTCGTCAAGGTCGCCAAATCTTGTGATATTGGACACATTTTCGTTGGACTGACCCTTATTGAAGAGTCTGTAAACGAAAGCAGCCATCTGCTCACGAGTTACGTTTTCATTAGTGCCAAATGTGGTAGCGCTTGTACCGTTGGCAACACCAATGTTGGAAAGAAGGCTTACGGATTCAGAAAGAACCTCGTTGCTGTCATCCACATCGGTAAATACTGTGGTTACTGCAGACGCGCCCATGCACAAAACACAAACGAGAAGTGCCGCAACCATTGTGGTAGCAAGAAATTTCAAATAATTTCTCATTGAGTTTACCCCTCCTAATTTATTTGCTGATACAAATAGAGTAATTTACATATAATATAATACAACAGGCCATGTCTTTTTGCAAGTCTTTTTTTGTTTTGTAACACAAATGTAACAATAGAAAGAGCAAATCAACAAAAAAGTGCCGTTTTTCACGGCATCTTTAGTGCATCTGACTTAAATCACGTTTCTTCCTGCATCAAAATCATTATAAACGCGTAAAAAAAGCTCCCGGTCTTTCGACCGGGAGCCGTTAATTAACGGTTAGTTAATTAGTGATCGTCGTCGCCGCAATCGTTGTTGTTATTGAGAGCAGCTTCTTCGTCGTCATGAACAACGAGGATGATGAACTCAGCAACAGGATTTTCGTCGTCGTCTACTCTGTAATCGAGTGCTACATAAGCCTTGAGGTAGTCAGCGTAACCTGTCTTGAAGTTACCGTTTCTATCTGTGTTGTCTGTGTTGTAGCAGAGGTAATCTTCAGAAGGATCAGCGAGAACGGACTTGTTAGCGAGAGCGATGGAGCCCCACTGGAACATGTTGTTCTTGTCGCCTTCCATTACTGTGATAACTGTGCTGTCATCAATTGTAATGTAGTTACCTTCGTTTTCGTTGAGTTCTTCGTCAACGAGAGCGCCTTCGATATCGTAGTAGTAGCCTTCGTAAGCTTCGAGCTGTTCATCGAAGCAATCCTTACAGCCGTTAGCTACGGGAGCTTCAACGTCGTCCGTGGATTCAGCAGGAACTACGGAGATCCAGCCTTCAGCTTCGTCGTATTCTGTGATCCATACGAGGTTTGCTGTATCCATATCAGCTACCTTATACTTGAAGTCGTCAGTTTCGTCATCCATTGTCTTGTCATCAACGATACCATCAACGAGGTTGATGAGTGCGCCGATTTCAAGTCTGTTGTCGAGACCGTTAGCCTTCTTAGCAGTAGCCTTACCGGGAACAGCTTCGTCCTTCTTACCTGTGATGGGGTTGTAGAGGTCGTAGAGAACTCTCCAATCGCCTTCTTCGTCCTGTTCAACTTCGTTGTTAGAAACGATTCTGTAAGCAGTCTTATCAACTGTGCCCTTGAATTCGAATTCTGTTGTTGTAGCGTAGAGAACTACGAGGTTTTCTCTGGATTCGCTTTCAGGGTTATTGGATACGATGAATGTAACTGTATCAAATACGCCTTCCATGCTCTTTGTGAAGTCAGCAGCGTCGAGTTCAACGAATTCGTATTCGTCGTCATCAACTTCCTGTCTTACAACGATCTTTGTGTATGCCTTGAAGTCAAGCTTGAAGTCGAGTTCAACTGTTTCGTCTTCAACGTCAGTTGCGAAATCTTTAACCTTATTGCCATCAGCGTCTACAAACTGGAATCTGGAGCCTGCAACCTTCTTGAGGCCGAGACCTTCCTGTCTAGGAACAAAGTACTGAGCGTTTTCGTCGTCGCCTTCGAGTGTGTATTCAACAGCGTCAACTGTTTCTTCCTTGAGTTCAACTTCTGTACCCTTGATTACGCCGAGGTATTCAGGAGCTTCGTCTTCATCTTCATCGTAGTCATCGTTGATGTCATAACCAAGAGACTTGATGGAGTAAACACCGTCTGTGAGTGTGTATACGCAGAGCTGATCTTCGTAATCAAATGTGAGGTCTTCATCATCTTCAGGATTGATGATTTCGGGAAGTACATCTTCGTAATCAACGGGGATGTATCTTTCAGCGCCATCGATCCATGCGTAGATGTAGTAAACATCTGTGCCGAGATCCTTGTCGAATACCCATCTTACAGGCTTTTCGCCTTCAAATGTTGTGGGAATAACGAGGTTTTCTGTGAACTTGAGGTTCTTGTCAACGGGCTTGTTGTGAAGAACAACGCCGTTGTAGATGTAGAGCTCAACTTCTTCACCGATGAAGTCTTCATCGAAGAGGTCGCCTGCTGCTACTTCGTATGCTACCTGAGCATCTTCGTCGAATACGATACCGCTGTATACATCGTATACGTTGTCGCCGTTTACATCAAGTTCGAATTCGAGGTCGCCATTGATAACGGGACCCATGGGGAACTTGTTAGCAACATACTTCCAGCCGCTTACTGCGTCAACGTTTGTGCCGTCGCCGAGTACGAGCTTACCTGTGTTGAACTTAATGTTCTTGATCTTTGCGATTGTGGGCTTGATAACTTCAACAACCTTAACTACTTCGAGTTCTTCAGAATAGTAACCGATTACGTAGTCTTCGTTATCGAAGGAAGCACCTGTAACTGTTGCGCCGTTTGTGTAGATGTAAGGAATTTCATCAACGATGTTTTCAGCGATTTCATCGAAATCGTTGTCATCAACGAAGTGCTTTTCTTCATCTGCATCAACCTGGAAGAGGCTGTAAGGCTTGTAGTTAATGAATTCATATCTGTCGTCGCCGTCGCAGTCGATAAGTTCTGCTTCGTAGAGACCATCATAGTAAACCTGTTCAAAGCCAGCGAAGCCAACTTCTGCCATCTTGTCGTCGTCGTCTACTACTGTGTAGCCGTTGAGGAGGTCGATAGCCTGCTGTGTAAAGAAGCCGTCCTTAACAACTTCAGCATCTTCATCTGTGTAGCTGATAGGTGTTACGAGAGGATAGCTGAGTGCTGTGTAGTAGTTGATGTCGCCGCCGTCAGCTTCATTCATGAGGAGGCCGATACCCTTAAGGTTGTCGCTGTTTCTTTCAAGATATCTGGAAAGAGCATCAGAATGTTCAGCTTCGTAGGAAACCTTTGTGTAGTTGTAGGGTGCGTTGTAAACGTAGATCTTTTCTTCGCCTGCAACGATTTCACCGGAGAGAAGCTTGTCGCCGCGCTTGTAATCAACAACGGGATCGCCTTCTTCGTTGATTTCGATTTCAGGGTTGCCGTCTTCGTCAACCTTAGCGTTGTTTTCGTCTACATAGTAGCTATCTGCCTTGTTGGAAGATACTACGCTGAGTTCGATGTCTGTAACTGTCTTCTTAACCATGTCACAGTCAGCGAAGAGAACCTTTTCGATTTCCTTGTCGTCAGCCTTTTCGTCAACGATTGTTACGAATGTTGTGAAGTGACCGAGGAACCAAGCATCGAGTTCGCCGGATTCGAGACCGAGCTGTTCGGGTTCGAGGTAAGCAATACCGGGAACGTATTCTCTGATTCTAGCGTTGGATGTTGTGTATGTGAGCATTACCTGAGCTGCTTCGTAGCCGATATCATATGTTGCTTCGAAGTCATAGTAACCGTCGAGGTCATCCTCATTTACCATACCTGCATACTCATAGTTAGGAGTAGCAACTACCTGATATGTTGCTTCGTATACGCCAAATGCCTTTTCGCAAAGTCTGGGGTATTCGATGCATTCTTCAAGTACATAGTCGCTGTAAAGGGGTTCGCCTGTTACACGGTCATAACCCTCAACGTAGCCGATGCCTCTTTCTACTGTGTAGATTTCGGGTTCAGCTGTTTCAGCGAAGAATGCGTTGTAAAGGATGATCGCCATGTCAGCTCTTGTGAGCTTTTCTTCATAGTCGATGTCGGAATCGAGACCTGTGTCAAGTTCGATACCCTTTCTTTCAGCAAGTGTGATGTGTTCGTAAGGATATGCAAGAGCTTCTGCATCTTCATAACCGAGTGCACGAACTACCATTGCGTAAGCTTCCTGAAGTGTGATGGAGTCCTTAGGACCGTAAACTTCTTCAGACTTACCCTTTACGATACCAACTGCGTTTGCCCAGCTGATAGCATAGTTGTAAGTGGGATCATCGAGATCCTTAAAGCTTGTGGTGTTAGGATAGTCATTAGGAGCATCCTTGCCACCCTTCATAAGTCTGTACATGAAGAGAGCGAACTGCTCACGAGTAACGTCTTCGGCAGCACCGAATGTTGTGCCGTCCTTACCCTTTGTAATCTCCATGTAGCTGAGAAGGTCAACAGCGTCAACGAGTACTTCGTTTTCTGTGTCAACGTCCTCAAATACTGTTCTTGCTGCAGATGTGGAGAAGGACATTGCGCTTACTACCATCATTACTGCGAGAACGAGTGTAAGAAATTTCTTGAAATTTCTCATGGTGAGTTACCTCCTGTAAATTTTTTGTATAGCAAAACTTTTAGTTTTGTTACGATATTATCATAATACAAGTGTTATTTTTTTGCAATAACTTTTTTTGAAGTGTAACATAAGTGTAACACAACTATCTTTTACATGTTATTATTACTTGTATTTCCAAAAGGTTCTTTATAGTTCTTTTTTCCTTTTGTGTTTTTATTATACAGTGTGTTTTGATTCTTTTCAACAACAGTAAGGTTACGCTTATGCTACAATAATGTTACAGGGGGAGTTGTTCTTTTTCTTTTTCTTGTTCTTTTTCTTTTTCTTTATTCTTTTCTCTTTCGTTTGCTATATATTATATATAATAATGTAACTCTTTTTTCTGATTGTTTATTCTTTTCGGTTACATTTAACAATTACATTTTTGTCCGGCAAGCCGCGGAACTCCTCCCAAACAAAAATGTAACTTAAAAAAAGAAAAAAGAAAAAATTCGCTGATGCAAAAAGGCATCAGCGAATCGCTTCAATCGAGAATAATACGTGTTGTTCAAATCAAAAAAAGAAATGTTCCTTTTGCGGTTTCTTTTGGCGAACCTTTTCTTTTTCTAAAGAAAAGGTGGAAAACCAAACATTTGTTACTATCTCACCGGAAGGCAAAAAATCCACCAACGACGAAGCGTTGGTGGACAGGTATGGATAATGCGAATTAGAGAGCAGCCTTAGCCTGCTCAACGAGTGCTGCGAAAGCAGCCTTATCGCTTACAGCGATTTCAGCGAGCATCTTTCTGTTAAGAGTTACGCCTGCCTTCTTAAGACCATTCATGAATCTGGAGTAGTTAAAGTCTGCGTCAACAGCCTTAACCTGTGCAGAGATTCTTGTGATCCAGAGTCTTCTGAAGTCTCTCTTCTTAAGCTTTCTGCCTACGAATGCGTAGTTTCCACTCTTCATAACAGCCTGCTTAGCCATCTTGAAGTGCTTAGACTTTGCACCCCAGTAACCCTTAGCTGCCTTTAATACCTTATTACGTCTCTTTCTTGTCATAAGAGCGCCTTTTACTCTTGCCATTTATGTCACTTTCCTTTCAATTTCAATTTGGTGTTTACGCGTCTTATGCGTAAGGAATGAGCTTCTTGATTGTAGGTGCAAAGCTTTCGCTGAGGATTGCACCGCCTCTGAGCTGACGCTTTCTCTTAGGTGTCTTGATACCGAGCTTATGACGTCTGAGGCTCTGGTTATACTTAACCTTTCCGCCCTTAGTAACGCTGAAACGTTTTGCTGTCGCCTTGTGTGACTTCTGCTTTCCCACTGAAATAACATCCTTTCAATTATAATTTTAACACTTTTGGATTGACCGCGCCTTTATTCTGCCTTTGCGGCCTTTTTGGAGCCCGTCTGGGGCACATTGAGCTTAGAGTTTACAAACATTATCATCTGGCGACCGTCAAGAACGGGCTTCTTTTCGATAACACCGATGTCTGTACAAGCCTCGCCGAACTTTTCGATTACCTCAAGTCCTATTGCGGTATGGCTCATTTCTCTTCCCTTGAATTTGATACAAACCTTAACCTTTGCGCCATTCTCAAGGAACTTGCGTGCGTGCTTGAGCTTGGTCTCAAAATCATGGGTGTCGATACGGCAGGAAAGCTGAATTTCCTTGATATCGATTGTTGTCTGCTTCTTTCTCTGTTCTTTTTCCTTTTTCTCTCTTTCAAATCTGTACTTTCCGTAATCCATTATGCGGCATACGGGAGGTACGGCATTGGGCGAGATTTCAACGAGGTCAAGACCTTTTTCATAAGCCTTTGCCAACGCCGCAGATACTGCAATTACGCCTACCTGCTCGCCGTTATCGTCGATTACTCTGACTTCCTTGGCTCTGATTTCTTCGTTGATAGAAAGCTCCTTGGTTGCTATAAATAACACCTCCAAAAAAATTACCTTTCGGCAAAACAAAAAACGAAGGTCAAATAACCTTCGCAAAACAACAACACCCACATTCGCCGCAAAGCATCGAAGTACACTTCCGTGCACCGCCTGTTTTTGCCGCCTTCGGATATTAACCTTACGTCTCATTTAACGCCGGGTGAGATTGCTCTGCTTCTTTGTCCTAAGTATAATAACACACCTTTTTCCATTTGTCAAGGGGTTTTTGAAAATATTTTAGCAGCACGGGTATCCGAAAGCCGGTACCCGTGCACAAATCTAATTTTTTTAAGAATTAAGCTTCTTTTTATCGTTATGTCTTTCAAGAATCTGAATAACAACTACAACTGCCACAACAGCAAAGCCTATTGCACTGAGAAGGTTATCGGGGATAATGAGAAGAATACCGCCGACAAGAAGAGGAAGTGTTTCATAAATCTTCATTCTTCTGAACATATATCCTTCAAGCGCCGCAGAAAGAGCAAAGATACCGATGCAGGCTGTCACAACAATTATAACTACCTCAACGGGAGTAGCATTTATAAAGAGCATCTTGGGGTTATATGCAAAGATATAAGGAATGATAAACGCCGTAATTGCAAGTCTTGTTGCGGTGACGCCCGTCTTTAAGGGATTTGAGCCTGCGATAGCACTGCCCGCATATGCAGCAAGGGCAACGGGAGGAGTGATATCGGCTACAATACCGAAGTAGAACACGAACATATGAGCCGCAAGGGTGGGAAGTCCCATTTCTATAAGAATAGGAGCTGTAATGGTTGCCATGATGAGATAGTTCGCCGTTGTGGGAACGCCCATACCGAGAACTATACAGCAAATCATAGTAAGGAAAAGTGCAATAAAGAGATTATTCTGGGCTATGGGAACTATTACATCAATGAGAGTAGAGCCAAGGCTTGTAAGTGTTACAACACCTGCAACTATACCTGCAAGACCGCAGGCAAGCGAAACGCCCATTGTATTCTTAATACCCGTTTCAAGTGCTTCAAGTGCAATTTTTCCCGATTCTTTGGAGTGCTTACCCACAAAGGAAAGTGCGATATAGCAAACACCTGCAAGGATACCTGCGTTTTCGAGTCCCATATTCATCACAAAATACAGCACCGCAAAAACACCGAGTGCGCCGACAACGGCAAGGTCTGCATAAGACTTATTTTTGATTGCATTTACAACATCCGTAATAAGCATAATCACAAGTGTTGTAAGGATAGCCATACAAGCCGACTGTGCGGGAGTGCTTCTTGACATCATGGCTACAAGCACAACAATGGGAAGAAGGAGATAGCCCTTACGCACAAAAAGCTTAAAGAAGCTAGGAATACTGTCCTTGGGAAGTCCGCGAAGACCGAGCTTCTTTGCCTCAAAGTGAATCATCATAAAGATTCCCGCAAAGTAAAGCGCCGCAGGAAGAATGGCACTTACCGCAATTGTTACATAGGAGATGCCTGTGATTTCTGACATAAGAAACGCCGCAGCACCCATAATAGGAGGCATTATCTGACCGCCTGTGGAGGCTGCCGCCTCAACTGCCGCCGCAAATTCAGGTCTGTAACCTATCTTCTTCATTGTAGGAATTGTAATCGAGCCGCTTCCGACAGTATTTGCAACGGAGGAGCCTGAATACATACCTTCAAGGGCAGAGGAGATAACCGCAACCTTTGCAGGTCCGCCGCTTGCCCAGCCTGCAATAGAGTTTGCAAGGTCTACAAAAAAGTTACCGATACCCGTCTTTTCAAGAAATGCGCCGAAAATAATGAAGAATACTATAAAGGTTGAACAAACATTAAGGGGTGTTCCGGGGATACCGTTGGTTGTATAGAAAAGGTTATATACAATTGAGTGAAGGCTCTTGCCGTATGCAAAGGCATATGCAATAAATCCGCCTGCAACAAAGAGTATCGGTACACCTACCGCACGTCTGCAAAGCTCAAAGAGCATTACAATACCGATAACGCCCATGATTTTATCAAGGTCTGTAATCATAACGGCGCGTCTTGTGATTGTATCGAAGTTGAATGCATAGTACATAAAGGGTGTAGCACCGACTATTGCAAGAACAAAATCGTACCAAGGTATAAAATTCTTTCTCTTGGTCTGTTTTTTATAGGGCGGATACACCAAAAAGCCGAGGAACATTATAATTCCGAGGAACGAGGACATTCTGACCTGTTCGGGAAGCGTGAAAAATCTTGTTCCGAAGGTAAATACGGCAAAGGCTATAAACAGCACCTTTACTATTAATGACGGAATACCCGTGAACCTTCTGGTATTGGACTCTCGGTCAAATTCAGCCATAAGATCCTCTGCATTTATGTTAGAGTTCTGTATTTCCATGTTTTCCGACATGATTTTCCTCCTATCTCAATTCAAAGTAAATATGCGCGTTCTTGCCGCACACATCTCTTAAGCTTATAGATTCCCCCCGAATAGAGAGCACATGGTCAGACACCGTTCCCACTATATATTTTACCCGCGGAAACTCTATGTCAAAACCCGAAACTATCATGTTTCCGTTTTCGTCGTATTCGAGCGTCTGTCCCTCTTCAATCTCCGTTTGAACCCCCGCACCGAATGCGGAATAAACGGTTCTGTCGGCAAAGATTTTTCCGTCGCGGATTACAAAAACATCCTTGACCGGGCTTTTATTTACGGAATGTATAAACTCAACAGAAAATTCGTCTCCTTCGACAACGTCAAAGCTTTCAATTATCTTATCCGTTTCGGAATAACAAAGAACCAGAGTGTCCTTTGTGCTTCCCCTGTCCTTCGTTTCATCCTTTTGCTCGCAGGAGAGTAAACAAAACATCACAGCCGTAATCATAAACACAACTACGGCTGCGAATGAGTGTTTGTTCATTAAAGTTTTAAGGCTTATTCAGCGATTACGCCGATTTCCTTATAATACTTTGCAGCACCGGGATGAAGCGGTACTTCTGCAGGGATACCCTCAACTGCCTTTGCCGCATCAAGCTCTGCGCCCTTTGCGTGTGCAGCTGCGATAGCTTCCTTATTTTCAAACATAGCCTTTGTAATATTGTAAACTGCTTCTTCGGGAACATCCTTATCAATGATGTATGTAGCCATAACAGCAACTGTCTTTACATCCTCTTCCATGCCGTTATATGTTCCGGCGGGAACTGTCTGCTGTGTATAGAAGCCGTACTTTGCGCTGAGCTCGTCGAACTTTTCGTCTTCAACCGCAACAACCGTGATGTCTGTGCTCATTGCAAGGTCTGTGATAGCTGTTGTAGGAATACCTGCTACGCAGAAGAAAGCATCAATCTTGCCGTCCTTAAGTGCATCTGCGGAGGGACCGAAGCCGAGGTTCTGCTTTTCGATATCAGCGTTCATATCAATACCGTATGCTTCAAGAATCTGCTTTGCGTTGAATTCAACACCGCTGCCTGCGTCGCCTACGGATACGCGCTTACCTGCAAGATCTGCTACTGTCTTGATGCCGCTGTCCTTTGTAGCGATAATCTGGCAAAGCTCGGGATAAAGAACTGCCACTGCTGCAAAGTCCTGTGTCTGTTCACCTGTGAAAAGGTCTGTGCCTGTATATGCATAATACATAACGTCGTTCTGAACTACTGCCATGTCAGCCTCACCAACCTGAATAAGCTGGATGTTAGCCTTGGATGCGCCTGTGGACTGAACGTCAAACTTAATGTCTGTCTTTTCAGCAAGGATGGGGCCCATAGCCATGCCGTATGCATAATATGTACCTGTGTTGCCGCCTGTTGCGAGCACGATTTTGTCGACCTTTGCGCCGCAGCCTGTAACAACCGCAAGGAGCATAAGGCACGCGAGAACGAGACTTAATGTCTTCTTCATGAGTGTTTCCTCCAAAAATTATATTTGAATAATTCAAAAAGGGATTATTCATTTTACATTATACTAATTAAGTGTGCAAAAGTCAAGTCTTTCACACAAAGTTTGGCAATTAGTACATATTTTTCAATTGAAATATATGGGATGTGACGAATTAATTTTTTAATTTTATTCAATTTTACACGAAAAATCACGTAAAAGCTCAGTCCTTGAAGGTATCCCTTATCGCCTCAAGATATCCGTAGCCATAGAGGTCATCGGGTTCAAGATAGCTTGTCTCGGTCCATTCATTCCAGCTATTGACCGTAACAAGCGGAGCCTTAAGAGACGGATGGCAGTCAAGATATTCTTTCGCCATTTCAAAGCCGCGCTTGACATTTTCGGGGGTATTGTTTCTGACAACCGCACCCGTGAGCTTATTGTATCTCGGGGAGGTATCCCAGCCTACCGAAATATGAGGATAATACGGGATATTGAACAGCTTTTCCATCTTATCCCATTCCGCCTTTACCTCTTCAAGGATTTCAAGATAATCTCTGTCAAGATTTGCAAAATGTGCAAACTGATAATGTGTCACGCTGTCAAAGCCGAGTTGGTGTACGGCATCCACAAGGTTTCCTTCAAACGCCGCATCAAAGCCTGTGGTATTCATGCTTGCCTCGCTTCTGAGCGTAAGCTGCAGCTCAAGTCCGGGAAAGCCCGCCTTTACCGTTTCTTCTCTGAAATAATCGAGAGCCTTTTTGGTATTCTCAATTCCCCCAAGTCCCCGCAAAAGATTGGAAAGGTCATAAATCATATATACGGGTTTTCCGTCTATCTTATAATAAGATGGGTGTGAGAAGTACATATCCACCGTTTTTCTGACAATTATATCAAAGCTTTTTCTGTCAACGGCACCGTCCCATATAGGAGTGCCAAGCTCAGCAGTTCTCTTATCCCAAAGGCTTGTTGCCGTATGATTTGCCCACATGATATAGAACTTCACCTTATCATTGTTTCTCGCCTTCATATAGCCGTTATCAAGGCACATTTCAAGAAACGGGCGGTTATCAAACCAGTACCAGTCATATATAAACACGTTTACCCCGTGGCTTGCCGCCGCCTCAATCTCCATTTCCATAACATAAGGGTCTGCCTCGTTCACATATCCCCAAAGAGGCTTTCTCGGCCACTTTTCCTCGGGAATATATCCCTTAAACGCCTTTACCGTCTGCCATTCACCGTATCCCTCGGGCCAAAAGATTCTGCTTCTCGGCTCATCGCCCGTATAGCTCGGCCATATAAACGCCGCAACATCGTAGCTCTTTGACATATTCTTCATCCTCTCATACAAATTACAATTTTATTCTATAACCGCCGCATTAAAAAGTCAAGCCAAATACTTGAAAAATGCCGTGATTTGTTTTATACTGTATCTGTAAAGAAAAAACATCAAGGAGGCACATTATGACAGTTACATTAAAGAAAAACGGCATCGAAGCCGTTGCCGGAACTCACGGAGGAGAGCTCATCTCCTTCAAAAAAGGCGGCAAGGAATATGTATGGACAGGCGACGAGAGATACTGGCCGGGAAGAGCACCGGCACTTTTCCCCTTTGTAAGCTCTCTTATTGACGGCAAAACCCTTATCGGAGGCAAGGAATGCTGCATTCCCACACGTCACGGCTTTGTAAGACAAAGCGAGCTTGCTTTAATCGAATCTGCCGACACAAAGGTGGTATTTGAACTGCGCGAGAGTGAGGAAACCCTAAAGAACTATCCCTTTGAGTTTTCCTTCAAAATCACCCACGAAATA
This sequence comes from Eubacteriales bacterium, assembly GCA_045541355.1. Taxonomy (GTDB): domain Bacteria; phylum Bacillota; class Clostridia; order Oscillospirales; family CAG-382; genus UMGS1387. The sequence continues at coordinate 56,586 of JAZQIW010000046.1, read as the reverse complement.
TGTGATAACGGTTTTTCCACAACCTATACCGTAACAAACAAGGGTGAGAAGGATATGCCCTTCTGCATAGGCGGCCATCCCGGATTTTTACTTGAAGACGGCATTGAAAACTACAAGCTTGTATTTGAGCAGGATGAAAACTGCGATATAGGTCACTGCGATGAAAAGTCGAGATACTGTGACGATTTTGTAATTGACAAGCGTCTTGAGGGCAAAGAATGGGAATTATGCTACAAGGATTTTGACGTTGATGCTCTCTTTGTCAAGGGTGTAAAGAGCAACAAGGTTTCCATTGTAAACAAGAAAACGCAAGAGGTTCATCTTACCTTTGACTACACGGGCTTTTCAGAGCTTGTTCTCTGGACCGCCCCCGGAAAGCAGTCGCCCTATCTCTGTCTTGAACCCTGGAACGGACTTCCTCCCGTAATCGGCGAAAGCGGAAACTTCGAGGACAAGCCCTACATCAGAATATTAAAGCCGAACGAAGAATACTCGGTCGGCTACAAGGTAGAAGTATAATCTGAGAATACAATCCTTTGCAGATGCCGATACGGCATCTGCTTTTTTTACAAAAAAACAAACGAGGCGGACACAGCCGCCTCAAGTTACGATTTTATTTTTCCAAAGCGTACTTTTGCTTGAACATATCGTACTTCTTGTTGAAGTATTCTGTTCTGAAGTCGCCGATTTCCTTGATTTCGTGATAGTACTCGTGAAGGCTGAGCTCATCCTTGCTTAGCTCGATTACACAGCCTGCAATATTTGAACAGTGGTCGGAAACACGCTCAAGGTTTGTAATAAGGTCGGAAAGCACAAAGCCCATTTCAATTGTACATTCTTCCTTCTGAAGTCTCTGTATATGTCCCTTCTTGATTTCATCCTTTAAATAGTCGATAACCTGTTCAAGAGGCTCTACAAGATATGCCGTTTTAAGATCGTCGGAAACAAAGCATTCGTTTGCAAGGCTTGTAATTTCTCTTACCGCCTCAATCATGATTTTAATCTCATTTGTTGCGCGGGGTGAAAAGCTCAGCTTTTTATCCGACATTTCCTGCAGGGATTTTGCAATATTTACGGCATGGTCGGAAAGTCTTTCGAGGTCGCCTATTGTGTGAAGAAGCTTTGTTACTTCTCTGGAGTTTTCGGGTGTGAGGTTTGAAGCCGAAAGCTTTACAAGATAGGTTCCGACGGTATCCTCGTATTTATCTACCTCATCCTCGGTTTTTTCAATCACATCGAAGGTTTTTTCATTGAATGCGCCGAACATATCAAAGGTTTTGTTCAATGCTTCAAGTGACAGTGCCGACATTTCGTTAACCGCCGCCTTACACCGGCTTATGGCAATAGCGGGGGTTGTTATCAGACGTTCGTCAAGCATGATTGTCTTATCGTTTTCGCCCCTCTTGTTGCCGACGGTGAGAGTGGCAAGTTTTTCAAGTCCCGATGCAAAGGGGAAGAGAATGAGTGTGCAGATAACATTAAACGCCGTATGCACCACCGCAATGCTGAACTGGTCGGCGGGATTTGAAAGCACCGGAATTGTCACAAAGCTTGTAACAATCATGTAGACAGTAAGTGAAACCACAGTGCCTATAATGTTAAAGTAGAGATGCACCGCCGCCGTTCTCTTTGCGTTCTTATTCGCACCGACAGAGGAAATCATGGCTGTAACACAGGTACCGATATTCTGACCCATGATGATGGGAATGGTTGCACCGACAGTAACTGCGCCCGTAGCACCGGCAAGCGCCTGAAGAATACCGACCGACGCCGATGACGACTGAATGATACCCGTAATAATTGCACCTGCAATAACACCGAGAATGGGGTTTTCAAATCTTGTAAGCAGACTTGCAAATTCAGGTACGTCTTTAAGCACCTTTACAGCTCCGGACATTGTTTCCATTCCGAACATCAAGGTCGAAAAGCCTATAAGTATAAGACCTATGTCCTTATACTTTGCCTTTTTGATGAACATGAAAAAAACAATACCGATTACCGCAAGAACGGGAACAAAGGTTGCGGGCTTGAATATGGTAATGTACCAGGCATCACCCGAAAGTCCCGAAAGCGACAAAATCCATGAGGTAATGGTTGTACCGATATTGGCACCCATTATTACGGGGATTGCCTGACCGAGGGTCATAAGGCCCGAGTTTACAAAGCCGACTGCCATTACCGTTGTGGCAGAGGAGGACTGAATAACGCAAGTGACGACAGCACCCAAAAGCAGTCCCTTGATTTTACTGGATGTGAGTGTTGCGAGAATATCTTTAAGCTTATTTCCCGCCCTTTTTTCAAGTGCTTCACCCATAAGGTTCATACCAAAGAGGAAAAGCACAAGACCCATAAGCATTGTTAAAACGTCTTGAAAATTCATTTTTTCTTTCTCCTTAATTTTTCGTCAATGGTGTTTATTTCCTATAATGTGGGTGTGGGGGAAACAATCAAAGGCACTCGTCTTTACCGACTGTCACGAATCTGCGAAAGTAAGAGTATTCCCAAATTGTTCCAGAATACATTATAATATGCTGTTATTAATTTGTCAATAGAGATATATACATATATATAAATGTGAAAGGTTTTATTATTTTCTTTTAAATTCCGAGGGTGTTGTGCCGGTGATTTTCTTAAAAACGGTGCAGAAATAGAACTGATTTGCAAAGCCGAGCTTTTCCGCCGTCTCGCTTGCGGTATATCCGTCAGACAGAAGTCTGCCTGCCTCCAGCACCTTCATGTTATTGAAGTATCCGATTACACCTATTCCCGAGTATTTGGAAAACAGCTTTTTTATTCTTGAAGGACTTACAAAAAACTCGTTTGCTATTTGCTCAACACAAAGCTTTGCACCGATATTTTCCCTCATGTAAAGCACAACATCGGAAAAGAGCTTTGAGTCTGATGAAGAATCGGTGCAAAGAGGCTCGCCAAGTTTTTTATTTGTCAGCGAAAGCAGGAATATTTCAATATAGTTACAGTACTCCTGACACAGTCTTTCATCTGCTGCACAATCAATGATATTTCCCTTGCGGAACACAAATGCACGCTTGCCCTTATCCACAATTCTTGTGACAAGCTTTATACCGTCTTCATCAAGATGTGCCGTCATATTTTCAAGAGCCGCCGTCTTTTCTCCCGAAGCCGAAAACGTGATTATATTAAGCCTCGGACTTGTGTTATCCAATGCCCATATTCTGTGAAACTCCATTGGCTTATGAAATATAACATCCCCCGCCGAAAGACTATATATTCTTTCATCGGCAGAAACGCCTACCTTTCCTTCCTTGACAAACACCATCTCCCAAAAGGGATGGCTTTCGCCGTCAAAGTGAAAATCGGGACCCTTTTGTGAATCAATAAGTGCGAAAACGCCGTCAACCGAAACAAGCTTTTTTACTTCAAACATATTTTCCCCCGTCGATATATCCTTTTTTATATGCATCACCTGCATCTTACACAAATTATATAAAAAATTCCTTCTTATGTCAACGGCATGCTGTCTTTTTTTCTTGACAAACCCGTTTTATTGTGGTATACTCATAAGCAATATGAAAATGGTTTTCAATTTCGATTTATGAGAGGTCTTATGAAAAAGATTTTAAGTGTAATTATATGCCTTATAACGGTTTTATCCTTTGGTGCGTGCACCAAAAGCAATGACGGAGGGGATACTCTTTCAATCGTGGTCACCGCCTTTCCCCACTACGATTTTGCAAGACAGCTGACAGAGGGAGTAGACGGTGTTGAGATAAATATGCTGATATCCCCCGGCAGCGAGGTTCACTCCTTTGAGCCGACCCCGTCGGACATTTTTGCTCTGTCCTCCTGCGATTTATTTATATACACCGGAGGCGAAAGCGACCTATGGGCAAAGAATCTGATTGACTCCGGAGACAGCTCATCAAGGGTTATATCCTTTATGGACATTTGTGAAAAAGAAGCCCACGAAGAACATAATCCCGACTCGCATGAAGGTCACAGTCACGAATACGACGAGCACGTTTGGACTCTGCCTCACAATTCGGAACAAATCTGCAAAAAAATCTGTGAAGCTCTTTGCAGCATTGACAGCGAAAACTCCGACAGGTACCGTCAAAATCTTGAAGGCTATCTCGTTCTTCTCTCGCAGCTTGACAGCGAATTTTCACTTATTATGTCAGAGGCAAAAAGAGACACTGTTATTGTTGCAGACCGTTTTCCCTTTACCCATTTTGCAAACCATTACAATTTGAAATATCATGCCGCATACCCCGGCTGCTCTTCAAGCACAGAGCCGAGTGCTTCGGTTATTGCTGCCCTTTCTGAAAGGGTAAAAAATGAAGGGTTCGGTTATGTTTTTACAATCGAATTTTCCAACGGCAAAATCGCAAAGAGTGTCACCGAAGGCACCAATGCCGAAATCCTCACTCTTCATTCCTGCCACAATGTTACGGCAAAGGAGTTTGAGGAAGGCATTACCTACTACGATTTGATGATGAAAAACGCAGAGAATTTAAGAAAGGCTTTATGTGAATAATATGGCACTTATAGAAGCAAAAAACGTATGTCTCGGCTATGACGGCACAGATGTTGTAACAAACCTTTCCTTTCAGGTGGAAAAGGGAGATTATCTTTGTGTTGTCGGTGAAAACGGCTCGGGAAAATCAACCCTTATCAAGGCTCTTTTGGGTCTTATAAAATGCTCGTCGGGGCATTTACATTTTCTTGATGGCTTAAAGCAGAATCAAATTGGATATCTTCCGCAGCAGACACCCGCTCAGAAGGACTTTCCCGCCTCGGTATATGAGGTTGTGCTGACGGGATGTCTCGGCAGGAAAAAGCTCTTTGGTTTTTACGGTGCAAATGACAAAAAATGCGCCCTTGACAACATGGCAATTCTCGGAATTTCGGATTTAAAAAACAAATGCTACCGCAGCCTTTCGGGCGGTCAACAGCAAAGGGTGCTGCTTGCAAGGGCATTATGTGCAACCGGGTCTCTTTTACTCCTTGACGAGCCTGTGACGGGACTTGACCCTGTGGCAACAGAGGAAATGTATGAGCTTTTATACCATCTCAACCGCGAGCACGGCATAACAATCATCATGGTTTCCCACGACATACGCGCATCCCTCAAATACTCCACCCATATGCTTCACCTTATGGGAAAGCAGCTTTATTTCGGAAAAACCGAGAACTATCTTTCCTCTGAGGCAGGCAGAGTTTTCATGGGAAATGAAAGCTGAGAGCCTAATCTTTTTCACGCAAAGGAATGTAACAAAATGACGGACACCTTATTCTTCATGCTTTCCCAGCCCTTCATGCAAAGGGCAGTTTTAGGGGGTATCATTATATCTCTGTGCGCCTCTCTTTTGGGGGTGAGTCTTGTACTCAAGCGTTATTCCATGATAGGCGACGGGCTTTCCCATGTGGGCTTTGGCTCGGTGGTTGTGGCGTCGGCACTCGGGCTTGCGCCTCTTGCCGTGGCAATCCCTGTCGTTATTGCGGCGGCATTTCTGCTTTTAAGGCTCGGGGACTCAAGCAAGCTCAAGGGGGACTCGGCGGTAGCACTCGTATCTACGGGGGCACTTGCGGTAGGCGTTGTCGCCTCCTCCCTTTCGACAGGCATGAATCAGGATTTCAACAGCTATATGTTCGGCACAATTCTCGGTCTTTCGGAAAGTGACGTTATACTCAGCCTTGCCGTCTCCTTTCCCGTACTTATTCTCTTTATTCTGTTCTACAACAAGATTTTCGGCATAACCTTTGATGAGACCTTCTCAAAGGCAACAGGTGTAAAGGCAGGCTTCTACAACGGTCTTGTGGCAATACTCACCTCACTTATAATCGTTCTCGGAATGAGGCTTATGGGAGCTCTTCTCATTTCAAGTCTTATCATTTTCCCGTCTCTCACTTCAATGAGTCTTTGCAAAACCTTCAAGGGTGTTGTAATATGCTCGGGAATTGTATCTGTGGTTTGCTTTTTGTCAGGCATTTGTGCTTCGGTTATTTTTAACCTTCCGACGGGTGCTGCCATTGTCATCTCAAACATTATCATGTTCCTGCTTTTCCGCCTTATCTCATTATTCAAAAAGTAAAATATGTCTCGTTTTCAGGCATCGGCGTTTTGCCGATGCTTTTTTTCGTTGCATAATGCAATTAAACGTTTATATAATATTAAACTTTATCACCTTGATATTTAACACAGATATAATATAATATGTAGTAATTATTGAGAAATCGACATTTTTCTTGGCTATTCGCGGAGGGAAATTATGAACAAGATAATTGAACAACCAAAAGCTATAAATCAGAATTACATAACCGTAGGTATTGATATAGGCTCAACCACCGCAAAGATTGTTGTAATAGACGGCGAAAGGCTGTTATTTGAAAAGTACGAAAGGCACTTTTCGATGGTAAGAGCAAAAACCCTGGAGCTTATTAAGCAGGCAAAGCCGCATCTTGATGGCAGAGAAATAAAGCTTGCCATCTCAGGCTCTGCCGGTCTCGGACTGGCACAGGAAGCAAGCATTCCCTTTGTTCAGGAGGTTTTTGCAACGGCTGAAATGGCAAAAAAGCTTGCAAGCGACGTAAATGTTGTTGTTGAGCTTGGCGGAGAGGATGCAAAAATCATTTTCTTTGACGGCGGTATTGACCAGAGAATGAACGGCACGTGTGCAGGCGGTACGGGTGCGTTTATCGACCAAATGGCAACCCTTCTTGACGTGACGCCCGACGAGCTTGACGAGCTCAGTCTCGGCAGCAGCAAAATATATCCGATAGCATCCCGCTGCGGCGTTTTTGCAAAAACCGACATACAGCCTCTGTTGAATCAGGGTGCAAGAAAAGAGGATATTGCGGCAAGCATATACCAGTCGGTTGTAAATCAGACCATTGCAGGTCTTGCACAGGGACGGAAAATCGAAGGAAAGGTCATGTTCCTCGGCGGTCCCATAAGCTTTAACGAGGGTCTGAAAAAGCGTTTTGTGGAAACTCTCGGTCTTTCTCCCGAAAACGCCGTGTTCCCGCAGTATGCGAAGGTTTCAGTAGCACTCGGTGCATCAATTTATGCATCAAAGCAGGACACAAGCTTCACCTATGAGGCTCTTTGCAAGGCTATTGAAAAAGCGGCAGGTGCAAACACCAGCATCCAGACGCTTGAACCGCTTTTTTCATCAAAAGACGAATACATTGAGTTCTCCGACAGGCACAAAAAGGCTACCGTTTCGCAGGCAAGCATCGAAGACTACTCAGGAAACGCCTTCCTCGGCATTGACTGCGGAAGCACAACCACAAAGCTTGTGCTTATAGGCGAAAACGCTGAGATTCTCTACTCCTTCTACGATTCAAACAAAGGAGATCCCGTGGAGGTTGTCAGAAAGCAGCTTGAGCACATTTACTTTCTTTGCGGCGACAGAATCACGCTTTGCGGCTCTGCCGCCACAGGCTACGGCGAGGAGCTTATACAGCACGCCTTCGGCATTGATTTCGGAATTGTTGAAACTATGGCGCATTTCCGTGCCGCGAAGCATTTCAAAAACGATGTGGATTTTATTCTTGACATAGGCGGTCAGGACATAAAGTGCTTTAAGGTGAAAAACAACGCGATTGACAGCATCATGCTGAATGAGGCTTGCTCCTCAGGCTGCGGCTCGTTCCTTGAAACATTTGCAAAGAGTCTTGGATATTCCATTTCCGACTTCAGCAAGATGGCTCTTTTTGCAAGCCGTCCCGTACAGCTCGGAACTCGCTGTACCGTCTTTATGAACTCCTCCGTAAAGCAGGCACAAAAAGACGGTGCCGAGGTTGCCGACATATCGGCAGGTCTTTCGGTAAGCGTTGTCAAAAACGCAATATATAAGGTTATCAGAGCAAACAGCGCCGCAGAGCTTGGCGAAAACATTGTTGTTCAGGGCGGCACATTCTACAACGATGCCGTGCTTCGCGCCTTTGAAAAGGAACTGGGGCACAATGTTATACGCCCCTCCATTGCAGGTCTTATGGGTGCATTCGGTGCGGCTCTCTATGCAAAAAGCAACATAAAAGGCGTCTCCACCATAATAACAAGGGAAAAGCTCTCACAGTTTACCCACACGGCAAAATCTGCTGTATGCAACGGATGTACAAACAACTGTTCCTTGACGATAAACCTGTTTTCCGACGGCAAAAAGCTTATTTCAGGAAACAAGTGCGAAAAGGGACTGGGCTTTAAGAATGAGGGTGAAAGTGCGCCCAACATACATCAGTTCAAGAGAGACTATATATTAAATCTCGGAAGAAACACACAGGCAAAGCGGAAAATAGGCTTCCCGCTTGCTCTCGGAATGTATGAGCTGTCTCCCTTCTGGCACGCGGCGTTTACAAGCCTCGGCTTTGACGTTGTGCTGTCGGGAATGTCCACAAGAGACATTTACGCGCTCGGACAGAACAGTATTCCCTCCGACACCGCCTGCTATCCTGCAAAGATTATGCACGGACACATTCAGAAGTTAATAGATGACGGAATTGAAACCATTTTCTATCCTTGTCTTACCTACAATGTTGACGAAAAAACGGCGGACAACCACTTCAACTGTCCCGTTGTTGCCTACTATTCCGAGCTTCTCAACAGCAACATGGACTCTCTCAAGGGCAAGACCTTCCTCTACCCTTACCTCAACATAAACAACGAAAAGGAGTTTACAAGAGGGCTTTACGACTGTCTTTCGGCTCACTTTTCCGACATAACAAAAGCAGACGTGAAAAAGGCGGTAAAGTGTGCATACGAGGCTCATGAAAAGTATATGAGGCTTATTTGCGACGAGGGACAAAGGGCAATAGAATACGCAAGGAAAAACGGCAAAAGGCTGCTGGTTCTTGCAGGCAGACCCTACAACATAGACATGGAAACGGGCCACGGCATTGACAAGCTTTGCGAGATGCTCGGCTTTGTGGTAGTCAGCGAGGACAGCATATGGAGGCTTGCAAATAAGCGTGCCTCTGTCAGCGTTCTCAATCAGTGGACTTATCATTCAAGGCTCTACAATGCAGCGCAGTTTGTCTGTGAAAATAAGGATGCAGAGCTTGTTCAGCTTGTATACTTCGGCTGCGGCGTTGATGCCGTTACCACCGATGAAACAAGGGACATCCTTGAAAAGGCGGGCAGGCTTTACACCCAGATAAAAATTGACGAAATCACCAACATGGGTGCCGTAAAAATCAGGCTAAGAAGCCTTATCGGTGCCATTCGCGAAAGGTCGGGTGAGACGGTTTGAAGCAAAACGAGTACACAAGACAGTATCCCATTTTCACACAGGAAATGAAAAAGGATTATACAATCCTTATACCCACAATGCTTCCAAGGCATTTCAAAATAATGATTGGCATTTTGAAAAGCTACGGCTACAAGGCAGAGCTCCTTGAAAACATGGGACAGAGTGTTATTGACAAGGGTCTGAAATATGTCCACAACGACACCTGCTATCCCGCACAGCTCGTTATCGGTCAGATGATTGATGCCATTGAAAGCGGAAGGTATGACAAGCATAAAATCGCACTTATGATAACCCAGACGGGCGGCGGCTGCCGTGCCTCAAACTACATTCACCTTTTGAGAAAGGCACTTTCAAAGGCAGGCTACGGCTACATTCCCGTAATATCCCTCAACTTCTCGGGGCTTGAAAAGGAAAGCGCCTTTAAAATGACGCTTCCCATACTCCACAGGTTTGCATATGCAATCTGCTACGGCGACCTGCTTATGAATCTTGTAAACCAATCAAAACCCTATGAATTGAATGAGGGCGACAGCGAATTTCTTGCCGATGCATGGACCGAAAGGCTGACAAAGCAAATGGCAAGCGGACAGCTTTCAAACAGAATAGCAAAGCACAACTATCGGCTTATTACCGAGGATTTTGCAAAAATCCCCAAGGGCGGCTCTCCCAAGCCGAAGGTTGGAATTGTAGGCGAAATATTTGTAAAGTTCTCTCCCCTCGGCAACAACAATCTTGAGGATTTTCTGGTGAGCGAGGGTGCGGAGGTTGTGGTTCCGGGACTTTTGGATTTCTGTCTTTACGTTCTTCAGAACGCTCTCATTGACAGAAGGCTCTACGGCTATCACAAAAAATCCGCCGTAATCTACAAGCTTTTCTTAAAGATTTTCTCATCCTTCAGAAACGACCTTAACGATGCCATACGCCAAGAAGGCTCATTCAATGCGGGTATTCCCTTTGAAAAAATACCGCCTCTTGCCGAGGAGGTTATAGGGCTTGGCGTAAAAATGGGCGAGGGATGGCTTCTGACGGCAGAAATGATTGAGCTTATTCATTCGGGAGCCGTTAACATTGTGTGCACCCAGCCCTTTGGATGTCTGCCCAACCACATTGTCGGCAAAGGCATGATGAAGCCTATAAAGGAAAAGTACCCTCAGGCAAACATAGTGGCAATTGACTATGATTCGGGTGCGACAAAAATCAATCAGGAAAACAGAATAAAGCTTATGCTTTCAACAGCGGTTCCCTTAAAGGACTCCCGCCCCATGTTCAGAGAATAACCTTTTCTTACCCGTACATATTTTGCTATGTACGGGCATTATTTTTGTTGACTTTTAAAGACGGTGTTGATATAATATTTTTATAAGTACATATAAAAAAGCTAAAGGAGATGGCTTATGAAGTTTCAAGCTTTTCACAAATCACTTAACACCCTGACTGTCGCGGCGGAAGCTCCGAGAGCTTACTTCATTCCCTACGACAATGCCGAAAAGGCAAGGGTTGGTAACAGAAACAGCTCTGAATATTTCAAGACCCTTTGCGGTGACTGGAATTTTAAGTTTTACAACAGCTTTGAGGAGATTGACGAAGACCTTTCTCTTCTCACCTCCGATGATTTTACCGACAATCTTCCCGTTCCGTCAAACTGGCAGATGTTTCTCGGCAGAGGTTATGATGTTCCTAACTATTCAAACGTCGAATACCCCTACGTAATGGACCCTCCGAACATTCCGACAGACAACCCTTGCGGTGTTTATCACAGGGAATTTTATCTGTCACATGGCTTGTGCGAAAGGGATCTGTTCTTAAACTTTGAGGGTGTTGACAGCTGCTTTTATTTATGGATAAACGGCAAATTTGCGGGATACTCCACAGTAAGCCACTCTACAAATGAATTTGACATCGGAAAATACGTTTGCGAAGGCAAAAACACCATAACGGTTCTTGTTGTAAAATGGAACAGCCAGAGCTACATAGAGGATCAGGATATGTGGAGACTCTCGGGTATTTTCAGAGAGGTTTATATACTTGCAAGATGCAAGGAAAGACTGCGTGACATATATATAAAGCCTGTTCTCAACGACGATTTTTCCGAGGGCATCATTGAAATATACCCCGAATACTTCGGCACGGACAGTCTCGAATACCTGCTGCTTTCTCCCGAAGGATACGAAATCGACTCGGGCAGCATTAAAAAGTCGGGTAAAATCCGTGTTGACTCGCCCTCTCTCTGGAGCAGCGAAGCTCCCTCGCTTTACGAGCTGTATCTTTTCTGCGGCGATGAAATAATCCTGATAAGGCAAGGCTTTAAGAAGATTGAAATCAGAAACAGAGTAGTATACATCAACGGCAAAAAGGTCAAGGCTCTCGGCGTAAACCGTCATGAGTCCCATCCTTCCCTCGGTCATGTTATACCGCTTGAGCACATGGAAAGGGATATTCAGATTATAAAACAGCACAACTGCAATATGATAAGAACAAGCCACTATCCCGACGACCCGAGATTTTACGAGCTTTGCGACAAGTACGGTCTTTATGTTGTAGACGAGGCCGACCTCGAATGCCACGGAATGTGCTTGCGGAACAACAGCTACGGCGGAACCGAATGGGATATGCTTTCCGACAGCGATGACTGGGCAGAGGCTTACCTTCTTCGTGCAAAAAAGCTTTTTGAACGCGACAAAAATCACCCCTGCGTTGCCATCTGGTCTCTCGGAAACGAATCGGGCATGGGCAAAAACCACCTTGCCATGCGTGATTACATCAAGTCAAGAAACCCCGAGGCTCTTGTTCACTACGAGGGTGCCAGCAGCAATAAGAGTCCCCTTGCAACAAAGTACCATAGCGAAATGGACTTTATGAGCCATATGTATGCGACTCCCAAGCAGTGCGAGGGATTTGTCAAAGACAAAAACGAGAAAAATCCCGTCTTCCTCTGCGAATATATTCACGGAATGGGCAACGGTCCCGGCGGAATTAAGGAATACACCGATATGTTCTGGAAGCACGACCGCTTTTTCGGCGGATGCGTTTGGGAATTTTGCGACCATTCGGTAGAGGTCACGCTTGATGACGGCAAAAAAGCATATATGTACGGCGGCGACTTCGGCGACAAGCCAAACCAGTGGAATTTCTGCGTTGACGGATATGTTTATCCCGACAGACGTGTACACGTGGGACTTCTCGAATTAAAGAGGGCATACCAGCCCTTTACCGCCTCCCTTATTGACTTGCAGTGCGGCTGTGTTGAAATTTCAAACAGACGTTTCTTCACGGATTTATCCGACCTTTGTCTTTCCTGGGTGTTGGAATGTGACGGAAAGCCCGTAAAGTCAGGCTTTATCGACAGCCTCAAAATCCTCCCCTCAAGAAAAAGAAAATACAATCTTTTTGATGCAGACGAGCTTGTTTACGAGGGTGAATACTTCCTCAACCTGAAGTTTGTTTCAAAGCTTGACACCCCGTCATACAAGGCAGGCTATGAGGTGGGCTTTATACAGCTTGAGGTGGCAAATGTTGCAGACGAAGAAAAGGATGAAGAAAACTCCCTTGTCGCTTTTTCGCCGGAATGTATTGAAAACAGCAGATTCTTCACGCTTTCCTCGGGCGAAACAAGCATTGTAATAGAAAAGGCAAAGGGTCATGTCACAAGAATCATTCACGAGGGCAAGGACATGCTCTCTTCGCCCATAAAATTCAACTTCTGGCGTGCCCCCACAGACAACGATATAAACATGACGAGGCATTGGCAGACATTCGGTATAAACGACCTTCAGTACGACTGCAGATCCTGTGAAAAGGTATCGGGAAATGACAGCGAAACAGTAATCAAGAGCGTATTCACGGTAGCACAGAAGCAGAGTAGTCCCTTTGCAAGAATAACTCTTCACATCACCTTTAACAGCCTCGGTGAAATTCTCTATGAAACAAAGGTAAGTATAGAAAAGCCCGTAGAGCACATTCCGAGATTCGGACTTGAGATAGTCATGCCCGAGGGAAACGAAAGGCTGAAATACTTTGGCAAGGGTCCGCACGATGCATACAGCGACAAGCAGCTTTCAAGCTATGTCGGTCTTTTCAGCACCACTGTCAGCGACAATTTTGAGCACTACATAAAGCCTCAGGAAAACGGCGCACATATCGGCACCCGCCACGGCTTTGCAGGCAGCGAAACAGGTCACGGTCTTATGTTCACACGCTTTGACAGAAATGACACCTTCTATTTCAACGCCATGCACTATTCGGCAATGGATTTGACAACCACAAGTCATGACCATCTGCTCAAGGAACGCAATGAGACCTATGTTTATATAGACTTCAAGATGAACGGCATAGGCTCAAACTCCTGCGGCCCCATACCCTTTGAACAATACATTTTTTCAGAAAAAGACTTTTCCTGTGCAATCGTAATTAAACCCTGTATTATCGAATAGCACTAAAGTCTTTCAGAAACTGACATACAGCAACGTGAGGTAAATCAATATGGTATTTAAAGAGGTTTTTCAAAACGCAAAATATATTTCTCCTTCAAACCCTGCCTGTACAGCACCTTATATGCTGACAGATATCGACCTTCCAAAAGGCGTCAAAAAATGTGAAATATCGGTTGTCGGCTACGGTCTGTTTGAAATTTACATCAACGGCAGCAAGGTGTCGGAGGATATCTTCACTCCTGCAACCAGCGATTTTCACAAGCGCGACAATTACAGCCACCACGGTCTTATTTACAACAATGATGACACAAAGCGCACCTATGTTTTAAGGTACGACCTTATGCCTTATCTGAGGCAGGGTAAAAACCGTCTTGCCATACTTCTCGGCAAGGGCTGGTACTGCATTGACTGCAATCACGACGAGGGCTGCCGTCCCTACGGCGACGAAAAGCTCTGCTTTGAAATAAAAATGCAAAAGTCGACAAAGGAATATTTGCTTTCAAGCGACAGAAACGTGAAATGGACAGCAAGCCACATTCTTGAAAACGACCTGTTCTACGGCGAAAAGCAGGATTTGAACATATTCGACACCTCTCTTCTGCTTCCCGAAACCGACATTTCAAGCCTTGATAACGCGGTAGAAGTACAAGTGCCCGAAACAAACTATTTCTACCAGACCTGTCCTCCCGACAGGGTTATACGCACCATACGCCCTACCCTCGTCAAGGATTTCGGCGATTACAAGGTTTACGACAACGGTGAAAACATTACGGGCTATGTAAGGGTTAAATGCACACAAAAGGGAGCATACGTAAAGCTTGTTCATACAGAGGAGCTTGACGAAAACCAAAACCTTGACGGAACAAGCATTGCTCTTGACAGAAAAAAACAGTGCGACGAATACATAAGCGACGGCGAAAGCCTTCTCGTTCCGCATTTCACCTACCACGGCTTCAGATATTTTTCCATAACATCAAACGCCACCCCCATAGAAACGGTTGTTGTTCACACCGACCTTGCGGTTGACAGCCATTTCCACAGCGACAACGAAACCCTGAACTGGCTCTACGATGCCGCCGTAAGAACCTTCCTTGACAATGTTCACGGATGTGTGCCCTTCGACTGTCCCACAAGGGAAAAGCTCGGATATACCGGAGACGGTCAGCTTTGCTGTGAGCTTGGAATGCATCTTGTAGATGCCGAGCAGTTTTATCTCAAATGGCTTTGCGATATTGCCGACTCTCAGGACAAGGAAACCGGTCATATACCTCACACGGCACCCTTTGCTGGCGGCGGAGGAGGCTTTGGCTGGGGAAGTGCCGTGATAGAGGTTCCCTTTATGCTGTGGAAATACTACGGAAACAGAGGGGCTATTGAAAAACACTTCCACAACATGACTCGCTGGATGGCATACATGGATTCAAGATGTGAAAGCGGCTTTATCACAAACGAGGAGCAGGGCTGGTGTCTCGGCGACTGGGGCTTTCCGTATGAAGAAGAAAACTATCAGCTTCTCTGCCCCAACTATGTAAACACATATTTTTATGTCAAGAACCTTGAGAGAATGGTGCTTATAGCAGAGGAGCTCGGACATCCGAAATATGCAAAAATGTGCCGCGAAAAGGCCGATATTTCAAAGAAGGCAATGAGAAGTGCCTACATGAGTCCCATGAACAACTGCTTTTACAACGATTTTTCGGCGGGCAACTCCTTTGCCATTGACCTTGGCATAGGAACAGAGCTTACTCTCAAGAATACCGTTAAAAAATACGATAACCTCGGCGGCTTTGACTGCGGAATTTTCGCAGCCGACATTCTTATTCGCATACTCTTTGAAAACGGACACTCAGACCTTGCCTTAAAGCTTCTTACAAGCCACAAGGAAAAGGCGTCCTTCGGCTACATGATGGACTGCGGTGCAACTACCGTCTGGGAATATATGACGGGCAAAGCAAGCCATAACCATCCCATGTTCTCTGCCTGCGTTTCCACCTTCTTCAAATACATCCTCGGCATACGTCAGAGAGAGAATTCCTATGGCTACAACGACATTATAATAAACCCGTGTCTTGACGAGACGGCAGGAAACGTAAGCGGATATATTACGGTTCCAAAAGGTAAAATCAGCGTTTGCGTCGAGAAAACGGGCGGCCGTCACAAGGTGACGGTAACAGTACCTAAAGGTATAAAGGCAAGCTTTGAAGCGGCAGGCTTCACTAAAAAGCTACATTCAGGCGAAAACATCCTTGAGTTTTAACAATTCGTGTTGACAAAATTCTTCCAACCGTTGTTTTGTTAATATCACGTTCACAATGGTGGTTTACCATAAAACCATAACATGAAGACATTTCTTCAAATTATATTGTCCAGGAGGAAAAGACAATGGCTATATCAAATACAAACCTTGACCCCAACCAGACAGGTGCAAAGGAAGTAAAAACATCCGGCAGAAAGTACAAAATCGCCATCATCGGTACAGGCTGGATTGCAGAAGCACATATGGAATCATATATGAATATGCCCGATGTTGAAGTTGTTGCGGGTGCAGACCTTATACCCGGCAAGGCAGAGGCTTTTTTCAAGAGATTTGGTGTTGAAGCACGTTGCTACAACAGCGACGAGGAGCTTCTCGCAAACGAAAAGGAGCTTGACGGTGTAAGCATCTGTACTTACAACTGCCAGCACGCGCCCTGTGCTATTCGTGCACTTGAGGCAGGTATCAACGTAATGCTTGAAAAGCCCTTCACAGTTACACTTGAAGAAGCAATTGAGGTTATGAAAGCGGAAAAGAAGAGCGGCAAGATTCTTACCATCGGCTTCCAGCCAAGACTTGACCCCAATATGCAGATGATTAAGAAGATTGTTGAATCAGGCGAGCTTGGCAAGGTTTACTACATACAGACAGGCGGCGGAAGAAGACGCGGTATTCCCACCCCCTTCGGCACATCCTTTATCGAAAAGGACAAGGGCGGCATCGGTGCTCTCGGCGATATCGGTTGTTACAGCCTTGACATGGTTCTCAACGCAATCGGCTATCCTAAGCCTTTGACGGTTTCGGGTTATAAGTCCGACTTCTTTGGAAAGAACCCCAAGACCTTCTCTGAAGAAGGCAGACCTGCAGAATATGCAGACATCTTCGGTGTAGACGACTTTGCGGCAGCATTCGTAAGACTTGAAGGCGGCATTATACTCGACTTCAGAATTGCATGGGCAATGAACATCAACACCCCCGGCGATACAATCATCCTCGGCACAGAGGGCGGTCTCAGAATCCCCTCCACAGACTGCTGGAACGGCTCTGTTGGCGGCGAAATGACAATCTACAAGAACGTAGCCGGTGCTCAGGTTGAAACAAAGGTGCCGATTCTCCAAGATTACAGCGGCATGAGCCTCTTCGACAAGAAGCTTCGCAGCTTCCTTGATGCCATTGACAATCCTTCCCTCGGCGCACCCGTTCCTTCAAGCCAGATTCTCTACAATCAGGCAATTATCGACGGTATTGCAAAGAGCCACAGTATCGGCAAGGAAATCGACATCGTAATTCCTGAAATCTAAGCTTTTTCATACACAAAACCGCAGGCTGTGCCTGCGGTTTTTTTATTCTATGATACTGTAAACTGCCGTTGCAGAAAAGAATTCAAAGCCTCCGCCTTCTGCATCAATTGCAAAGGACAGGGTGAACATTTCATTCTTGGGTATAACCTCTTTTATTCTCACGGTTTTCCTTTGAGTAAAGGCTATACTTCTTTCATAATAACAAACCCCGTCTGCAAAAAGCTTTAAGGTAAGCACCGCGCCCTCGTCTGCACGCACCACAAAATGCATATCTTTAACAAGCTTTCTGAGTGACGGCTCGCCGAAATCACATTCCCCCGTTTCAAAGCCGCTTTGCTTTTCTCTTAAAGAAGTATCAAAGACATATGCCTCAAGGATATCCTTTTTGTATACTACCGCCATGCTGTCAATTGCAAACATACCGTCGCATCCTACGTCTTTATAGATGCTGTATACAAGCCTTGTCTGGGATTCGTTAAAATTGCCGGTATCATAGTAGTTGCACTTATCGTAGTCCCATATATAAAGCTTGTCACCGCACAAAAGCAGATACTTTCTGTCAAGGTCAATGCCCTCTGCCTTTATAAGCTCCTCCTTGCTGTTTTCAAGAAGTCCCATTCCCTTGCCTCTTTCAATATTCCTTGAAACAGGCTTTACGTTGTGCTCCTGATAGTCCTCATTGAAATCCACAATGAAAATTCCGCGTTTTGAGTTGGCAAACACTATTCTGTTATCTGCAAGGCAGGCACTTTCAGGCATATCGCAGCCAATTTCGCCGCTTATCTGCTTTGTTTTAAAGACCTCAATTTCATCCTCAATAAAGCTTGTAATCTTATATGTTCCAAGCTCAGAAAGAACTATAAGGTCGGAATACATTCTGCCAAGATACGTAACATTATCATATCCGTCGCCGATTACAAACTGTTCGTTCTCGCCAAAATACAAAGGATTTCTGTGTTCGCTTTTATAGCACGCCCCCTTTTTCTGCCTGTCACCCGAAAAGAAAAGGCGGTTCCCCGATATTCCCTCTCCTCCGTACGAGGATGCTGTCGTGCAATTATAGAAATACGGCTCATAGCCTATGACATTGGGTGCCAAAACATAGTATTCCACTTCAACAAACTTTGCCGCCATTGTGTCTGAGCCGTGGGCAAGCTGAACCCTGTCAATCTGATAGGTAAATCTGCCTTCCTCAAGCTCTATGCCGTTGACAAAAACCTTCGGCTTTCTCTTGGCGTTCATAGATAGGGGGAGTATATAAAGCAGAGCGTCGGATGCCTTATATCTCACCTTAATTCTCGGGGCAAGAAGGTTTAGCGGAACATCAGGAAGTCTTTCGGAATCCCTCGCAAGAACCGGGTCAACATTCGTAAAAAGAAGGGGTGCATCGGGGTATTCCTCGTAAAACATAAAGTCCGAATCAACCCTGTAAACATACGTGTCGCAGTATATATAGAGCGAGGACATGAATACGCACATAACGCTGTGCTTATCGGGAAGGCTGTCTGAAACAAGTACGGGCTTATCCAAAGCTGTGTCATATCGGTAAAGACAGCTTCCGAGATGCAAAAAAACACTTCCCATATACCCCTGCTTTGTAATGCTGTGAAGAGCAATGCCCGAGGTATTGATGCCTTCAAACAGCCTTTTCTTCTCCCCCGAGCTTTCAATACTGCCTGTGCCTATATCCATGTTATACAGTTCTCGGCAGGTGCCCTCGGCAAAGCTTGTATCCTTTTCACTCAGCCTTAAGCCCTTTACGGGTGCATCAAATCGAAAGCGTCTGTTGCCCGTAGTCTTTGGTTTTATTACAGTACAAGGAATATGTCCCATATTACCACCGCCTTCTGTTTACAGCCGTATAAAAGCCGTTTCGCTGTATTGTTTTGTTTGCAAAAGACCACAGTCCCTCGTACAAATCCTTGTACTTTTGCAAAAGCCTCTCGTACAGATTGCTGTCCTCCGACCTGCAAAGCTCTGCCGCACAAAGGCTCACAAGGGCATCAAATTCTGTGCCGCAAAGAGGAATTTCAAAGTCATCGGGCACATTTTCCGAAATTTCGGGAGCCTTCTTTTCATATGTCAGAGCCACAATCTCCCCGTCATAACGGTTATCGGCATCAAGATACCCAAAGTCATTGGAAAGCTCAAGACTGCCAAGGTTTACCTGCTTTCCCGAAAGCATTTCCATTGCCTTTATTCTGCCGCAGTCATCCCCGACGGCAAAGGAGCACATTCCTTTTCTCGGTATCTCAAATATGTTTGTCATATTTCCCTTGTCATATATCGTGAACTTTCGTGCACAGACACTTTGCGTCACATAGGCGTAGCAAATGGCAGAGGATACATTATCGGTGAAAAACCTTTTTGTTTCAAGCCTGCCTTCACTTCCGTCAAGCTCAAGGGTGAAAACCGGCACCAAATCCTCGTCGCAAAGCAAAAGGCTTCCTGAGCCCGTATATTCAAAAATAACCGCAAGAGGACGGGTTACGGGTGAAAACTCAAATATTCCGCCGTAATTCATTTCTTCCCTGCTCGCAAGCCTTCTCGGTAGGTTTACCTCCACCTTTTTGCTGCCCGTTTTTTTGGGAAGTCCCTCATACATACGGCAAAGCCCCCACCCAAGCGTGTCTGCCATTTTTGCATCCAGCCTGTCTCTTCTCGAATCGCTTACAAACACCTCATCCGTATTATCAAAGTATTCATCAAGCACCTGATATACCCGCCTTTTAAAGCAAGCGTATGTATTATTAGCTGACATTAAAATCTCCTTTCACGAAAGCCGCCCGCTTTGCGGACGGCTTTCAAACGTTTTTTAACCCCTTCGCTTATGCGGGATTTGAGAAAATAATGGGTCTTGCATCACCAAAACCGAAAGCAAAGTCCACATAACCGATATAGTCGGTTATAAGGGGGTTGTCCTGGGGAGAAACAAGAACGGTAGGCTTTGTAATATATACAAGCTTTAATACCTCGGAAAGCATGAGCGAATCCGCAACCGCCCACTGCTTGCCGCAAAAGCCTGCTTCACCGCCGCCCACAACAAGATACTTCATGCCGTAAACGGGATTTGCCGCATTGCAGCCTGCCGTTTCATCAGGATTGTTTTCGGGAATAAGCTTTGCATTGGGACCGCAGATTTCCTTTGCCTTTGCCTCAAGCTCAGGGCTTACAAGAAGAAGGTCCATATTGCAGGCAAAGGGAAGACCGTCGGGTGTAATATAACGGGAGGACATGGTCTGAGCCTTTGTGATTGCGGCAACAGAAAGCTCCTCCTCGATAAGGTTTGAAAATGTGCCGTTATCCCCCTCACAGCTTACGGGATGGGACTTACTTGCCCAAGGCTCGCCGTCGGCACCCTCATTTGTAAATGCAGAGCCGAAAAGGCGGTAGAATTCGTTGAGCACGGTCATATATGCCGAATCCGCAAGGCGTGTGCCGATTTTCTTTGATTCGCCCGAGTAATCAAGCTTTGCCTTCTTATAGGTGCTTGTCACCTTAAGAGCGTGCTCCTTGGGTGTAATTGTTGTAATAAAGGTACGCTTGCTGTCGGCGTTGGCAACAACAGTGCCGTCATATACGGGCATTTCGCCGTAGCCGCCGATACCTTCAATGCGGTAATCAATATCATCCTGACACACAACGTCGCACACCTGATTGATGACATCAAGACGCTTTGCGTATCTTAAATCAAATCTCTTCTTAATAAGAGGATAGAGGTCATTATGCCATGTATAAATATCGTTCATCAAATCGTCTCCTTTTTTCTTTTATGCAAACACTTTGTTTGTAAATACAATGTGTGCCATTCTGTTCTTTTCATCGCAGCCGACAACCTTGGCACCGCTGCCGACACCCGAAATGTCGAGTCTGTATCCGTCGCAGACAACTGCAGAAGAGCCGACAGGGGTAATATACGCGTATACATCACCCTTTGACGGTGTGCCGCCGTCGTTGAAAACAAACTCGAAATTTCCGTTGCTTCCAAAGTCGGCGGAGATAGCCTCTCTTACAGTTCCTATCTTATCTGTATTTGTGGAATCCGCCGCCTTTTTCACAAGCACAAATCTTGCACCCTTTCCGATAGAGGAAAGATTTGTACTATCACTTGAAAAAGTGTTTTCGACACCGCCAAATACAGCCTCAAATTCGGGAAACTTTATGCTGTATACTCCGCCGCTTGTGATATCAACTCTTACTCTGTTACCGTTTGCTCTTTTATTGAGCATATCCTCTTTCCCCGGGTGATTTTCGGCACAAACGCCGAGAACAGCACCGCTGATTGTCTCTGTCACCTTTCCCTCGGAGGTAATAGAAACAGCACTTCCTGCATTGATTTTTGTTGCGGGGTCAATATCAAACTCCTTGATCACGGGAACATTTGCGCCCCCGAGTCCATATAAAAACTTCATATTCTGTCTCCTTTTTTAATTATTTTTTGTCCCTCTTTTTCCCGATGGAATAGAGCCTAAAAGCTCTGCATATTCGCGGTAGGACATTCCCGCGCTCCTTGCTATTTCCATCTGCTGTTTTGTAAGCGAATCCTTCGCCGATACCGTGCTTGCAGAGTGTGCCGAAAAGGCTGTGGATGAAAAATCGCTGTCGATTCTGTCCCCCTGTGCCTCGGTTTTATCTGCAGCAGCATTACCGGTGCCAAGTGCATCCATAAAGCTGCAAAAATCCGAGAAAATATCGCCTATGCTGCCGCTTCTGCCCTTGGCAAAGCTTTCAAAGAGTTCCGCCTGCATAAGCTTTTCCACGCCCTCTTTCCCGTGTTTTTCCCTGATTGCGGAGAGTATTTCAAAAAAGCCTTTCATTACATCGGCTTCTTCTTTTCTTTGCGTACTCTCTTTGCTTAAAGTGCTGTCCGACACCGTACCGCTCTGTGCGTCATGCTCCTTTGCGTCTGCGGCCGCAAAGTTTTCATCCTCGGGAATACCGACATTTTCCTGATTCTGCTCACCAACCCTGTCATCCTCAGAAAAGGGCTCCTCTTCTGTTTCAGACACCGTTTTTTCAGGCACTTCGGTATGCTCCCGTGTGTTCTTTTCCACAGCTCCTTCCGTCTCCGCCGAAAGCTGGCTCACAAGCTCTCTTGCCATTTCGGCATATGACGTTCCCTTGAGAAGTCCCTTTTGAGCTGCGCCTTTAAGCAGCTTTTTCACATCCGAAAGGGACTCGTTCACCCTTCTTTCCCTTGACAGCCTTTCGGATATAATCTCCTCAAGCTGGCTTTGGGTAAAGGTTTTCTCATTCTTTGTACTTTGTATATTTTCAAAGCCGTTTTCGGCTGCTGTGTCACAATCAACCGACATATTCTCGGTTTTTGTTACCTTTTCGTTTACAACATCATTCATCATTCATTTCTCCTTCCGGGCTGTCGCTGTTGTCCTGATTAATATCTGCCTTTTCAAATTGCCTGTCAAGGCTTTCGCAAATCTCCGACCTTTCGGGTATTCCGATTGCCTCAACATATGCCTTTACAAGTCTGTAATTCGTCTCGTTTATATCGGTACCGATAAGCGACGTAAGGGCAGAAACGGTAAATGCCTTTGAGTTTGTAATGGCAGAGCCTGTGTGAATTGTAACATCAAGCTCGGGTATGTATGAGCCCTGTCTCGACTTTCTCATAAAGCCTCCGAAGCTGTATACAACATCTTCGCCCTCCTCAAGTCCCATTCTTATTATTCTGCCGTCGTTGTAATTCTCAAGACAGGTATAGTCTATAAGCATATAAAGACGCTTAAAGCCCGCATTTCTGTCAATATTCTTAATGCTCTTTCGGTTCTCGGCTCTTTCGTTAAGAAGCGCAATACCCGTGGCAGTTGTAACGTTTGTGGGTTCTTTTCCCTGATTTACTTCAAAGATGCCTGTTGTGCTTTCAATCATGCTCTGCCAGAAGGAAGAGCCTTCATATAAAGCGGCAGATGCTGACGAAAGATTTCCAAGTCTTGAGACCTTGCCCATCATTCCCGGTCTCAGCTTCCAGACGGCACCGGGAGAATTATCAAGGCTTTCACCGTCGGAAAGAGCATTTTCCTCCATGACAATTATATCGTTTGAAGAATACGCCCCGTTGAGCTGTGCAAAGCAAAGCTCTCTGTCCTTGGCGTCAATAAGGGGAATCAGCATTTCAAGCTCACTCTTACCCCAGATGCTTTTTTCGTTGGGTATCTTGCTGTAAACAACAAAGGGAAAGCTGCGGCAGTCTGTGTTCTTCCAATACTTTGGTATGTACCTTACTTCCTTTCCGTTTATAAGCACCGAAAGGGCAATATCTCCAGCCTTCCACTCATAACGGTACACTCTCTTTTCCCCGTTCACAAGCCTTGTAATGTCGGCGCTGCCGTCACTCGGCTGTCTGTACCACCATTCGGTGATATTTACGGTATCGTCATCGGTATCGTATCTGTCAGAGGAAACGTAGCCGAGAGGATTTTTGGTCATATCGTCGCAGAGATACTCCGAAAAATCACTTCCCTCAGACTTTATATCTGCGCCGAATACTCTCTTTGCACGCATCTTGTGCATGGGATAAACATAAGCAATATATTCGCAGGAATCGACATCACAGGCAGTAGGGTCGGTAATTATTTCCTCGGGTCTCGGGTTTTCAACCGTAACGTCTCCCAAATCCTTGCCGATTCTTATTCCCGAGTCCCAGCACACCTTCCAGATTGCCGAGCCGTATATGTTAAGGCGTCTTTCGTTGCGGGAGTTTTTACCTTCAAGGCCGGCATTGTCAACTACGTATTTTACTATCTTTTCTCTCTGCTTTGCTTTATCATAGTCTGTTCTGTCTCGCGGTGAGAATTCAAAATCGGGAACATTGTGATTGATTTGTGTTTCGACGTGAATGTAGCCGTCTGTGCACTCAGCCGCCTTAAAGGGCAGACCTTCCCTTGCCGAAAAGGCATCGGTGGAAAGTGAAATATCATGCCTTCCGTCGTAATATCTCTTCATTTTCTTCCAGTATTCCCCGACATCACGCTTATGCTTTGCGGCATAATCATAAAGAAAGGCAATTGTTTCCTCTCTTTCAAGACGTGACGAATATGAGTACATCCCGGAACGGGATATGTTTTTTTCGTAGTTTTTTCCCTTCATGTGTTATCTCCTTTTTCTGTTTATCATTTCCTTAAGCTTTTTTGTACTTGTCTTTTGCTTTTCGCCGTAAAAATCACCGTAGCGTGAAACGGCAAAATATCTCAGCGCATCCGGCGCATGGGTTATATTATGCGGCTTTGTGGCAGCATCCCCTATTCTGTGCCTGTCATGCAAAAGCAGCGGCATACATCGAATGAGATTTACACAGCATCTCTTTATTATCAGCCTTGACCTGCCATCCTCTACCTTCAAAAATTCCTTTAAGCACATCCAGCCGCCGATTCTGTCGCTTTTAAGCTTTGTCAGATACACACCGTTTTCACCGAAAAGCTCTGCTATACTCTTACCGCTGTCCTTCTGTCTTGACCACAAATCAGACGGCGCAATATACATGCTTACCCCAAAAGCCTTCTGCCTTATGAGCCCCGATGCTTGGCTGACAATCAAGTTTTCCTTATGTATTTCATCATACACAACGCATCTTCCCTCGGGCGTTACCGCCACAAACACCGCCGCAAGCATATCAAGACCGTAGTCTATTGCACAATATCTGAGCGACCCTTCGGGTATATCATAATCCGAAACGGTATGCACCGAATAATCAAATTCATTAAAGAACTGTCCTTCAAATTCGTCCCACATTCCGCACAGCCATGCGCCCTTAAGTGACTCGGGAAGGCTCTTTAACTGCTCAAGATAATCGGGATTTTGGCGAAGCAGGACTTCATTATCGTAGACAAGTGCCTGAATAAAGGTGTAATCCTCAGGATGCTCACCCTCGCGAAACTCTCTGTCAATAAACAACCGCTTTACCCATGCATGACCGACACCGCCGGGGTTGCAGGTAATGTACATTCGTTTAGGGAAGGAATTGGCACCTCTGAGACAGGCTTTAAGCGTCTGAAATTGGTATTCACTCAGCTGTGTCGCCTCATCAATTGCTATAATGTCATATTCCTGTCCCTGATACTGCAAAAGGTCACCGTCGCTGTCGAGATAACCGAGTCTCAGTCTGCTGCCGTTGGGAAACACAAAGCATTTTTTCATTTCGGAATAGCTGCAAAATTCGGAAAGCTCGGACAGTAGCGGTCTTATGTGATTTTCACGAAGCTCGGGAAGGGTGCGCCTTATAAGCAAAAGATTAATGCCGGTGTAATTGAGTGCAAGCAGCACAAGCTTTCGTCTGAGTGCCCAGCTTTTGCCTCCGCCTCTTGCACCGCCGTAGGCAACATACTTTGTATCGGCAAGAAAAAAACGTCGTTGCTTTTCCTGTGGCTCACCCGAAAGAACAAGCTGCTTACAGAGGCTGCTTTTCTTCATAATTCTTATCTTGCAAGCTCGGCTGCCTGTTCCGAAAGGCTCACAACAATATTCTTTTCAGCCGTCTCAGAAGGCTTAGCCTCGCCCTTATCCCCCCAACCGAAATTAAATTTCAAGCTGTTTGCCGAAGCGTTTACCGAAAGCTCTCCCGTAAGTGCATTCTCCTCAATAAACGCTTCAATTTTTGCCTTGGCACGAAGCACAATTCTCTCGTTTCTCTTAATCCTTGAAAGCTTTTCAAATTCCTCCCTCGTAAATCCAAGGTGACACACAAGCCCCGAAAGAGTGTAGGGCTTTACTATCTCCCCATGCTCCTCATTGATGCTGTCACAGTATTTAAAATAGTCATTTATCCTTTCCTCAAGGTCAAGATACCTCTCCTTTTTCCTTGCCGCCAACCTAAAGCTCCCTCCTTCAATACTCAATGCTCTCACACAGCTCATTCATGTTATCCTCGTTATAGTCCATATAGCAGTCTCTATGTATCATATCCCCCGTCTGCTTTACAACCAGTGCCTCATCGCCGCTTACAAATCTATATCCGCACTGGGCACAGACCGTGTAATGATGGACAGCTTCAAAATACTCATTTTTGTCTTTTTCCATTGACGTCCTCCTTTAATGCTTTTTAGAACATCCGTTCTATTTTGCGATAAAAAATATATCGGCTGAGCCGAAAGAACACGTGTTCGATATCGTGATTGTATTATACCACATTTTTGCCAAATAGTCAATGAAAAAATTAGAACAAACGTTCTTTTCGTTTAAATGTACAGAATTGTGCTATTGTGTTTTGTCGCAGATATACAAAATGTATTATAAAAAATGACAAAAAAGACAAAATAGGGTTGCAATTTAAAGGCAATTATTTTATAATTTGGTTGAGTTTTAGAGAATAACACTCAATTTCAAGGCGAAAGGAGCTGTGTAAAATGATAGATACACGCACCACAAAAAATGCGGTTTACCTCATTGATGACGACATGGTAAGAACGCATTATCATCCCGTTCCATCGGGTTGGGACTATGACTCGAGAGGCGCAATAAACCCCGCCGTTCACCAGTTTGGCAGAAGCTTTGTTATCTCCACGGATAAGGAGCACGAAGGTCCCGTTTCCATGAGAAGAAGATTTCTTCCCTTAAGAGGCGGAAAGGCAAGCTTTGCCCTCACAATGGCACTCAGAAGCGGCGACGGCTTTACTCTTTCCTTCTATGACACAAACGATAAGGAGACTCTTGTTTTAAAGCAAAAAGGCTTTAGCCTCGTTTGCGGCGATACTGTTATTCCCGCGCCCTTCCTTCACGGTCTTCAGTATATTACAATAGATTTTGATCTTGACGAAAAACAGGCATTTCTCTCTCTTGGCGGCAAGGACTGTGCGTTCCTTCCCCTTTCGGCAGGCAGTCTTGCTTCCTTGAAGTTAGGTTATGACGCAGAAGCTGTCGGTGAGCTTGAGGTTTTCAAGGTTGTCCTTAACATAAACTATCTTGTTTGCGACCGTAATCTTAATCCCGTAAACGGTTCCATGCCCGACGACTGGCTTATCTTTGCCGAGGGCAATGCAAATGCCTTTACCTCAAGATATTACGAAGGTACGCCCGAAACCACCTACGCTCTTCATGCTGAGGGCGGCTCCACGGTATGTGCTTACCATCCCTTTGAAAAGGCAGAGGGTAAGGTTTGCTTTGAGCTTAAATATCTCACAAAGCAAAATGACGGCGAAAATCTCATTCTTTCTCTCACTAACGGCGAGGAGGATGTTGTTACGGTTATCGAGCACGGTACAAAATCTGCAACCGCACGCGGTAAAGTTCTTCGTGAGCATCTTCCCTACGTATGGCAGTTTATGAGAATTGAAGCCGACACTGCAACTCACAAGGCTCTTATCAAGCACAACGGAGTAAAGTGCGGCGAGATTGCTTTTGAAAAGGACTGCAATTTCTTTGACGGTATTTCCATAACCTACGCCCCCGAGCATGACGGCTACATGAGATTTACCGATGTTTATGCCTTTGTTATTCAGCCTGAGCCCGAGGACTACCCCAAGCCTCCCGTAAGACCCACCATGAAAAACGGCTATACAACAGGTATCAACGTTTGCTCCCTCTGGAGAAACGGTGAGCATTGGGGCTGGGATGCCATTTCCTCCTTTGATGAAAACAAAACCTTCCTCGGCTACTACGACGAGCCTTTAACAGAGGTTGCCGACTGGGAAATCAAGTGGATGGTGGAACACGGCATTAATGCTCAGTTCTACTGCTGGTTTGACAATCAGACAAAGGCGCCCATATTCAAGACACACATCTGCGGTGCTCTCGATGACGGATACTTCAATGCAAAGTACTGTGACGAAATGAACTTTGCCCTCATCTGGGAAGCTGCCAATGCCTCAAGTCCTGACCTTGACGGCTTCAAGAAGTACCTTGTTCCCTACTGGGTTGACCACTACTTCTCTCATCCCAATTACTACAAAATTGACGGCAAGGCTGTTCTTTCCATATTCGGAGTAAATAAAGCCGTTGCATCCATGGGAAGCCCCGAAACCTTCAAGATTGCCCTTGACTATCTCGAAGAGGTGCTGAAGGGAATAGGTTATGAAGGTCTTATTGTAATGACCTGCGGCGAGCCCTCAAATGAGCTTTACAAAGCAGGTGTAGATGCAGTTTATGCCTACAACTGGGGACATCAGAGTTACAGCTTTGAATATACAAAATCGAGAATCGAATCGCAGATGACTCAAGACAAGCTTCATGTCGTTCCCACCGCCTGCGTTGGCTACAACGACGTTGCTTGGCGTGAATTCCGTTCCCCCTTCACAACGCAGGAGGAATTTGGACAGATGCTTACATGGATGAGAGACGACGTTCTTCCCAAGTACGAGAACGACGAAGAAACATGGAAGAAGAAGTTCGTAATGCTGGCAACCTGGAACGAATACGGCGAGGGTACTATCATGTGTCCCTCCAACATCAATGGCTTTGGATACCTTAATGAGGTAAGGCGTGCATTTACGGTAGAGGGCGATGACTTTGAATCCGACAGACCCTCGGGTGACGGTCTTGACAGACTCGGCTATCTCTATCCGAGACCACGCGCAATTATTCAGACACCTCAGAAAGAAAAGATTTACAATGACAACGGCGAGGTTGTTCTGAAAATTGACTTTGATACAAAGGAAAAAATTGATAAATGGAATTTTGACGGTGAAGGCTTAGTAGAGCTTCGTGACGGAAAGCTTTACGGCGAATCCACAGGTGATGATCCAAAGCTTATAACTGAGGTTGATATCAATGCCGATGATGTTGCCGTCATCAAGTTCAAAATGCGCGGCTCAAACGGCAGCGGAGACTTTGCAAACGCATCCGTCAACTCAGCAACACTCGTCTGCCACTACATTACCGACACTGACGGCGAATGGCATTTCAACAAGCAGCTTAACCCGATGGATTACGACAACGGCTATGCCGTTATGATTCCCTCTATGGACCAAAACTGGCGTGGAAAAATCAAGGCGTTCCGTTTTGACCCCTGCAACAACATAGGCAAATTCGAGGTTGAAGAAATCCTCTTCCTTGCAGGCGACAAAGAGGTTTATACTACATATATTGACGGCGTAAGATACAGCTGTCACTTCAAGTCCACCGTGGAAAACGGCGAGGCTTACGTACCCTTTGAGCCGCTTCGCGACTTCTGCGCTCTCACACGCACATATCACGAATGGGATGTCGAGACAAGAACGGTTATGATTCAGAAGGATGATATAAAGAGCTACTGGACAGAGGGAAGCGACATTGTAAAGCTTTCCGACGGCAAAGAGATAAAGCTCAAGAAGCCTCTCAGCTCCTACGACAATCTTCCTCTTATCGAGCTTTCTGCATTCTGCGAATACACAGGCTTCAGTTACAGCATCGACGGCATGAACATAAATATCAAAACCAAATAAGTAAAAGAACAGCCGGGGCTTTTGCCTCGGCTGTCATTCTTTAAAGCTGTTTTACCTCCGCATTGCGGGGGCATTTTTCATTATTTCTGTCAATATACCGATATTTCTTTCATGAGCGAGAAGGAATATATATATGTATCCCTTACCTTCTTTCCCGTCATTTCCTCAAGTGCCCTCTTATAGTACGTAAGCTGTTCCTTATGTCTGTCTATAAGTATCTGCTCTGCGCCCTCTCCGAACACCCTGTCGGTCTTGAAATCAACAAGGGTATACGTTCCGTCATCATTCTCAAAGAAAAGGTCTATAACCCCTTGAACAAGTATTCCCATACCGCTGATTTTTTCAAGGTCGTTATCCTCATTTTTGAAAACATCTACCTCAAGATTGAATCTTCTCTCGCGGTAAATATTCTTACTGTTCTTTATCCTTGTATAGAACTCGGATTTGAAAAAGCCGGAAAGTCTGTTTATATCAAGCAGCTCTCTCTGACGCGAGTCTATAAAGCCAAGCTCACAAAGCCTGTCTGCCCACCTTTCACAGCCCTCTTTCTCACAGCCCTCAAAGTCGCAGAACTGCATAAACATATGCATAGCCGTTCCTTTTTCGGCGCCGTCAGCTTCCGATTCTCCCTGTATAAACCTCGGAACAACCGCCTTTTCCTCTGTCTCTTTCTTCTTTTGCACAACAAGGTTTTCTTCATCAAGAAGTCCCGTTTTAAGACGTGAAACGGTAAGCTTTGCAGGAAGATTTATTGTCTTTGCACCTGCATATTCAAACTGCCCGATGCTTCTCAGACTGTCAAGCTCCCGCTCGTCTGCAACTCCCTCGGTTTTTGTTTCTTCCTTCTTCGACTGCGTGCCGCAATACAGCTCTTTAAAGCCTTCTACCGCCTGTTCACACTCGCAAAGCTCAAAGCAGAGGTATTCTGACACATTATCCTCTGTCGGAACAAATCCGCTTTCCGCCTTATCATACAAGCAAGCCAATATTCTCTCGTTACACAGGCAGGACATGAGAAGTGCACAAAAGCTTGAGCCGTCATTTACATCTAAGGCAAAGCTCGCACATCTTGCATCCTTCAATATTCCCTCAAGCTTCTTTGTAAAGCCGCTTGTCATAACAAGTATATCCCTTGCACGTGTCAGGGCAACATACAGCACCCTTATTTCCTCGGCAATGCCCTCATCGTCAAGGTATGAGGCTATCAGCTTTCTGTAAGGCGTATTGATGCTGAGCATTCCGCTGCTGCTTTGTGTGACACTTACAGCCTCTGTATCGCACAGGGTTACCGCCGCACCGCCTGCCTTTTCCGAAAACACAAGCTTTGCCGTCTCATCGCTTTTGTTGAAGCGTCTTGCGAGGTCGCTGACAAAGCATATGGGAAATTCAAGTCCCTTTGATGCATGTATTGTCATAAGCGACACACATTCCCCCGACAGCACCCTCTCAGCCTTGATATCCGTCTTTTCCATGGAGCCGTTTATATAGTCAACAAAGGCACCCACACCTCGGAAAGAGGTCTTTGAAAAGCTGCGCGCCATTTCATAAAGCTTTAAAAGGTTTTTCTTGGCACTCTGTCCCGACAAACCGAAATTCTCGCTTGTACATATACCAAGCAAATCAAGCTCACCGTATATTTTCCAAACAAGCTTTTCAACGCTCTTTCCCCTTGAAAACTCCCTGTAAGCTCTGAGCTTTTCAACAAAGTCTGAGCACTTTTTGCTAAGCTCTGCATTATCCTGAGTTTTTTCCTGAGAATACTTCACCACAGACCTATAAAGGCTCAGCCTTCTGTAATCCTTTTTTATCAGTGCCAGCTCATCATCACTAAAGCCGCCTGCAAAGGAGCGCATATAGCCTGCAAGGTATATATCCCTCTCGGGGTTATCAATGCTATTGAGAATACACAGGCAAAGCAGTATTTCCTTCTTGCCGTAAAAGCTCTCTCCAACATCGCTCATAACCGGAATTCCGCACTCCGACAGCACCTTTTCATACACCCGAAGCGCCGTTTTTGAACGGCACAGCACAGCAACGTCGGAATACTTATACATTTTGCCGTCAGAGTCGGTATATTCGGGATTATTGACAAATTTCTTTATTTTTGTACCTATAATGCCCGCCTCAAGCTCCTCGGCAGACAGTCCCTCGGCAAGCTCTTTGTCATAGGTATATGTACAAAGCTGTGCCTTTTGCGTGACCTTATTCTTTTCAATTCTTGAGTGCTTCAGCTCATCCTCTTTGAGATAATATTCACCCATAAGCCTTCTGAACAGGAAGTTTGTAAGCTCGATAACGCTTTGACTGCATCGGAAATTGTCGTTCATGAAAATCCTTTTTGTCACACTGTCTCCGTCAGCATCCCCGAAGCTATCCCTGTAATTCATAAAAATATCGGGGCTTGCACCGCGGAAGCGGTAGATGCTCTGTTTGATATCGCCAACCATGAAACGCGAATATTCCTCTTGCGAGTCATTATGTCTCGAAAGTGCCTTAAAAATCATATCCTGCATGGGGTTTACATCCTGATATTCGTCGATATAAATTTCAAGGAACTGCTCGCGAAGCTTCTTTGCAAGCTCTGTTACCTTAAAAGGCTGTGTAGACTCCACAAGAAGCTCCAGAGTGTATTTCTCGGCATCCGAAAACTCAATCATCCCCGATTCTCTCTTTTTCTCACAGAGCCTTGCGTCAAATTCCGTCAGCAATCTTACTATTTCCTCAAGAACAAGCCTTGTATCCGCCGCCGCCTTTTTAAGCAGCGTCATATCACAGGCATATAGTGCCGTGTAATCCTGTCTGAACTTCTTACTCTTGTTATTCTTTATTTCCTTGACAAGCTCTTTCAGAGCCTCATCCTCAAAGTTCTTAACTGTTCCAAGCTTTACAGGGCTATATGCAGCAAAGGCTTTTCTTGTACTCTCATACCCTTTATCCAAAGCCTGAAGCACACTTTTTGCAAAATCAAGCTCATTTTCCACCGCAGGGAGATATTTGACTGCAAGCACCTCATCCCTTCTGCAAACCTCGCACAGCTTCTCAAAGGTTTCACAAAGACTGAGTGTATCCTTTCTCGTTCTTTTTTCAAGGAGAGCTCCCAAAAACGTATCAAAAAACTCATCCTTTTGCTGTATTTCACTATAATTCTCCAAAAGAGTCCCGACAAAGCCCTCTCTGTCGGCAAGGCTTCTCAGCTTTGCATCAACATCAAGCAGTGCCGTCACAAAGCCCTTATCATTCTTTGCTGAGGAGAATATTTCATATGCCGCAAGAAAGCTCTTGCTGTCACCGCGTGTTTCAAAGGCATCGTCAATTGTTTCATTCATCAGCTTTTCGCGGATAACACCCATTTCGGCCTCGTCTGCAATTCTCAGGTTTGCCGAAAGGTTAAGCTTCTGGAAGTTATTTCGCACCAGCTCATAGCAAAATGCATTGATGGTACTGATTTTAGCAAGAGGCAAAAGAGCAAGATTTTTGACAATTTTCTTGTTTGTCGGGTCCTCGCTTCCACGTGCCGACAGTTTTTTTCTTATTCTGTCGCTAAGCTCCTTAGCCGCTGCATTTGTAAAGGTAACAATAAGAAAATCCGTGATGCTGCAATCATCGTTTTTATCACAGATTCTCTCAAGTATTCTCTCTGTCAAAACTGCAGTCTTGCCGCTTCCTGCACCTGCCGAGACCAAAAGCGAGCAGTCTCTCAGTCCTATTGCATTTTCCTGAGCCTTAGTATAATTCAAAACGCCGCCTCTTTTCTAAATCTGATTGCAAAAAGGGGCATCCTCTCGGATGCCCCTTTTTATACACCCGTGTTTTGGGTTAAACGCATTATGCTTTAGGGATTCTCGCCGTCATCGTTCTTCTGACGTATTACAAGCTTTATGGGCGTTCCCTCAAATCCGAACACCTCGCGAAGCTTGTTTTCTATATATCTCTGATAAGAGAAGTGGAACAGCTCCTCGTCATTCACAAACAGTACAAAGGTAGGAGCCTTGATGCCCGTCTGGGTCATGTAGTAAATCTTAAGACGTCTGCCCTTATCTGTCGGCGGCTGAACTCTTGTTGTTGCTTCATTGAGAACATCGTTGAGCATACCCGTTGAAATTCTCATGGAGCTTTGGTCATTGACGTAGTTTATAAGCTCATAAATCCTATCAACCCTCTGACCTGTCTTTGCCGATATAAACAGTACCGGAGCATATGTCATGTAGCTCAGTGCTGCATAAACCTCCTTGCGGTAGTTTTCGAGCGTTCCCGTTTCCTTTTCCACAAGGTCCCATTTATTTATGATGATAATGCACGCCTTGCCGCTTTCATGGGCAATTCCCGCAACCCTTTCGTCCTGAGCCGTAACGCCCTCTGTGGCATCTATGACAATAAGGCATACATCTGCCCTGTCTACCGCCATTTCTGCCCTCAGAATGCTGTATTTTTCTATGCTGTCCGAGATTTTGCCCGTCTTTCGTATACCTGCCGTGTCAATAAAGGTATACTTTCCGTACTCGTTTTCAATATCCGAGTCAATGGCATCTCTCGTTGTACCTGCAATATTGGATACAATCATTCTTTCCTTGCCGAGAATATGGTTTACAAGGCTGCTCTTACCTGCGTTAGGTCTTCCTATTACCGCAACCTTTATCTTATCCTCGTCTTCTTCCTCCTCTATCTCTTCGGGAAGAAATTCGCAGAGCTTTTCAAGTATATCTCCCGTACCGCTTCCGTGTACGCTTGATACCGCAAACGGGTCTCCAAGCCCCAGTTCATAGAATTCGTAAAACTCCATGGGCAGCGCACCCACCGAGTCCACCTTATTGACACAAAGAACAACAGGCTTTCTGCTCTTTCTCAGCATCGCCGCAATCTCTCTGTCATCGGCAGTGACGCCTGCTCTGATGTCTGTCATAAATACTATGGCATCGGCAGAATCCATCGCAATCTGCGCCTGCTCCTTTATGTGAGACATAATCATGTCATTTGTGTCAGGCTCAATTCCGCCCGTATCAATGAACATCATCTTCCTGCCGCACCACTCTACCTCGTAGTAGAGTCTGTCTCTTGTGACTCCCGGCGTGTCCTCAACTATGGCAATTCTCTTGCCGACTATTTTATTGAAAAATGTACTTTTGCCTACATTTGGCCGCCCAACTATCGCAACTATTGGTTTTGACATATTTTCACCTACATTTCCCTTACTTTCTTAAGGAGAAAGTAAGCAAAGACCTTTCAAATTTCGGGCAGGGCTATCAAAATTTCCTGCCATATCGACCGAAACAGAGCCGACCTTGTCTCCAAGAAAAAAGCGAGACAACTTCAACCGAAATTATTCATTATTCATTATTCATTATTCATCATTCATTAATCTTCCCAAAGTGCCGTGTCCACAAAATCATCACCATTGCATGGTATGGGGGTGATTTTAACACCAAGCTTTTGACTCAGCTCGTCTATATGCATATTGTCGAGGAACAGGTCTCCCTCGTGTCTAAGCATAACCGAGGGGATAATAAGCTCTTGACCGAGGTCTTCATTCTTCAGTCTGTTATAGACATCGCCGCCGGTCAGCAGCCCTGCAACCGTCACGGAATGTCCAAAAAAATCATTTTTACATTCATAGACATTAAAGGTAAGCCCTTCAAATGTTTTTTCAAGCTTTTGTGCCATTCTTTTGATAAACGGATAAGCCGCCTCGCCCGTAACAGAGGATATTCTTCTCGGCTTTTTAAGCCTGAAGCCTTCCTCCACAAGCTCATCAATGCGGAAAAGCACCTCGTTTTCCATGCACCTTATAAGTCCCACACCATTATCAAGCTGAGGATAACCCTCGTAATAATCCTCCTCGGGAAGCTCTATCCCTGCCTTGAGATACCATTCGTCCGAGCACTGAACAATTGTATGTCCCGTTTTTTCTTCAAACTCACGGCGTTTTTTATTTACAAGTCTTATAACCTCTTTTGCATCCTCTTTTGTGAAATCCTCAAGGGGATAAAGACCTTCTCTGTACTTTGTAAGACCTGACGGTACAACAGCAATACTTTCGACACTCGGAAACATACCTGCAAGATCATTAAGTGTTCTTTCAAGCTCCTTGCCGTCATTAAGTCCCTTACAGAGAACAATCTGGCAGTTCATGGAAATTCCGCCCTCGCGGAACATATCCATATACCGCAGCACCTCACCTGCGAACCTGTTACACAGCATTTTACAGCGAAGGTCGGGGTTTGTTGTATGCACCGAAATATTGATGGGAGATATACGCATCTTTATAAGACGCTCAACCTCCGACTGCTTCATATTGGTAAGGGTAACATAGTTGCCGTAGAAGAAGCTCATTCGCGAATCATCATCCTTGAAGTAGCACATCTCGCGCATTCCTTTGGGATTCTGGTCAATAAAGCAGAACACGCACTTATTGGTGCAGGAATGCTTTTCATCCATCAGATATGTGTCAAATTCAAGTCCGATATCGTCATACTGCGGCTTTTTTATTACAAAGCACAGTTCTTCTGAGTCTCTCTTTACCTTTATATCCAGCTTTTTTTCGGTAATATAGAACCTGTAATCGAGAACATCACATATTTCATTGTCGCCGATAGATACAAGAACATCTCCCGGCTTTATCCCTGCCTTTTCGGCGGCGGATTTTTTTTCAACTCCCGAAATCTTTACCATCTTTAGTCCTCTGTATATTGCAAATAGACGCAAAAAGGAAGACTTGCATTACGGCAAACCTTCCCTTATTACGCTTTAGTTGTCTGCAAAGTTAAAGATAACTTACGCTTCCTTTGCTTCTGTGGAAATGTATTCCTTGCCTGCATATGTTCCGCAGTTCTTGCAAACTCTGTGCGAAAGGATAAATGTTCCGCACTTGGGGCACTTTGTCATGCCGGGGAGGCTGAGCTTCCAAACATTGCTGCGTCTCTTATCACGTCTCGCCTTGGAGACCTTTCTCTTCGGTACTGCCATTTTTCGGCACCTCCTAAATCATTTTAATTCTTTTATCTTTCATAAGCAAAGATTATTGTACTACTTTTCCTCGTAATTGTCAAGTAGTTTTTTTAATCCTGTCAAGCGGTTTCCTCTGTCCGGTGATTTACAGGAGCATGTAGCACCGTTAAGGTCTATACCGCACATGGGACAAAGCCCGCGACAGTCATCCTTGCACAAAACTCTCTGCGGAAGTTCGAGATAAAACAGTGTTCTTGCAAGCTCGGATACATCGAGAAGCCCATCGGGAGCCTCAACATATTCATCGTTATCGTCTGCAAGCTTTCTCGTCACACCGTATTCGGCGCTTACGCAAAGCGTTTTTTTCAATTCCTTGGCACACCTTGCACAAAGACAGGTGTACTCGCCGCCAATCTCGATGCTTACCGAGACATAGCTTTCGGCGTTATTTCTTCCCCTTGCCTTTTCGTACACCCTTGCCTTAACATGAGGCTTTTGGCTGAACTCATACTCACCGGTAGAGTTTTCTTCAATATCCAGTTCAAAGGAAAGATTTATCTCAGAAAACGTGCCGTTATATATCTTGGATACATCGGCTATTTTCTGTCCGTGGGCGTTTGCAGCAGAATTTTCTGCCCCATTGTGATTCTTCATCACGCCCTCCTTTTCCGACTGACCCTCGGGCAGTCACAAATGATATTATATACCAAACTTTGACGTTTGTCAACAACTAAACAAAGTTTTTTATGAATATTCTTTTAATTTTATTATACGTCAAGATTGGTTACATACTTGGCGTTTCTCTGGATAAAGTCACGTCTCGGCTCAACCTTTTCACCCATGAGAAGTGAGAAGGTTTCGTCTGCCTTCAAAGCATCCTCAACGTCAACTCTTATAAGGGTTCTTCTTTCGGGGTCCATGGTTGTTTCCCAAAGCTGTTCGGCATCCATTTCACCGAGACCCTTATATCTTTCGGCTTCTACATTCACACCGCCAAGCTCCTCTATATACATATCCCTCTCCTCGTCAGAGAAAGCATATCTCTGCTGCTTACCCTTGAACACCTTATAAAGGGGAGGCATTGCACAGAATATATGTCCCTGTTCAACAAGGGGTCTCATATGACGGTAGAACAGTGTAAGAAGAAGCGTTTTGATATGTGCACCGTCAACATCGGCATCCGCCATAATAATAATCTTGCCGTATCTCAGCTTTGTTATATCAAATTCATCTCCGACGCCGCAGCCGACAGCTATAATAATCGGCTTTATCTGTTCACTTGAGAATATTCTGTCAAGTCTTGCCTTTTCAACATTTAAGATTTTACCTCTCATGGCAAGAATTGCCTGATAGCGGCTATCTCGTCCGTCCTTGGCGGTACCTCCCGCCGAGTCTCCCTCTACGAGGAAGAGTTCGGATTCATTTACATCCTTTGTCTGACAGTCGGCAAGCTTACCGGGAAGGCTTGTGCCCTCAAGTGCCGTCTTTCTTCTTGTAAGCTCTCTTGCCTTTCTTGCAGCCTCTCTTGCGCGGGAAGCCTGAAGTGCCTTTTCAAGCACCGTCTTTCCGACAGCGGGATTTTCTTCAAGATATTCCGAAAGCTTTTCCTGCATAAGCTGTTCAACAAGGGGCTTTATTTCGGCATTACCGAGCTTACTCTTTGTCTGACCTTCAAACTGTGCCTCGGGAAGCTTTACGCTTACAATGGCACAGATGCCCTCTCTCACGTCATCGCCCGACAAATTCTTATCATCCGCCTTGAGATGTCCGTACTTTCTGCCGTACTCGTTGAGTATCTTGGTAAGGGCATTCTTAAAGCCTGTTTCGTGCATACCGCCCTCAATGGTATTGATATTATTGGCAAATGTAACAAGGGTTTCGTTATAGGTATCGTTA
Organism: Eubacteriales bacterium; assembly: GCA_045541355.1. Taxonomy (GTDB): domain Bacteria; phylum Bacillota; class Clostridia; order Oscillospirales; family CAG-382; genus UMGS1387. The sequence goes on along the minus strand of JAZQIW010000046.1, from coordinate 18,159 downwards.
TACTGAAGCGCCACCTCAACCGTAACATCTCCCTTTTTGCCTGCAACATAGATAACATCCTCATGCAGCATCTTTGCGTGCTTCTTATTATTGAGGAACTCTACGAAGCTGCGTATACCGCCTTCAAAGCAAAGCTCTGCCTTCTTTTTATGAGCTTCCTTGACCTGACCCATGCCCTTTTCAAGCGTAAGGATGTTTTCTTCCATCTCCTGCTCATCGTCCTCGGCAATATCGGAAAGAGTACCCTCATCGCCCGTGATTTCCATTTCATCATCGTCGGCAATGTCTCTCTCATCAATAAGCTCAATGGTAAGGCCTGCATTGAGGAATGCCTGTTCGCGAAGGCGTGTAAGAACAGTATTATAGTCGAACACAACCTCGTCGAATATATCCGGGTCGGGCTTGAAGCGAACATAAAGACCGTGTTTTTCCGTTTCACCCTCGTCCTTTATTCCGCGTGCAACAACACCTCTTTCAAAGCGTTCGGTAAATCTTCTTCCATCGTGGCAGTTTTCAATTTCGGTCCATTCCGAAAGAGCATTAACAACCGATGCACCTACACCGTGAAGACCGCCGGAGATTTTATAGCCGTCACCGCCGAACTTACCACCCGCATGAAGCACGGTAAATACAACCTCAACGGTAGGTATACCCATCTTGGGATGAATACCCGACGGAACTCCTCGACCGTTATCCTGAACCGAAACGGAATTGTCCTCATGAAGCGTTACTGTAATTTTGTCGCAAATACCTGCAAGAGCCTCGTCTATGGAATTGTCCACGATTTCGTAAATGAGGTGGTGCAGACCGCGCACCGAAGTAGAACCGATATACATACCGGGTCTCTTTCTGACTGCTTCAAGTCCCTCAAGCACCTGAATCTGGCTTTCGTCATACTTATGCATGCTTTCATCAACCTGTGAATCCTGCGCGCTTACGGTATCGGTAAATGTGCCGTTCTGGTTCTCGGGAATACGGTTTGTCATGTTGTCATTCATTTGCTGCCATTTCTCCTTATCATATGTGCAAAGCCGCACTTGATGGTTTGTGGTTTATTAATCTGATTATAAATGTGCATTTTTCCTCTTCCATCTGCCCTCAATCGAGGAGGTGGAAAGCTGGGTTATATACACATACTCCTTTCTTCCTTTAGCGGTAAGAACAAAGGATTTAGGAATATCATATCCTACCGTTACAAGATGTCCCTCGCTCTCGCTTTTTGAAAGAAATCGTTTTGTATCCGTCTTGGTGCTTGCGCCGTCAAGGTCAAACACCCCGAGTATATCATCCTTCGGCAGAATCTGCGTGCCGCCGATATTTATATACGGATTTCTCTTTTTCATTTTATCACCTAAAGAGGAAAATATTTTCCGTCTTTCACGTTTGTTATTTTCATGTGGCTCTTTTTGGGAAGCGATGCCTTATCACAGCAGGTAATTATGCATTGTCTGTCCTCGAACATTTCGCAAAGCCTTTCCCGTCTTGAATCGTCAAGCTCGCTGAAAAGGTCATCAAGCAGAAACACCGGATATTCGCTGCATTTTTCCTTGATAATCTCACCCTCGGACAGCTTTATCGAAAGCACCGCGCTCCTTTGCTGTCCCTGTGAGCCGAAGCTTCTTGCCGCAAAGTCCGAAAGTCCCTCGCAAAAGCTTTCCCTTGCCCTTTTGAACACATTCTCCGCCTCATCCCTTGAGGCAACATATATCATAAGCTCGTCATGGTGCGGACCGTGGCTCGTTTTGCCAAGCTCAACATCCCTTGACACATCTTTCTTGTACATATTATAAAGCATGCTTGCGTTTTCTTCTTCGTCAGCACCGTCACCCGCTATTGCTCTTGACATATATCTTGCATAAAGCGTTTCGCTTCCGCCCGTCAGCGATGAGTACATTTCTCCCGCAAGCAGCGAAAGCTTGTGGCAATAAAGACCTCTTTGCTTGACAATAACCGCACCTGCCTGTGCCAGCTGTCTATTCAGAACATCAAGATAGTCCTCATCCACCCTTGAAGAACGGATTTTTGCATTTTTAAGATAAATGTTTCTCTGGGCAAGCACCTTGGCATAGTCATTAAGGCTTTTTACATACCTCGGCTTTATCTGGCAAAGCGCCATATCCACAAGTCTGCGTCTTTCCTCGGGTGCTCCCTTGACAAGCTCAAGATGGTCGGGAGTAAAGAGAACAGCGCGGAAGTTTCCGAGAAATTCCGATACCCTGTCAACCATCGTCTCTTCTATCTGCATCCCTTTTACCGTCTTTGCCCCTGCCGCAGCATAGGTTATTGCCATAGAACGGTTACCGCATATACCGCTATATTCAATTTCTGCTCTGGTAAAGCTCTCGCCGTGGCGGATAAAATCCTTTTCCTGCCTTGTTCTGAAGCTTTTGCCCGTGGCAAAAAGATATACAGCCTCAAGGGTGTTTGTTTTTCCCGCGGCATTATCGCCGTAAAGAACATTTATACCGTCGCAAAACTCAGGCGGATTATCGGCAAGATTTCTGAAATTCTGCGTTTTAAGTGTTTTCAGAAGCATTACTTTTCGGTGTCCTTATTCTTATGGATAATTGTGCCGAACAGGAACTTCGGAAGCTTAAGAAAACGTCCGAACCTCGACGGATTGCATACAATTCTGTAAAACCACTCAAGATTTGTCTTTATGAAAAACTCAGGTGCTCTTTTTACCGTTCCCGCAAAAACATCAAGTGTTCCGCCGAGCCCTGCCGCAAAGCTGACCTTAAGCTTATCCCTGTTATCGTATATCCACTTTTCCTGCTTGGGCGCGCCGAGACACACAAAGAGTATCTTTGCACCCGAAGCGTTTATCTCATCTATTATGCCATCAACATCACTTTCTGAAAAGTATCCGTCTCTTGTGCCGACAACATTAAGTCCCTTATATTTTTCTCTCATGTTATTTGCCGCAAGAACTGACACCGCATCCCTCAGGTCGGTCTTTTTGCCGCCTCCGAAGAAGAACACGCCGTCACCGGTTTTTGCCGCATATTCAAGCAGCTTTTCGGCGACCTCACAGCCCGGCACTCTTGCCTTAAGGGGCGTTTTGAGTATGCGCGAGGCATAGACAACGCCTATTCCGTCAGGCACAACAAGGTCAGCGGAATTAATCACCTCATAAAGGCTTTTATCGTCTATGCAATTCTGAACGATTTCGGAATTTGGTGTATGCATGACCGAAAGAGTGTTTCCCGAGACAAAGCCGTAAACCTTTTCCATAGCCTCATCAAAGGTAACATTATCGAAATACACACCGCGAATGTTGATTTTTGTATCCATGGCTCTCCTCTTTAAAAAAGTGCATACTTATACATAAATATAATACCACATTTCAACCCAAAAGTAAAGGCTTTACCCGAATTTTTAGCTATTTTTTTTACCTTTTACGTCTAAATTTTTCACTATCATCATAGAAATATACAAAGAAAAATATAATCACACAGCGGAGGAAAAAAACATGACTCAAGCATCCATATACAACGACATTTCACAGCGTTGCGGCGGCAATATTTACATAGGTGTTGTAGGTCCGGTGAGAACGGGAAAATCGACATTTATCAAGAATTTTCTCGACACGCTCATCATTCCCAACATGGACAACGAATACAGCAAAAGCCGCACCCTCGACGAGCTTCCCCAAAGCGCATCGGGAAAGACAGTAATGACCACAGAGCCGAAGTTTATACCCAACGATGCTGCGCACATCACCCTTCCCTCGGGAGCAGGCTTTAACGTAAAGCTTATTGACTGTGTCGGCTACATTGTCCCGGGTGCACTCGGTCTTTACGAAGACGAAAAGCCGCGCATGGTAATGACACCATGGCATTCTGAGCCCATAGCCTTTGAAGAAGCTGCCGAAATCGGCACACGAAAGGTCATAACCGAGCATTCGACGGTTGGAATTGTCATCACCTGCGACGGCAGTTTTTCAGAGCTTTCGAGAGCCGACTACGAAAAGGCAGAGGCAAGGGTTATTGAAGAAATGAAACAGTCGGGAAAGCCGTTTACGGTGCTTCTCAACTCATCCCGTCCCGACAGTGAGGAGACTTCAAAGCTTTGCAAGGAGCTTGAGGCAAAATATTCCATCCCCGTAATCAGCATAGACTGCCTGAATATGTCAGAAAATGACATTCTCAGAATACTTGAGGGATTGTTATATGAATTTCCCGTGACAGAGCTGAATTTTGCCGTTCCCGCCTGGATAAACACCCTTTCCGAAAGCCATCCGTTAAGAAGCAGAATAATTGACGGCATATGCGAAAGGGCTCAGACAGTATCAAGGTTAAGCGAAATATCCGATGCCTTTTCCGAGGTATATGACAGCGAATACGGAACGGGACTGCATCTTAGCAGTGTTAGCCTATCCGACGGCACGGCAAATCTCGACGTCAGTGTACCGAGAGAGCTTTTCTACAAGATTCTCGGCGACGAAACGGGACTTGAAATCGGCTCTGACGAGGACCTTATCAGAATAATTTCCTCCCTTTCAAGCTCTAAGCGAAAATACGACAAGTTTGAAAGTGCCCTTCGAGATGTTGAAGAAACAGGCTACGGCATTGTCACGCCTCTTGTCGAGGACATGACACTCGAAGAGCCGGAAATTGTAAAGCAGGCAGGCTCTTACGGCGTAAAGCTGCGTGCTTCCGCACCTTCAATTCATCTCATGAAGGCGGACATCAAGGCGGAGGTAAGTCCCATTGTCGGCTCGGAAAAGCAGTCAGAGGACATTGTAAAGTATCTACTCAAGGAATTTGAAGAGGACCCCGCCAAAATCTGGGAATCAAATCTATTCGGCAAAACCCTTCACGAGCTTATAAACGAGAGTCTCAATGCAAAGCTCAGCCATATGCCCTCAGATGCACGTCTCAAGCTCTGCGACACCCTGCAGAAAATAATAAACGAGGGTGCGGGAGGACTTATCTGCATTTTATTATAACAAGCTGCATAGGAAATACAATTCAATGCGCAGGAAAAAGCCCTTCCGCCCAAAGCGGAGGGGCTAAGTCATTTTGAAAGAGCAGTTGCATATTTCAGGAAAACCCCCGGCGAGGGTTTTCCTCTTTTTTGCCCTTTATGATTAAAAAATTCACCTTTCCTGCGCTGTTTTAAGCACTAAGAAGTTTCGCTGTCTGCGGACAGCGACCAAAGGCTTCTCGCCTTTGGAAACCCGGTCGCTTTCTTATAAGAAAGCAACGCAAAGAATTTTTGAAATTTATTTTGCAACAAAGAAGCCCTTCCGCCTAAAGCGGAAGGGCTTAAAATCGTTCTGATTACAGCTTATTCAGCTTCTTCTTACTCGATGGAGAAGTTATCTGTATCAGTTGCCTTTGCGCCGTCTTCGTCTTCAAAGGCAAGCTTTACGGTGTATTCCTTACCTGCAACGAGGTCTTCATCCTCAATTGTGATAGTGTATTCACCTGCTTCATATTCATCAGCTGTTGCCTTTGCAATAGCGGTAGTCTTACCCTTAAGAGTAACTGTTGCACCAACCTCGCCGTCGCAGTCTGTCGTAAATGTCACGGAAACACTGCCTTCTTCAGCTACTACATCTGTGATTTCGATTTCGGGTGCAACTGTTGTGAAGTTCCAGGAGCTCTTGAAATCGTCGGATTCGGAAATGTCAGTTTCGTCTTCGTAGAAGAATCTGTCCTTATCAATAATGATATAGTACTTCTTATTTCTTTCAAGGTTCTTATCGGGAACGATTTTGAACTGTGTGCCGTCTTCATTTACTTCAACTGTGTAGTCCTCGATATCGCCCTTGGATGTGGAGCTTGTGCTGAGGTAGATATACTTTGTAGCATACTTGCTTGTTACAGAGTCACCGTCATCGTCGAAGATGGGGCTGCCGAAGGTGATTGTGGGTGTTGCATTTACAGCAATATTCTTGTCACCGCTTTCGGGATCTACTTCGATTTCATCATCAACGTAAACTTCTGTCTTGAATGTAATTGCCTGAGCACCGAGTGCCTCGCCGTCTTCATTATACATAGAATCGCCGGAAAGAACGAGTGTATAGAAGGTTGAGCCCTTGAGGTCTTCCTTAGGTGTTACTGTAAGCTTTGTGCCTGCAGAGTTGAGAGAAAGCTCAAACTCAACTGCTTCGCCGCTGTCGTCCTTACCTTCGTAGAGAGCTACGAGCTCTTCAAGGTCAGACTTATCGTATTCGTCACCTTCTGCATTGCAAACTGTGTCATTGAAGGTTACTGTGAGCTTAGAATCAATATCAACGTTCTTTGCGTCATCCTTGGGGCTGAATGTTGCCTTGAATGCGCCGTTTGTATCAAAGATACCGGAGTAGCTTGCGCCTGCTGTACCGGACTTGTTATAGAATGCCTTAGACTTGATAACTACGCAGTACTTAGCATCCTTTTCAAGAGCTTCGTCGGGTACAAGAACGATTGTCTTACCGTCGTCTTCAATTTCAACTGTACACTTAACTACTGTACCTGTTGCCTTTGTCTTTCTGAGTGTAATGGGATCGCTCGTCTTATCGGAGTATCCGTCTCCGTCTGTGAGGTAATCCTCTGTTACTTCGCCCTTGTCCTTATCGGAATATACTGTATCAATAAAGGAAACCTTAATCTTTGCAGATGTGGAAACGCCTGTTTCGCCTTCTGCGGGATATACTACGGGAACAAGCTTACCTGCTGTTGTGAACTTGGAGGTAAAGAGCTCGTTCTTTGTTTCGCTGTCAGCACCGATAAGCTTCTTAGCCTTGATTGTGAGTGTATATGTCTTGTTTTCATCAAGATCGTCGGGGGTGATAACCCACTTAGCTGCGTCAACTATATCAACTGCATAATCAATAGTCTTTGTGCCCTGCTTAAGTGTAAGAATATCTTCGATATATTCTTCGGATACTTCATCCTCATCATCGTCAAGCATATCTTCCTTGAAGGTGATAACGATTTCAGGGTTGAGGCTGATGTTTGTAGCACCGTCTGCGGGGAACATTGTAATCTTTTCAGCGCCTTCTGTTGTGAAGCTGAATGTCTTCTTGGGAACAGAAGAGCCGCTCTTGTTTTCGATAACACCGCTCTTGATGATTACGTAGTAATCTTCGCCGTCCTTAAGGTCGTCTTCGGGTGTAAGAGTTACCTTCTTGCCTGTGGAGTCAAGCTCGAGGTCGAAGTCAATCTCGTCGCCTGTCTTGGAGCCTTCGTGGATGGAGAATACTTCTTCATCAATGAGGTAATCCTCGTCAGCTTCGTTGCCCTTCTTGTCATAGAGCTTATATGCGAACTTGATTGTGATATCTGTATCAACCTCTACATCCTCTGCACCGTTCTTGGGAACGATGGAGCTTACATCGTCATCATCGTCATCATCGTCGTCGGAGCTTGAAGAACCGCCGCCTGCACCGCCGCTTGAAGAGCCTGCTGTTGTGAAGTAGTAAGTAGCGAGCTTTTCGTTGGAAGAGCCGTCCTTATAGTAAAGTGTATCCTTGGGGATAACTACATAGTACTTGATACCTTCATCAAGGTCATCATCGGGGATAATTGTAATCTTCTGTGTTGTTGAGGAATATGTTGCAGAGAAGTCTACCTTTGTGCCTGTTGATGTCTTCTTACGAAGCTCGAAGTTTTCTTCAACGTAATCGGAGTCGATATTCTTTTCGTCTTCATCGTAAAGCTTTTCATCGAATGTAAGAATGATGGATGTATAAGGACTAACCTTTGTCTTGCCCTTTGTGGGAGAGAAGGTTACATCTGCGAAGAATTCGTCTTCGTCTTCATCTTCGTCGTCCTTGTCTTCATCCTTATCATCAGCCTCGCCCGCCTTTTCGCCTACAACCTTGGAAGGAGCTGTTTCAAATGTTACGCCCTTAACAGTGTTGTTAGCCTTTGTGATTGTACCGTCACCGAGGTAGGAAACTTCTGCATTATTTGTTGCTGTTTCAACCTTAACATTCTTTGCAAGTGTAATAACAGAGTTCTTTGCATTCTTATTAACTTCAATTTCAGTTACCTTACCTGCCTGAATGGAAACATTGGACTTTGTGAGAACGTTAAGCTTTTCTACTGTACCGGTAACCTTAAGTGTAACGTCTGAGGATACCTCTACGAGAGCAAACTTACCGGAAAGTGTGATTGTGTCGCCGTCGAGCTCGCCGCCGGAAAGAACAACCTTTTCAAATACGTCACCGGAGAGACCCATGGGGTAGTAAGCAACAACTTCTGCTACCTTGGAATCATTGTCAGCGGAAACGGATGTTTTGTCGCCGCCGTTGTTCTTAAGTTCAGCAACTACGGAGTTTCTGAGTTCAACCACAGCTTCGTCGGACTGTACGTTAACAGAACCGAGAACGCGAACGTTTTCAAATACAACGCCGTCATTTTCGCCTGCCTTGAATACAACACCGTCTGTAAAGAGTGTTTCGGAAAGAGTTGTTTCCTTATTAATGGAGTATGCGCCGTTAACAATCTTTTCGTTCTTTACAAATTCGCAGATAAGCTTTGCAGCCTGTGCACGTGTGAGGTTTCCTTCGGGAATGAAGTTTGCGTTTTCATCGCCCTTTATGTAACCCTTTGCAGCAATCATCTTAACAGCATCGGATGCCCATGAAGCAATCTTTGTGCCGTCCTTGAAGTCAGCTACGGATGCTCTCTGTGTTGTGGGTGTTACGATTCTGGAGAGAACTACTGCAGCTTCCTGACGGGTAATGTTGCCGTTAGGCTTGAAGGTGCCGTCGGTGTAGCCTGCGATATAGCCTGCATATGAAGCCTTCTGGAGCTCTGCATAGTACCAGTCAGACTTCTTAACGTCGCTGAAATTAACCGCAGATGTTGCAGTAATCTTTACAGCGTTATTGAGCATTTTGGAAAATTCCGCTCTTGTTACTGTATTGTCAGGTCTGAAGGTATTGTCTTCAGCGTAGCCTGAAATATAGCCTTTTTCGATACCGTATTCGATATATTCCTCAGCCCAATGTCCCTTAACGTCCTTGAGGTCAGCTGCAAAGGATGTAGCTGCAAGAACAAGAGCCATACAGAGAGAAACAAGTGCAATTACGGTTACTTTTCCGAATCTTTTCATTTGTTTTCTTTCCTTTCCTGATTGGATTTCCGACGTTTGTTTTTACATCGGCAGTTACTCGCTTATATAATACACTATTATTTTAGTTTTGACAAGTCTTTTTTGAAATTTTTCACGATATTTTTTATTTTTTTACTTTTTTCGTGTACGTAGTTTGACGTTTACTGCCTCCGATTGTTCTTTAGACGTAAATGGCGGGCAAAATGTTCCTTACTTTTTCATAATTTATCTCTTTTTCACATTCTTTGCATTGTTGTGACCTTCACGGTATCAGACATTTTTGCGGGAGTTGTGAAAAAAATGCGGTTCAAAAAAAGCACAAAGCGGAGATGCTTTACACATCTCCGCTTTCATTTACATATTACAAAGCAAATTATTCAGCTGCTTCCTCGGCAGGTGTCTCTTCACCCTCAGCCGCAGACTCTTCGCCTTCAGCCTCTGTTTCTTCGCCTTCAACTGCTTCTTCCTCAGGTTCTTCCTTGGGAGCCGCCTGAAGGAAAATGCCGTAGGGTTCATTATAAGTGACGATGTCCTGTGACACTCCAAAGCCCTGAGCAATAAGCTTCGACTGGCTTGCCTGAGCCTGCTGTACCTTACCGAAGATACCGCCAAGCTCTGTTGTGCCAACATACGCATATCCGAGAGCAACAAGCTCTGTGCTTACCGATTTTCTGACGGTTTCGATGTCAGCGCCGTTATCAACAGCCTCCTGAGCCGTCTGAAGCACTGCCTTTACACATTCATACTGGCTTTCTTCGGACTTGGAATCAAACTGAGGATTGAAGCCGAGGAACGCACTGGGTGCAGAGTTAAGGTTTGCCTCTTTTGACGTTTCAACATATGACTTGTCGTTGTTGGGGGGATACTTGATGTAAGTGTTGCCTGTAATAAGGTTATTCATGGAATAGCTGTCATCAAGCATTGTAATTGTATCATCAAGTGTATTATAGATATAGTTTTCGCCTTCAATACCGTACTGGAGAAGGTTTGCAAGCTCGGGGTTTGTATTGAAGAGTGTGATGATTTCCATAGCTCTGTCGGGAACGGGAGATGTTGCACTTACGCACATTGCGCTTGCAAAGGCTTCATCAATTGTAACTCTGGGAATATCGTAAAGCATTCTTACGTATGTTGTGCCCGTCTCGTCTGTCCATTCCTTTTCTGCAAAAAGCTCGGGAGACTTTTCAATTCTTATTGCGTACTTTGCGCCGGGAATTTCCTGTGCAGGGAAGTAGCCGAGTTCTCTGTAACTTGCAATAGCCTTGAGATTGCTCATATGTGTTGCTTCCATGAAGGTGGGGTTACAGCTGTTTGCAAGATAGTTGAGCTGGCTTGCCACGGATACAAAGGAGTTTTCAAAATATTCCGCACCCGCAACGTGACATTCACCCGATATCGGCCATACGCCGGGTTCGTTTGCCTTAATCGTTGCAAGATACTCGGCAAACTTGGGACCGGAATAAACTCTGAGATCCTTAACCTCATAGCCATACTTTTCAAGGAGATCCTTGTTGAATACAAAGTATGTATAGTCACCGGGATTTACACCGAAGTTTGTGGGAACACCGTAGGTTTCCTTGCCCACTCTTGCTGCGGAGAGAAGTGTGGGATAAATATATGTCTTGAGCACCTTGCTGTCATAGTCGAGGTATGAATTGAGGGATACAAGCTTTTCATTGTTTGCAAGCTCATAATACTTTTCGTAATCGTCTACAACAAGGATATCAATCTGGGGCTTTGTGAGTGTAATGTCGGTTGTTTCTTCATCGAAAATGAAGTCGATAAGCTGGTTAAAGCCGAGCTTTTCGGTTCCGACAACCTCAGCATTTGAAAGGTCGCCTATAAACTTGCCCGTTTCATCGATGCTGTTTGCGGGGTCTGTCTCTTCAAGAGCCGCCTCAACCACATCCCAGTATTCGTCTGCCGTAAGGTAATTTATCTTAAGCATTGTCTTATATTCGGGTAAAAGGATTCTGTTAATCTCCATCTGCACCTTATTTGCAGCCTCGGTTGTTGTAGAGTCCTCAGTGATGATATACATATTGAGGGCTGTTATTGCTCTTGTGCTGGTGCTGTTTGCAGAGTTCTCGTCGCTGTTTGTGGCATTTGAACAGCCGCTCATAAGAACTGTGGAAACAACCATTACAAGAGCAAGTACGATTGAAAGAAGTCTCTTAGATTTCATTTGCCGTGGTTCCTCCCGAAAAGTGATTTTTGCCCCAAATACCAAGTATTTGAAGAACAAACAGGTTTTTATGCTATTTTAACTATTTTATTGTACACCAAAAGTATTCTTCTGTCAAGTGTATAATGCTTTTTTAGTCACTCTGCACATCATTTTTTTGTGTTCATACACATTTTGCACAGAATGCTTCCTTAAGTATTCACACGCCGTTAAAAACAAATCAAAATTCAAAATGTACAGGCAGTCCGTCCTCGTATATTACCTCGTTTTCTCCCTTTATCAGCGGAAGCATATAGTCAATACACTTATCATTTACACCCGTTCCGTCGGAGAGAATGAAATTATCTGGAACGCTCTTTACCTTGTTTGCGACATTGTCAACATTCTCTGCGAAAATCTCCACTCTGTAATCACCGCCGTTTTTAAGGCGTCTGAAGCACACCATAACCGCGCTGTCACCCCTGAGTGCGTGTCTTACCGCCGACTCTCCTATACGTCTTGACTCGTCGATATCGCACTTGGAGGCAACATGGGAGGCACATCTTTGCAGAACATTGAGTTCGACCGACCTGCACTTACATCCGATTTTTTCGGTTATCAGGCTTTCGAGAACCTTGCCCGCACCTGCAAGCATTTTATGTCCGAAGGGATCATCGTAGGAGGAGGTCTTTTTCTCGCCCACATATGTTCCGTCGGCAAGCCTTATGCCCTCTGAGATTGCAACAACCACATAAGGCTTTTTGGGATTCTGAAGCTTTTTATTAACCTGTGCAATAAAGGCTTCCTCGTCGAACACTCTCTCGGGAAGGTAAATAAGGTCAGGGCCCGCCCCCGTAAGATAACCCGAAAGTGCTGCGGAAGCCGTCAGCCAGCCTGCATCTCTTCCCATGATTTCAACAACCGTAACCGCCTTCTTTGTATAAACGGCACAGTCGCGGCAGATTTCCTGCATAACCGTTGCCACAAACTTTGCGGCAGAGCCGTAGCCGGGGGTATGGTCGGTCACATCAAGGTCGTTATCTATGGTCTTGGGAACTCCGATAAGCTTTACGTCAAAGACACCCTTGTCTGCATTTCTCTTTGCGTAATCCGACAGCTTTGAGATTGTGTCCATGCTGTCATTTCCGCCTATGTAAAAGAAGTAGCGGATGTTATATTTTTCAAGAATCTTATAAATTGCCTCAATCTCCTCGTCGCTCTTAAGTTTTCTGCGGCATGAGCCGAGAGAGGCTGCAGGAGTTGCCGCAAGAAGATCAAGCTGTCCCGGTTTTTTATCAAAGTAGGAATTAAGCTCAATCAGGTCCTCCCTTTCAAGACCTTCAATTCCGTTTTTCATTCCGTAGATTCTGTCTATTTTCTCGCTGTCAAGACAGCCCTTTATAACACCTGCAAGTGTTGCGTTTATCGCACTTGTCGGTCCTCCCGACTGGCCTACTGCAGCATTAGCTGTTTCAAAAGACATATTAACCTCCGTTTTCCGAATTACAAAGCTCGGTTTATTCTGAATTTTTCGACAACAAATATACAAACAAACGCACAGACAAGCGTAAATGCGAAATTTATAACCATCTCGGGCAAAATCACACGGGTAAGCACCGAGGAAAGAGTTGCCCCCTTGAAGCTTGCCATAAGCGTTACCGTTCCGACAAGGGCACGAAGTGCAATTGACGGGATAGCACACACCGCCGCCGTTGTAAAACGCATCCTTGCAAAGTATCTGTGAAACAGCGGAACAATTGCCGTACACGCAAGATACACAACAGGCGAAAAGCAGGTGGGTGCATTTATAAACAAATCGGCAAAAAAACCAAGCAGCACCGCCGTCACATACGCTGCCTTCTTGCTTGCAAAGCAGGGTATCACAACGACAAAGCAAAGCATAAGGTCTGCCGTCGGCTTCATGGAAAAGGGCATTACCGATGCCGAAAGAAGAAATACTATAAGTGATGACACCGCAAGAAAAATATACATTCTGCGGTCGTTGTTTTTATACTTTACAGCCATGTTTTCGACCTCTACTTATAGCTGTCGAAGGCAAAAGGCTTAATAAGCGATACATCAAGCTTTTCTGCCGCCGAATCATTTACGGCAATGCCGTCGGACACCCCTTCAAGCTGAAGAAGGAAATCCTCCTGCGAAAGAATTGTTCCGAGCGAGTCATAAAAGTTGCCGTTGCTGGTATAAAGCTCACCCTTCATGGGATTTTTTCTCATTATATGAAGTCCCGCATAGGTGCGGACAAGTCTTATCTCGCCCTCCTGCATTTCAAGAGCAGCATGCTGGAACTCTGACCAGAAGGTATTATCGTCAGTGACAAAATATCCGAAGGGATACTGCTCGGCGTAGGCATCCTCATTATAAAGCTCCTTTGCCTCGTCAAAGCCGACAACGCCCGCGCTTATTGCCGAATAAAGCTCCTCTGCCGCCGCCGTTTTTGCGTTTTCCTCCTCCTCTGTAAGAGGAATAACCGTTCCGTCATCCTTCTGTTTTCCTCGCATATCAAAGAGGATGTGGTCAATTATGGCGTAATTTTCTTCAAAATAACTCTGCTTTTGCTGCTCGGTAATTTTTCTTATACCGTTTTCGTTATAGAAGCTCTCATAGAGGGTTTCATACTTAAGCATAAGAGTCATATACCTTCTGAGTGCAGAAATGCTTGTGCCGTACATTGAAAGCTCGCTTTCAAGAGCCTTCTGTGAGCCCTTTGAGACAACAAGACTGTTAATATACTCATTTACCGAGTCCTCCTGCTCATCGGAAAACTCAATCTTATAAACATTATCGTGAAGATACTCTGCCTCAAGCATACTCGATGCCGTTCTTACCGCCTCGTCAAGCATGACATCTTTAAGGCGGGCACCCGTCTGCTTATCCACCACGGTATCCCAGCCCTGCGCCGCATCAAACGCCGAAATATATGATAAGTACTGGTAGTTCTGAACGGCAATCCAAAGAGACATAAAGCTGCTGTCAAGCGTTGCTGTTGTCTTTCCGTCATCCGACACGTATCTTATTACTGCTCCCTCATTCTTTTCAGAGCACGAAACCGTGCAAAGCACCGTCATCACAAGTGCAAGGCAGAGGGCAGCACCGCGTATTAACATTTTTTTCATCACAAATCTCCCTGTGCTTCAAGAAAATACATCTGTAAAATATTTCATCATAATTATATCACTCATTGAAGGGTGTTGTGTGAATAAATCTTGAATATTTCTTCAAGTATCGGCAGTATACTTTCGCCTGTTTTGAGCTTTATATTAAAGCAAGGCTCTTTGCCTGCCGAAATGAGTACCCTTCCTGCGAATCTTGAAACAAATGCCACCGCCAGCTCCTTTGTCGGCATATCCTTCGGGTATATGGCAAGCTTTGAATCCTTTTCCTCTATTCTCAGTATTCCCAGCTTTTCGCACTTTCTTCTGATAAGCGAAATACCGATAAGGTTTTCGGTTTCCTTTGGAATGTCGCCGTACCTGTCAAGAAGCTCATCCCTTACATCACCCGCCGCCTCGTCATCCTCTATCGCCGCTATTCTCTTATACATTTCAATTCTGTCGCCGGGCCGCTTTATATATCTTTCGGGGATGTAAGCATTTACCCTGAGGTCTACGCTGCTCTCGATTTTTTCGGGCAGGCTCTCTCCCTTTTCCTCAAGCACCGCCCTCTCAAGCAGCTTTATAAACATATCGTAGCCGACGCTCTCCATGTGTCCCGACTGCTCTGCGCCAAGCAGATTTCCCGCACCCCTTATTTCAAGGTCGCGCATTGCAATCTTAAAGCCCGAGCCAAACTCGCAGAACTCCCGTATTGCCGTCAATCTCTTCATGGCTGTTTCATTAAGGCTCTTGTCCCGTCTCCATGTAAAATACGCATACGCACGTCTTGAGGAACGGCCGACACGGCCTCTTAGCTGATGAAGCTGTGCAAGTCCGAGTCTGTCCGCGTCTTCAATTATGAGGGTGTTTGCATTAGGCACATCAACGCCTGTTTCAATAATGGTAGTACACACAAGTACATCCGTCTTGCCCTCAACAACATCCTTCCACGCCTCGGAAAGCTGCTCCTGACTCATTTTTCCGTGTGCCACCGCCACCGTCGCTTCGGGAACCATTCCGTGAATTTTTGCCGCCACCTCATCAATATCCTCAACCTTATTATGAAGATAGAACACCTGTCCCTCTCGTCTGAGCTCCTTTTTTATTGCCTCAGTGAGCACCGACATATCATGCTCAAGCACATACGTCTGCACAGGATGTCTGTCCACGGGTGCCTCCTCCAACACCGACATATCGCGGATTCCCACAAGTGCCATGTTGAAGGTTCTGGGAATGGGCGTTGCCGAAAGCGTCAGCACATCCACCTGCTTTGACATTTCCTTAAGACGCTCCTTATGGGTTACACCAAACCTCTGCTCCTCATCGACAATAAGAAGTCCAAGGTCTTTGAATTCCACGCCCTTTGCCAGCAGCTTATGAGTGCCGACAATAATATCTACATCTCCGTTTTTCAGTCTGTCGCATATTTTCTTTGCCTTGCTCTGGGTATACCTTGAGAGCATTTCAACCTTTATGGGAAAGGAATGCATTCTTGAAACTATCGTTCTGTAATGCTGCCAGCAAAGTACGGTTGTGGGCACAAGGATTGCCACCTGCTTTCCGTCCATGACCGCCTTGAAGGCGGCTCTCAGCGCAACCTCTGTTTTGCCAAAGCCCACATCTCCGCAAAGCAGTCTGTCCATGGGGCATGGCTTTTCCATATCCGCTTTTATCTCACGTATGGCATCAAGCTGTCCTTCGGTTTCCTCAAATTCAAACCTTTCCTCAAATTCCCTCTGCCATTCGCTGTCGGCACCGAAGCTGTAACCCGGCCGTCTTGTTCTCTCGGCATAAAGGGCAATAAGCTCCTTTGCTATATCCTTTGCCGCCTTCTTTACTCTTGCCTTTGTCTTTGACCAATCGCCCGAGCCGAGCTTTGATATCTTTACGCCCTCGCTTTTGCCCGAGAACTTTGCGACCTTATCAAGCTGATCACACGGCACATAAAGAGCATCGCTTCCCTGATATTTGATTGTTATATAATCCCTTGTAATTCCACCCACCGTCAGGGTTCTTATTCCCTCATAAACACCGATGCCGTGAACATCATGTACGACAAAATCACCCACAGTCAACTCGGAGTAGGAGGCGAGTCTGTTCTTCGAGCTTTTTTTACTGCTCTTTAGCTTTCCCACCGCCGCCTTTTTTTCGCCGCCGTTCTCTGCCGAATCACAAAACAGCACATATCTTGCCTTTGCACACTCAAAGCCGCAAAGTCCCTCTGACACATCGGGAGCGGGTGTAACATATACAAAGCCCTTCTTCATGCTTTCAAAGTCCACGTTTTCCGCCACGGCACACGCAATACCTCTGTCACTGAGTATTCCCTCCATGTCACGCGCCTGCATCACGCCGCCGACACAAAGCTGAATCTTATATCCCGACCTTATATAGTCGGAAAGGTCCTCGCACAGAACGGAAGGATTTGTTCTTGACATTGAGGTATGCTTTGAGGCAAACTCGAAAAAGCCCGAAAGCTCAATGTCGGGTGTAGATGAAAAATTATCCGTCACAACGCAGGGCAGTGACATAAGCTTTGTTTTAAGCTGTTCAACCCCAAGGCAGAACACCGCCTGCTTTATATCCGCCTCGCCCGTCTCGGCAAGGCTTACAAGGTCCTCATTAAGCTGCCACAAATATGACGAAAGTCTATCCTTAACTCTCGGATAGTCGCATACAAACACAAAAGAGCCAATATAATCAAACAGGCAGTAAAACGAATCATACATAATCGGAAGGTATTTATCGAGATTTGAAAGATTGCCGTTTTCAAGGTCGCTTTTCTCACGAAGCAGCTTTTCAAGCGTCGATGTGTTATTCTTCTTTTTTGCCGACTGACAAAGCCTGTCTATTCTCTCGATTATTCTGTCGGTTGCCTCTTTATCCGGCATCTGCTCCCTTATGGGATACACCGATATTTTATCGGCGTTTTCGATTCTTCTCTGTGTCATAACATCGAAAAAGCCCATGGAGTCTATTTCATCGCCGAAAAACTCCATTCTTACGGGATTTTCGTAATCGGGGATAAAGACATCAAGAATATCTCCCCTTACCGAAAACTGTCCCTGACCCTCGACGGCATCCGAGCGCACATATCCGAATTTCACAAGTGTCTCGCAGATTTGCTGCAGTCCCACCTCATCTCCGACCGACATTTCTCCCGTTCCCTCAAGGCATTTTTTATCGGGAAGAATACCGAGTGCCGCCTCGGGAACTGCCACAACCGCATCAAGCCTTCCCGAAGCAAGAAGCCTCAACACCCTTAGCCGTTCATATTCCCACTCGCGGCTGGTGGCACTTATATTATAAAAATTATAGTCTCGAATGGGAAAAACTTCGGCCGCAAAGCCGAGTGCACAAAGCGACGCCTTGGTTGCATATGCCGTCTTTTCCTCGGGACATATCACAAGTGCGCTCTTTTTATCCTGCCTTACACCAAAATCCTCTCTCTGCCCGAGAAGGCCGGCACAAAGGGCATCTCTCATTCCCTCTGTAAGGCAGCTGCAATAGCACACGCCCTGACTGTATTTTTCTCCTGTTCTTGCGAAACGCGAAAGAAGCGAATGTATTTCTTTATATTCTCCAAGGCTCTTTACTGCCTCAAGCGGTGTTTTCATATTATCTCCTTTCTCATAACGCAAAAAAGAGGGCACTTTTGTGTCCGTGGGGGGATATGGATAATGAATAGTGAATAATGAATAATGAATAATTAATAATTTCTGAGTTTAAAGCAAGCGTTACGCATTTAACTCTACCGAGTTCATTTTAACACAATCATAAGGCAATTTCAAGCGTGAATTATCCTAATCAAAAGCTTTTCACAAAAAG
>JAZQIW010000045.1:0-3658 GCA_045541355.1 Eubacteriales bacterium | reverse complement strand
TCTTCTTCTCTGTCTTTATCAATTACTATTCTGATATTCATTCTGTTTCCTCCTTTCGAGTATATGGTATCATGGGATTTTTGTTTTTTCAATGATTTTTATGTAAGCGGTATTTTTAAAAGGGTAAGCGGTGAAAAAAGGAGGATGCTTTCGCATCCTGAGATTTTGGGGCACGCTATTCTACCCTGCTATTTATCCAAACACATATCCATAACCCTGTTAACATACGCACCGTCTGCAAAGGAGGGCGACGGTGTTTTGCCTTCGTACACGCACATAAAGTAATTTCTCATACTGTTTACGTGTCCCTGAAGCCAACCGATGGGAGCGCGCATACCCGGAAGGATACTGTCAGGGATGATATCGTTCATGCGGTTGACACACTCGATTTTCGTATATCCCTTATATCCGCCGATGGGTGTACCGACGGCCTTATTATCATAAAATTCAAGGTAGTTAGGCTGCATAAGGTCAAACCTCAACGAGCCGTCGGTGCCGAATATTTCAAGGGTAAAGTCATCATTTGCACCAACGCATATTTTTGTAGCTTCAAGTGTTCCGACAGCACCGTTTCTCAGGGTTGCAATAACGTAAATTGCCTCCTCTGCGTTGGTTTTCCACGCCTTTCCGTCTGCGCCCTTTCGCGTTTCAAAGCCGATTTGAGGAACAGCACGGACCTCGCTTATTCTGTTTTCTTCCTTATCGCCGAGAACACAGGAAAGCAGGTCTATAACGTGTGAGCCGAGGTCGAAAAGCACACCTGCTCCGCATATATCCTTATTCTGCTTCCAGCCTGCATTTTTCTCGGGGTCAGTACCCGATGAATGGCGATAGGCACACCTGAATGAGAGAATTCTGCCAAGTTTTCCCTCCCCGACAATCTGTCTTGCACGCACAATGCAAGGCAGGTGTCTGTTATTAAACACCATGCCGTAGCACTTATCCTTACCTTCGATGAGGGCAAGAATTTCATCGGTTTCGGCTTTGCTTATTCCCAGAGGCTTTTCGCAGAGAATATGCTTTCCCGCTTCAACCGCCTTTCTTATCTCATCAAGGTGGAGATTATTTGGCGTGCAAATATCCACAACATCTATTTCGGGATTCTTCAGCATTTCTTCATAGGAAAGAGCATAGTTTTCAAAGCCGAGGGCGTCTGCATCTGCCCTTGCGGTTTCTTTATTCCTTGTCACAAGTGTGTGAAGCTTTACCTCGAAGGGCAAATCCTTGAAGCAATATTTAAGCATTGCAATGGAAGCTGAATGGGTTCTACCCATTGCTCCCTTGCCGACGACGGCAACATTTATTATTTTTTTCATTGGTTTCTCCTTTTTCAATCCCTCAGTCACTTCGTGACAGCTCCCTCTGCACAAGGGTATTTTAGATTTATTCTACCACACAAAAGGAACAAGGCGGTATTTTACTTTTTGTTTATACTCTTTATATCCCGAAAGCTCCTTTTCCAAAAGCTGTTCTTCATACTTTATGCGTTTTGCAATCACAAAGGGATACACAAGAAAAACGATAAAGGAATACAGCGAGCCTAAAATCAGCGGCATAGACAAAAAGAGAAGCACGGATGAGGCATACATGGGGTGTCTAACAACCGAGTAAAGACCTGTGTCAATCACTTTTTGATTTTGCTGTATTTCAACTGTTCTTGAAAGATAGGTGTTTTCTCGTAACACCTCGGCATAAAGCAGATATGCAAAAAGGAAAATCACCGTTGCAATTACCGTTACGAGTGTCGGAAGCCTCAGCCACCCAAATCTAAAATCAAGACCTGCGACAATAAACCCCACAACAAACATCAAGGAACTTATTGCTACAAGCGTCTTCTGCTCCTTTTGCTTTTCATCCATTTTCAGGCGTTTTTCGAGAAGTGCAGGATTTTTAATCATCATAACAAAGCCTGCGGCAAGCATTGGCACAAACAGTATGCCCATTAAAACCCAGCCGTTGACAAAAGACAGTGTTCCCGCAGGCAGGAATATGAGAAGCGCAGTAAGGGTTATTCCCAGAACACATTTTACAAGCGTACTCGCAAGCAGTTTTTTCGTCATGGTTGTTGCACCCTCATTTTTTCCACCCTATCCTGCTCTGCCGTGACATAGCAGGTAAAGTTTGTTTCATAGATGACAAAGCCCGGCTTTGAGCCTGAGGGCTTCTTTACGTTTCTGACTCTCGTATAGTCAACCGGTGCCTGTGGAAGCTCCTTTTGTGAGCTGTAAAAGGCGGCAATCATGGCAGCCTCTGTAAAATCCTCGCTCGGCGGCTCGTCCTTTCCGCATCTGAGAATAACGTGGGAGCCGGGAGCGTTTTTGATATGAAACCAATAATCGTCTTTAGAGGCGACCTCGCACGTTATATAGTCATTCTGAAGATTGTTCTTTCCGCAAAGCACCTCATATCCGCCACTCGTCACAAAACGCATGGGTTTATAGTCCTTTTTAAGTGCGTTTTTATATTCCTTCTTTGTTCTTGTCATACTGCGTCTCAGGTTATCAAGGGTTTTACCGTAGCCTGAGGAGGCAAGCTCTGTTCTTATCTGCATAAGGTCAGCTTCGGTATCTGCCTTTGTGAGACTATCGAAAACGGTATCTATATATCTGAGCTCCTTTTCCGATTCCTCAAGCTGCTTTGCAAGCATTACCTCTGCCGACTTTGCCTTATTATACTTTTTATAATATGCCTGCGCATTCTGGGCAGGCGTCATTCTTTCATCAAGCTTTACAGTGACGGTGGGGGTGTTTTCATCATAATAATCTACCAAGTCCGCCGATGTCATACCTTTTTTAAGAAGATAAATATTTGCTGTAATTATATCGCCGAAGCGTTTATATTCGTCTTTTCTTTCGCTTTCGGCAAGGCTTTCCCGCTGAAGTGCAGTTTTTTTAGTGATACGGGTGGAAGCATTTGTAAGAAGTCTCAGAATATCCTGACCCCTATGCTTTACCCTTTCCTGTTTATCCCTCTCAAAGTAGAAGGCATCAAGAAGCTCGCTTACATCATCATACTGTGTTACAATTCCCCCTGCACCGTACTGCCTTATTTCGCAGAAGGAAAAGTCTATAACCTTCCCCTTTGCATCTGTTACAAGGCAAGGAGAAAATGTTCCGTTCTTTACTCCGCCGTATATTGAATCAAAGTAGAACCATATCTTTTCGGCATCACAATCGCAAAGAGGTGTATTTGTTGCCTTTGTGGCTCTATAAACTATCTCTCTTGAGGTAAGGGGTGAAAGCCCTGCGTAATTGGATATCAGATACTTATCGGCAGCACCAGTAAAGCCATTGGACACGTCATTTTTGATTTTGTCAAGGAATGTTTCCTTGTCCGCTTCAAGAGCATCTGTTTTGCCCTCCTGCTTTGGAGGATTCTCATACTCAAAGCCCACAAGCACCTGACGCTTATTCGTGGTCGAAAGTGAAATGGGATGAAGCACCCCGAGGATTCTTCTCTTTTCATCGAGGAAAACAACATTACTGTATGTTCCCATAATTTCACAGACAAGATATTTTTCACCGTAATATCCCATCTCATCGGTGCTCGAAAGCTTTATTTCAACTGCCCTGTCAAAGCCTATCTGGGTTACATCCAGAATATGTGCCCCCGACAAATGCTTTCTGAGAAGCATACAGAACATGGGCGGCTGCATGGG
>JAZQIW010000044.1:0-28671 GCA_045541355.1 Eubacteriales bacterium | reverse complement strand
TCATCTCTTGCCATTTCATGAACTGTATCGTGAATAGCATCAAGACCGTTCTTCTTAGCACAAGCAGCAAGATCAAACTTGCCCTGAGTTGCGCCGTATTCGCAGTCAACTCTCCACTTGAGGTTGTCCTTTGTGGTAGCCTTCATGTTGGGCTCGAGATCTTCGCCGAGAAGCTCTGCAAACTTTGCAGCGTGTTCAGCTTCCTCGTAAGCTGCCTTTTCCCAGTAGAGACCTACTTCGGGATAGCCTTCTCTGTGCGCAATTCTTGCCATGCAGAGATACATACCAACCTCTGCACACTCGCCGTTGAAGTTTGCCATAAGCTGTTCAAAAATGTACTTCTTGTCCTCTTCGCTGATGTCGGGATTGTTCTTTACAGTCTTGCCATATACGCCGTATTCGTGCTCAGCTGCAAGTGCTGCACCTTCCTGCATTTCCTTGAACTTTTCTGCGGGCACCTTGCATACAGGGCACTTTTCGGGGGGCTCGTTACCTTCGTGAACATATCCGCAAACTGAACATACATACTTTTTCATAACTTTTTTCTCCTTTGAGTAAATTATTGTTTTTTTCGTTTTTTATCGCAATCAGTTAACGCTTTCGTTCACTTGCTCACCGTCGAAATGTTATTTTGTACTGATTACAAAATTATTATAACAACAAAGTTTTGATTTGTCAATAGGTTTTTCAAATTTTTTTGAAAAAAATTTAAGCCTTGGGTGCGAAGGTTTTTCCGGTAAGCAGGGGAGAGCATTTGCCGCCTGTCAGGTCTGCGGCATAGGCACAGAATTTGGGAAAGTTTTCCTCAACGCAGGACAGGTGAAAGACTACGTTCTCGCCGAAGTCAACGCCTGCATTGTGAACGCTGTTTTTGTCAAGATCACGAAGCACCTTTTCATAGTCGCTGTATGAGACCTCAAAGTCAAAGGTGACGTGTTCGCAAAATTCTGCTGTACCTGCCTTGTCTATGCCGATTTTTGCACCCTTGGCATAGGCTCTCACCAAGCCGCCTGCACCCAGCAGGATTCCGCCGAAGTATCGGGTGACTACAACGCAAACACCCACAAGGCCTTCGCGCTTGATAACCTCAAGGATTGGCATACCTGCCGTGCCCTGAGGTTCGCCGTCGTCGGAGAAGCGTGCAATTTCCGTTCCTTTTAATATATATGCATAGCAGTTATGGGTGGCATCTGCGTGCTTCTTTTTTATGGAGGCGATAAACTCCTTTGCCTCGTCTTCGTTCTCAACACGCTTGACGTAGGAAATAAACTCGCTCTTTTTTTCAATGAATGAATCCTCCGCATAGTCTGCGAGGACTGTTTTGTAGCCTTGTAACATAGTACCTCCCTTACTTTTTCTTTGATAAAAAGAAAAAGTAAGCAAAAAGAAAATATTTCAGCAACTTTCTGCATTTGTTTTACACACATGCCGTCACTCGATTGGTGTTTCATTTTGACCGCCATAAATCCAAGCGGTCAAAATGATTGCGTGGTTTTCTACATATAATATAACACAGCAGGGCACATTTTGCAAGAGAAAAAGCATCTCTCGCAATAATCGAAAGATGCTATTTTTCGTTTTCGGACAAACCGAGAATATAGTCGGTGGATACATTGTAAAATTTTGAGAGAATCACGAGCAATTCACACGGCAAATCGCGCATACCGCTTTCGTAGCGGTAATACTGCGGTTGTGTTGTGAAAAGAATTTTCGCTATATCTGCCTGTGTATAATTATTATCTTCTCTTAAATCTCTGAGCCGCTTATAATAAGCCATGATTCACCTCATTAAAATATCTGTTTGGATATATTGACATTCTAACACTGATGTGATATACTATGCTTGTATTATATCCAAACGGATATAAAATTAATAAAAGGGGGGAATTATAGTGGGCCTTTTAAAATTGGTGGTAAATGGCTATAAAACAGGAGTGGTATATTTTACAATACTTAGACCGAACATGACAAATGGAGAAATTGA
The DNA here is from genome assembly GCA_045541355.1 of Eubacteriales bacterium. Lineage (GTDB taxonomy): Bacteria > Bacillota > Clostridia > Oscillospirales > CAG-382 > UMGS1387. Next base: position 26,687 of record JAZQIW010000044.1, on the reverse strand, counting down.
AAAAGCCGAGAAGGCATTATGTAACGGTGGAACTATGCCTTTGCCGAATGGCATGCAAACAATTCGCTTTGATGCGCTTGGCATGAAAAACCGAATGCAGTTGATGAGAAAAAAGAACATGATAAAAGACTATTCTTCACATGATTTTTTTGAAGCATGCGAAAAACTGGATGTTGCAGAACGCAAGGCGTATGTTACTGATTATCAAATAGAAGTAGAGGATGACACTCTTGTTACTGTTGTTATTTCCACAAACATAGACAATAAATTAATAAGCCCGCCTAATTTTTCATCATCGAAAATGCCGCAAGAGGAAGTGGAAAGGTTAAAAGAGGAAGAGGCTCAGCGGCAAAAAAAGGCTGAAGAAAGCAAAAAGGAGCGCGAAGAGAAAGAAAAAGAAAGGTTGCGTTCCGAAGCAAAAAAAGACAGAAAAAAAGCATTTGTGCTGACAATAGTTTTCGCTATATTGACGATTGTCATGCGAAAAATAGCTAATACCGAGAGCGACCTTGCTGTAATGAATTTGTTACAAGTGATTTCGGCACTTGGCTTTTGGCCTTCTGCGATTTTGGCTGCCATTAACCTGTTTCGTTTTCTGTTCTTTTAAAATAGTTACACCGTACCTACACGGTGCGGTGTTCTTGCGTTATATCAGGTCTCACAAACATAAGCAAACCCTACCCCAAAGATTAAGCCGCCTTGCTTTTCGCAGGGCATTTGTTTTTGCACCGACCTTGCGTGAGAGGTAAGCCTCCGTGGCGAAGGAGAGAGGTCAGCGCAGACTCGCCGTAGCTTTTGTTTTGTCTGAAATCGGTGTCGAGCCATCTCTCCTTTTGAACGGAGAATTTTTACTTAATTTCCCAAATCTTTGATTTGGTTGAAATTTAGTACGCCCGATGGTGTGAGTACTTTTGTTTCGGGACAAAAGTACGGACTTTTACAGACCAAATCAATAGAATAAAAAAACTAAAAAAACACTTGACAAATAAAAATCTTTGTAGTATAATCTATCTACCTCTGTTGGAGAGTTTTTTTGTTATGCCCAAAAAAGCATATCGAAAACTCCATTTTCGAGGGAGGTAAAACACATATATTTACCGGGAGGTGTACAGAATGAGAGTGAAAATCACACTCGTTTGCACAGAATGCAAACAAAGAAATTACGACACTACTAAGAATAAGAAGAACGATCCCGATCGTCTCGAATTCAACAAGTATTGCCGTTTCTGCCGTAAACACACCCTTCACAAGGAATCCAAGTAAGGATTGTAATTGAAAGGAGGAAAAAATAATGGCAGAACAGATTAAAAAGGAATCCAAGATCAAGAAGTTCTTCAAGGACTACAAGAGCGAATTTAAGAAAATCGCTTGGCCTGATAAGAAGGATACCCTTCGTCAGAGCGGTGTTGTCGTTGTAGCTATCGTGATTGTGGGAATAGCTGTTTTCCTGCTTGATACAGGATGCTCAAAGCTTTTCCAGGCAATCGCATCGCTTGTTTGATTACCTGTAAAGGAGCAAATCGATGTCTAATGAAGCACAGGCACTCTGGTATGTAGTTCACACATATTCGGGATACGAAAACAAGGTTGCCGAGAACATTGAGCGACTTGTCGAGTACAGAGGCTTGCAGGATTTGATATTTGAAACCCGCATACCTACCGAGATTGTGGTTGACACACAGGAAGAGGCAGACGACTATCTCGATTCTCTTGAAGTTGAGTACGATGATGACGGAAACGAAATCAAGAAGGCTCCCAAGGAAAAGAAGCCTACTGAGCATAAGATGTTCCCGAGTTATGTACTTGTAAAAATGATTATGAACGACGAAAGCTGGCACGTAGTAAGAAATATCAGAGGCGTAACAGGCTTTGTCGGACCCGGATCACGCCCTGTTCCTCTTACAGAGGCAGAGGTGGCAGCTCTGGGTGTAGACGTACGTGTACGCGAGGCGGCATACGGCGTCGGCGACAGCGTAATAGTTGTTGCAGGTTTCCTTGCAGGTTCAATTGCAACCGTAAAGGAAATTGACCAAGGCACAGGAAGAATAAAGGTTACGGCGCTCATCGGCGGCAAGGAAACAAATGTTGAAATGAACGCGAGCGAAGTTGAACCCTTGAAGTCCTAAGCCAATCCAAACTCAAAAATAATCAGTCGCAGTTATGCTGTGGAGAAATTGCCATAGGCCACAGCAAATCGTAAAGGCTGCGCGAGACAAAACCGACGGATGTTTTGTCTGTGGGAGGGACAAGTTCCCGAATTATTTACCACATTTGGAGGTGTATATAAAATGGCAAAGAAAATTACTGGTTATATCAAGCTTCAGATTCCCGCAGGAAAGGCTCTTCCTGCTCCCCCCGTAGGTCCTGCACTCGGTCAGCACGGTGTAAACATTGCCGGCTTCTGTAAGGAATTTAACGAACGTACAAAGAATGATATGGGTCTCATTATCCCCGTTATCATCACAGTATATGCAGACCGTTCCTACTCTTTTGTAACAAAGACTCCCCCCGCAGCAGTTCTTATCAAGAAGGCTTGCGGTATCGAAACTGCTTCCGGTCAGCCTAACAAGACAAAGGTTGCATCCATCACTAAGGAGCAGATTCAGAAAATTGCAGAAACAAAGATGCCCGACCTCAACGCAGCTTCTCTTGAAGCAGCAATGAGCATGATTGCAGGTACAGCACGCAGCATGGGCGTTACTGTTGCTGACTAAGGGAGGTAAGAAACAATGAATAAGGGAAAGAAGTATCAGGAGAGCGCAAAGCTCATAGATAAGACAAAACTTTATGAAACAGTAGAAGCTCTTGACATGGTTTGCAAGACTTCCAAGGCTAAGTTCGACGAAACAGTTGAAGTACACGTAAAGCTCGGTGTTGACTCCCGTCACGCTGACCAGCAGGTTAGAGGCGCGGTTGTTCTTCCTCACGGTACAGGTAAGACTGTTCGTACACTCGTATTTGCAAAGGGCGACAACGCTAAGGCTGCAGAAGAGGCTGGTTCCGATTTTGTAGGTGCTGAAGATATGGTTGCTAAGATCACAGGCGAAAACTGGTTTGATTTCGATGTTGTTATCGCAACTCCCGACATGATGGGCGTTATCGGTAGACTCGGTAAGGTTCTCGGTCCTAAGGGTCTTATGCCTAACCCCAAGGCAGGTACAGTAACAATGGACGTTGCTAAGGCTGTTACAGATGCTAAGGCAGGTAAGATTGAATACCGTCTTGTCAAGCAGAATATTATTCACTGTCCTGTTGGTAAGGCTTCCTTCGGCGCTGAAAAGCTCGCTGAAAACTTTGACACTCTTATGAGTGCAGTTGTTAAGGCAAAGCCCGCTGCTGCTAAGGGTCAGTATATCAAGTCCTGCGCAGTTGCTTCCACAATGGGCCCCGGCGTTAAGGTTAACACAGCTAAGTACATGTAACTTACTTTCTTAAGGAGAAAGTAAGCAAAGACCTTTCTGATTTCGGGGAAGGTCATTGGAAAATTTAATGATATCAACCGAAGTGTAATGTTTCCCTGACGTCAAACAACGACGTCAGGGACTTCTTGTTTTTCATAAAAATACGAAAAAACTATTGTAAACACGTAATTTTGGTGCTATAATAGAATAAATAAGTATTCAAAAAACAAAGGATGTGGTAGAATGCGTCGCGATTTGCGTCCCGAAATGAACAAAAAGTATAATACTATTGCCCTTTATACGCTTGTCGTAGCCTTGATAATTGTAAGCTTTGTCATGGCGATTGTATTCTCTACTCCAATCAGTGTGTTTTTTGGAAAGGTGTTTCATATATTGTCACCCGTTCTTTACGGCTTTATTTTCGCTTATGTTCTCTGTCCTGCCTGTAACTTTTTTGACAGTTATTTCCATAAACTTAAAGGGGATAAAAAGATACATAAATTTGTAAACCCCGTTGCAGACAAAGCAGGCATTGTCATAACATATATTCTGTTTGTTTCGGCACTTGTAGGAATTGTTTATATCATCATACCTCAGATTTCCGACAGCTTTGATAATTTCTATGCCAACTATCAGATTTATATTGCAAGAGCAGACAGATATCTGACAAATCTCGTCAGCAGTACACGCTTTATTCCCGAGGAAACGGCAAAGACGCTCGAAACAGCACTCATTGATTTTCTTGAAAAGTTTGTCGAAAGCATTTTTGCCTATTCTCCCAAGATTATCAATACCGTTTCAGGCGTAGCTGTTGAAATATGGAACATAGTTCTCGGCGTTATTATTTCAATATATATGCTTTCAGAACGAAAGACATTTGCAAGACAGGGCAAAAAGCTCCTGTACGGTTTTCTTTCGGCAAAGAACGCCAATGCGGTTTATGCAGGCTTCAGAAAGACTCATGAGGTCTTTGGCGGCTTTGTAAACGGAAAGCTTCTTGACTCGCTGATTATAGGCATAATCTGCTTTATAGGAACCTCTATTCTTTCAATTCCCTATGCTCCTCTTGTCAGCCTGATTGTGGGTATTACCAATGTAATCCCGTACTTCGGACCGTTTCTCGGAGCAATTCCCTCGGCAATTATCGTGTTCCTCAACGACCCTGTAAAATCCATTGTTTTTGTGATTTTCATATTCCTTCTCCAGCAGCTTGACGGAAATGTCATAGGTCCCAAGATTCTCGGACAGACGATAGGCGTTTCGTCATTCTGGATTATTACCTCGCTTCTTGTAATGGGCGGACTTTACGGTGTTACGGGAATGGTGCTTGCCGTACCGTTGTTTGCACTTATACGTCTTGCCGTTTCAAATCTGTGCCATGCGCTTCTCGGTAAAAAGGGCATAACCGTAACGGATAAGGGCGTGGATATTACTGTTCCCGAGGAGATGGGTGATTATGATGACGATGCTCGCGGTGACGGAGAGTATGATGTTCAGAACGTATAAGACTAATACAGTATTCCCAAAACCCAAAGGAGGAGGCGCAGAAAACGCGCTGATATAAATATGCTAAATGTATTAAAAACCATTGCAAATGCTTATGCAGACGGCATAGTACTTACACTTTCCCAAAGAAGTGCATCAATGTTTTGGCCGATATTTATAGCAGGACTTGTGCTGACTGCTGTTGTTGCCTACATTCTCGGCTCTTTGAATTTTGCACTTATACTTTCAAAGCGAATGTACGGTGAGGATATAAGAGAACACGGCAGTAAAAACGCAGGAACTACAAATATGATGAGGACCTACGGTAAAAAAGCGGCACTTTTTACAATTCTCGGTGACATTTTAAAGGGCATTGTATCGGTAGTTATCGGCAGCTTTATCATGGGTGCAACCCTTGGCGGATACGTTGCGGGACTTTTCTGCATGATAGGTCATGTGTTTCCCGTGTTCTACGGCTTCCGTGGCGGCAAGGGTGTTGCAACGGCGGCAGCGGTAATACTTGTAGTGAATCCCCTTGTATTTCTCGTAATGATTTCGCTGTTTATAATAACCGTTCTGCTTTCAAGATACATATCCCTCGGCTCGTGTCTTGCGGCTGCAATTTTTCCGCTGCTTACCTTTTATAGCAGAGTTGCCGTCGAAAGACCGCTGCCCTTCAGCGGAGTTGCATTCCTTTGCTCGTTTCTCATGGCGCTGCTTGTAATATGTAAGCACTATTCCAATCTCAAGCGTCTTGCCCATGGAAAGGAATCAAAGTTCAGCTTCAAAAAGAGCGAAAAGACATTGAACGAAAAGCAGAATGAGTCAAAGGAAGATAACGGTACAAAGGTTTACACAGCAAAGAAAAAGAAAAAGAATACAAAATACACAGCAAAGAAGAAATAAATACTCGGAGGCAAAGAATAATGAGTCATATCAACACAAAATGTATACAGTCAGGCTATACACCCAAGAACGGTGAATCCAGAATACTTCCCATTGTGCAGAGCACAACCTATAAATATGAGTCAGCCGACCAGATGGGCAGACTCTTTGACCTTGAAGAAAGCGGATATTTCTATACCCGTCTTGCAAACCCCACAAATGACTGCGTTGCAGCGAAAATATGTGACCTTGAAGGCGGCGTAGGTGCACTTCTTACCTCTTCAGGTCAGGCGGCAAACTTCTATGCGATTTTCAATATCTGTTCGGCAGGCGACCATGTTGTTTGTTCCTCGGCAATCTACGGCGGAACCTTCAATCTTTTTAACGTAACAATGCGAAAAATGGGAATCGACTTCACCTTCGTGACTCCCGATGTTTCCGACGAAGAGCTTGAGGCAGCATTCAAGCCTAACACAAAGGCTGTTTTTGCCGAGAGTATTTCCAACCCTTCGCTCTGCATCATTGATTTTGAACAGTTCGCATCTGCCGCACACAGACACGGCGTTCCTTTTATTGTGGATAACACCTTCCCCACACCCATCAACTGCCGCCCCTTTGAATATGGTGCGGATATTGTTACACATTCCACGACAAAGTACATGGACGGTCATGCAACAAGTGTTGGTGGCTGTGTAGTTGACAGCGGCAACTTTGACTGGTCTGCTCATGCCGACAAATTTGCGTGTCTGACAACTCCCGACGATTCCTATCATGGAATTACATATACTGAAAAGTTTGGAAAGAACGCATATATCACAAAGCTTCTTGCACAGGTTATGCGTGACCTTGGCTCTATTCCTTCACCTCATAATGCATTCCTTCTCAATCTCGGTCTTGAAACGCTCCATTTAAGAATGGAAAGACATTGTCAGAATGCCCTTGAGGTTGCAAAGTTCCTTGAGAGTGATGATAGAATTGCATGGGTAGAATATCCCGGACTCGAAAGCAGCAAGTATAACGACAGAGCAAAGAAGTATATGCCCGGCGGCACCTGCGGCGTTATTTCCTTTGGTATCAAGGGCGACAGAAGCACCGCAACAAAGTTTATGGACTCCTTAAAGCTCGCGGCAATTGTAACCCATGTCGCAGATGCAAGAACCTGTATTCTTCATCCTGCAAGCACAACTCACCGCCAGCTTACAGATGAGCAGCTTCGCGATTGCGGTACAAGCCCCGACCTTCTCAGACTTTCCGTTGGTATTGAATACGCAGGCGACATTATTGATGATATCAAGCAGGCACTCGACTTACTTTCTCTTTGATAAAAAGAGAAAGTAAGCAAAGAGAAAATAATTCGGGACTTCAACTTGGGATTTTGCTGAATGTCAGATGCCCGAGCGAAGCACCGTTTGACCGCCACAAATCAAAGCGGTCAAACTCGGTTTATGTCTTTTGTAAAAGAGAAAGTAAGCAAAGAGAAAATAATTTGGGACTTCAACTTGGGATTTAGCTGAATTTCAGATGCCCGAGTGAAGCACCGTTTGACCGCCGCAAATCAAAGCGGTCAAACTTGGTTTATGTCTTTTGTAAATGAGAAAGTGATTAAAGAGAAATAATTTGGCACGTTTTGCATAACTGCCGATTAAGAATTGTTTGCTCAGATATCTGTCCCGGCCACCGGTTACGGCGTTCGGGACTGTTCTATATATAATTGTTGTGAGGTGCGGTATGAAAAACTACAATAAATGTTTAAGACTTCCCCTGGGTGCTGTTAAAGCCGAAGGCTTTCTGAAGGATCAGCTTTTGAGAGCAAAAGATGGTATGACAGGACATTTAAAAGACCTTGAACCCGAAATGATTGCCCTGCCTTACATAAAAAAAGCGTATGTCAAGGCGTGGGGAGAGAGAGACCAATCGGCGTGGGGTGCTGAAATTTCGGGAAACTACTGGGCGGGATATATTCAGTCCGCCTTTGTGCTTGACGATAAAAAAATGATTGAAACCGCAACCGAATGGGTAAACGGTATGATGAAAAATCAGAAGGCTGACGGATATCTCGGAACCTTCTACGAGGAAGATGCCGACATTTACGATGACTTCAACGGCTGGGGCACAGCCTGCTGTATGAGAGGCTTGCTTGCCTTTTACGAAGCCACGGGAAGAAGAGACGTGCTTGAAGCAGTACACAAATGTATGCTTTGGTTTACAAGAGAGTGGGCAGGGGATAACAAGACCTTCTATGCTGCCCCATATCTCATAGACCCCATGATTCTGACGTATTTGCACACAGGTGATAAGGCTCTTGCGGAATATGCCAAGGAATATCTTGAGATGACGTGTGAACGCGATATTTTTGAGTCATCCTATAAGGCACTTTTGTCCGACGAATTTCACTACAACTCCAATCACACTGCGGCTGTCGGTTATTATCTGAGACTTCCTGCCATGGTTTATACTGCGTTTGGTAATGAAGAATACCTTAAAGCCAGTGAAAAGGGGATTCTGAAGGTGAGAAAATACGCGACACAGCTTTCGGGCGGTCCTGTATCAAACTCCGAATATCTCGGTCCGGTCGGCGGCGCAAATGAGACAGAGTATTGCAGCTATGCCTATTTCAACGCAACCTTTACCATGATGGGAATTATCACAGGCAAGGCAATCTATGGCGACTATATGGAAGAAATGTACTATAACGGTGCCATGGGTGCAAGAAAAAAGGATGAAAAGGCAATTGCATATCTCAGTGCCCCAAATCAGTTTATGGCGACAACAAAATCAACCACCGCAGGCGCACAGCCGGATATGCAGGCATACACTCCATGCTATCCCGTTTCCTGCTGTCCCGTAAATTCCGTTGCAAATGTGCCTGAATTTATCAGAGACTTTATGATGACAGATACAGACGGAAATGTATATGTTCAGGCATACGGTCCCTGTCGGCTTGACTATAATGGTATAAAGATAAATGTAAATACGCTTTATCCTTTCAGAAACAACGTAAAAGTTGAAATGAACTGTGAAAAAGAGTTTGCACTGTATCTCAAAAATCCCATGTGGGCAAAGGGCTTTGAGGTAACCGTTAACGGCAAAAAAGCTGACTGCACAGCTGACAGAAACGGCTATATAAAGCTTGACAAGGCATGGAAGTGCGGCGACGTAGTTGAAATATCCTTCAAGGCAGAGGTTGAAGTCATACACATAGACGACACGGATGGTCCTGCCGTTTATCCCATTGCATTTAAATACGGCGCGCTTCTCTATTCCTACCACATTCCCGAGGACTGGATTCCAACAAAAGGAAGCCCCATGACACCGCTGCCTGAGGGTTGGACATGGTATCAGCTTGTGCCCTTCTACCGCGACCCGCCTTGTAAGAGTCACCATGAGGCAACAGGACTCAGAAGAAATTACATCAATTGGAATCTTGCTGTTGATGAAAACATAAGACCCTCGGATTTCACGGTTGAGGAAATCAAGCCGAGCGGCTATGTCTGGGAAAATGCTCCCATAAAGCTCCATGCACATTGCTACAAAGCACCCTATGTCATGCCGCCTTATCCCAACAGAACCTATGAGCCTTTTGGTGAGTATCAGCCCGTAACGCACAAGCTTCCTCTTACTCTTGAGCCCTTCGGCTGTACAAATCTGCGACTTACTTACTTCCCGAAAGCCAAGCTTTCTTAAAGGGAAGAAACCGCAACCGCAGCTTTTCTTTCAGGGATTTAATTCAAATGTAATATTTTCGAGTGAAGTGATTCGCTGATGCCATTTTTCGGCATCAGCGTTTTTTTAGTTACTCTTTTAAGTTACTCTTTTAAGTTACATTTTGTCTGGAAGGAGTTCCGCGGCTTGCGAGCCGCGGTTCCCGCTACTTTGGGAGTTACTTCCTGCCAAACAAAATGTAACTTAAATAAGCACCTCGCTGTCCGCAGACAGCGAAACTCCTGTCAGACAAAAATGTGACAAAAATCAAAGTAAAAAATAAAAAAAGAATGCATAAGTAAAAACCCCTAACTCATAAACTGTCATAATAAAAGCTTTTAGAAGGGGGAAAATATGCAAATAAACGTCAGCGAGAAAAAGATTAAATCCAAAATAAAAAAAGGAGATAGAATAGTAGCTGCAGAAAATATAAAATACCCGTATTTTGAAAGCGAAGATAAAAGCGAAAAAAAACTGTGCGAAAAAATGAATGGATTTTATAAAACGGTTGCTGAAAAATATTCGTATTATGTAAGAAATAAGCTTGAAAAAAGAATAAAGCTTTCGTGCGTGACGTGTACGCTTCCCGTGACGGCAGGGATGGAATATAAAATAGCCATGATGAAAGACGATGTTGTGAGCGTTGTGCTTGACCTTGTGTATAAGTCGGGTAAAAACATAAAACAGAGAAGGTTTTCACAGATGTGGAGCGTAAAACGGGCAGATATTGTTCCCGTGTCTGAGCTTGTTTCGATAAATGGAAAAAACAGAAAAAAGACCCTTTCGCTGGTTTCGAAAATTGCAGGAGTAAACGGTGAAAATGCCGCTTTTGGATACTTTGCCGATTATCTTTTGAAGCTGTCAAAAAGCTTTGATATAAGAAATTGCTTTGCAGTGCCGGGCGGTCTTTGCTTTTTTGTAAATGCGGGAATTATGTCACCCGCCAAATTCGGCTCTTGTAATTTTGTTGTACCCCTTGAAAGCCTTGGTGACGTTGTAAAGGGGGAATTTTTACATAAAAGTGCCGAAAAAGAAGATAACAAAACGAATATTGTAAATAATGTATAAACAATTGGATATATGCTTGTTCACCTTTTACAATCTGTGATATAATACAATGGAATATTTCCTATAAGGCAAAATGGTATCTTTTGTAATAATCTGGAGTGAAAAATGTCAAGATATATTGAAAAAGTAGAGAACATGACGCTTCCGGCACTTCCCATGAGAGGACTTGTTATTTTCCCGGGAGTGCCGACAAGCTTTGAAATTAATAATAAGCGTTCCGTTGCGGCAATGAAGGCGGCAGCAATGTACGGGGGGAATATTTTTCTTTCCTGCGTGAAGAATGCCGACAGACCGGGTGAAAAGCCCGAGATGTATCCCATGGGTGTAGTTTCAAGACTCAAGCAGTCTTTGAAGCTTCCCGACGGAAATTACAGACTTCTTGTTGAGGCGCAGTCGAGAGCGGAAATGGTAGAGATTGTCAGGGATGAAGAGTATACAACGGTAAGCGTTCTTGTAAAGAATGTTTTTCTTCCCGACGGCGGCGGAATTAAGGCGCAGGCACTTATTGCCGAGGCAATCGGTGCTTTTCAGGAATATATAAAGCTTACCCCAAAGATTTCAACAGAGGTTGTTGTCAGCGTACAGGCGATAACGGACCCGGGACTTCTTGCCGATTTTATTGCGGCAAATGTTCTTTTCAGATACGAGGATAAGCAGGCGGTGCTTGAAGAATGTGACCCGCTTAAGCGCATTGAAAGACTTATTGTTATTCTTGAGAAGGAAAGGGAAGTGCTTTCGTTTAGAAATGACCTTCACGATAAGGTCAGAGAACGCCTCGGAGATAACCAGAGAGAGTATTTTCTCAAGGAACAGCTAAAGGTTATTCACGAAGAGCTTGGTATGTCGTCGGATGCCGATGAGGACGGGTATTTTGCAAGAATAGAGAAGTCAAGCTTTGACGATGAAGTCAAGGCACGCCTTAATAAAGAGGCGGCAAAGCTCGGCAAGATGGCATTCGGCTCCTCCGAAAGCAGCGTAATAAGAAACTTTCTTGACACCATTCTTGAGCTGCCTGTCGGCGTTTTCACCAAGGATGTTTTCAGCGTTGAAAAGGCGAGAAAGATTCTTGATGATGACCATAACGGCATGGAAAAGGTAAAGCAGAGAATACTCGAATACGTTGCCGTAAAGCAACTGAGTCCGGAACTGAGAGGACAGGTTATCTGCCTTGTAGGTCCTCCCGGTGTCGGTAAATCCTCAATAGCTTCTTCTGTTGCAAGAGCTATGGGCAGAAACTTTGTTCGTATTTCTCTCGGCGGCGTAAGGGACGAGGCGGATATCCGAGGTCACAGAAAGACATATGTCGGTGCAATGCCCGGAAGAATAGCAGAGGCTATCACAAGGGCAAAGAGCATGAATCCGGTTGTTCTGCTGGATGAAATAGATAAGCTTTCGAGGGATTCTCACGGAGATCCGGCATCGGCACTGCTCGAGGTGCTTGATTCCGACCAGAATAAGACCTTCCGTGACCATTTTCTTGAAATTCCCCTCGATGTGTCAAATTGCATTTTTATTGCCACAGCGAATAATGCCGAGACAATACCCGATGCACTTTATGACAGAATGGAGATAATAAATCTCCCATCATATACAAGGAACGAAAAGGCAGAGATTCTTAAAGCACACCTTCTCCCTAAACAGCTTAAACGCCACGGTCTTACAAAGCGAAACTTAAAGCTTGATGACTCTGCTGTGTTTGAGCTTATAGACGGCTATACCAAGGAGGCGGGTGTAAGAAATCTTGAAAGAGAAACGGCGTCCCTCATCCGTAAAATTGCAATGAAAATTGCAACCGAGGAGAAAAAGAGCTTTAAGCTTTGTGCAAAGGACGTAAATGAGCTTCTCGGTGCAAGAAAAGCAAAGCCCGACCCCATGCTTTCCGAGAATACCGTTGGTGTTGTAAACGGTCTTGCGTGGACAAGTCTCGGCGGAGAGATGCTTCAGGTAGAGGCACTTTGTATGCCGGGAACGGGAAAATTTGTGCTTACGGGAAGCCTCGGCGATGTAATGAAGGAATCGGCACAGGCGGCTGAAAGCTACATAAGAATGCACTCGGATGAGCTTGGTGTGAAGAATGCCGAGTTTTATAAAGATACGGACATCCATATCCATGTACCCGAGGGTGCAATACCCAAGGATGGTCCGAGTGCCGGCGTTACCATGACAAGTGCGATGGTTTCGGCACTGTCGGGAAGAAAAGCAAGATTTGATGTTGCCATGACGGGAGAGGTTACGCTTACGGGAAGGGTGCTTCCCATAGGTGGACTTCGCGAAAAGTCTATGGCGGCATATAAAAACGGAATGAAAACGGTGCTTATACCCTATGATAATATAAGCGACCTCGAAGAGGTGGATAAGACTGTAAAGGAAAGCATAACCTTTATTCCCGTAAAGCATGTTTCGGAGGTTCTTGACATTGTGCTTGAAAAAGCGGAATGTGAGGGTGCAAATGAGGCGCTTGAGGGAATAGTGGTTGAGCATAATAAGGCAGTAGATGCCGTTGCACTGCTTTAATGTCAGAGTTAATCCGAAAAAGGAAGAGACTAATGAAACTGAATCTTAATAAGGCAAATCTTATAATGACAGCGGGACTTCCAAAGCAGCTTCCGGGAATTATGCGCCCCGAGATTCCGCAGGTGGCAATGTGCGGACGAAGCAACGTGGGAAAGTCATCGCTTATAAATAAGCTTCTCGGAAGAAAAAAGCTTGCCCGTGTCAGCGCGGAGCCGGGTAAGACGATTACCGTAAACTGCTATGACATAGATTCCTCGCTTTACCTTGTGGACCTTCCGGGATACGGGTATGCCAAGCGTTCCTTTTCCGAGCGGGAAAAGTGGAAGAAGCTTATCGACAGATATTTTGAAACACCGGGCGAGAGACTTTATCTTCAGCTTGTGGATTTGAAGGTTGGACTTACCAAAGACGATGAGGCAATGGTGAATTTCCTTGTGTCTTCCGACCTTCCCTTTGCGGTGGTTTGTACAAAGGCGGATAAGCTTAATAAAACCAACAGAACAAAGAATCTTGAAGCCATTAGAAATCACCCTTCAATCCCCGAGGATGCAGAGGTAATACCCTTCTCATCACAGACGGGAGAGGGAGTTGACGTGCTTTGGGAAATCATAAATGAATTTGCAGACTTCGTTAACGGTGAGCCGACAGAAACGACGGAAACGACGGAATCGACGGAATCGTTGGTGCAGGAAGCAAACAACGAATAATTTTCAAAAATACCCTTAAAATCAAAGGACAGAAATAAATTGAAAACACAACTTTTGCATAATAACTATTCAATAAACGAAAAAGGTAACTTTGCTGTCTGCGGACATGATACCGTGGAGCTTGCAAAGCAGTACGGCACACCGCTTTATGTTATCGATGAAGATAAGGTAAGAGAAATGTGCAGAACCTATAAAAATGCCGTCAAGGCGCACTTTGACGATGCTGATATTCTCTATGCAAGCAAAGCACTCTCTTTTAAGGGAATGTATGAAATTGCAAAAGAGGAGGGTATGTGTGTCGATGCCGTTTCAATCGGTGAAATTTACACCGCAATTTCGGCGGGATTTCCTGTCGAGCGCATATATTTCCACGGCAATAACAAGATGCGCGAGGACATTGAATTTGCAGTAAAGAACGGCGTCGGGTGCTTTGTTGCCGATAACTGCGAGGAGCTTGACTTCATCGACGAAATCGCAAACAAATACGGAAAAACACAGGATGTGCTTTTAAGAATCACCCCCGGTATTGACCCCCATACCCACGCAAAAATCGCAACGGGAAACGTGGACTCAAAGTTTGGTGAGGCAATAGAAACGGGACAGGCTCTCGACTTTGTAAAGCACGCACTCAGCAAAGCAAATGTAAATCTTCTCGGCATACATTGCCACGTCGGCTCTCAGAGCTTTGACCCGCAGCCTTTTATAGATGCCTGCGAGATAATGACGAAATTTGCCGCGGAAATCAAAGAAAAGTGCTCTTACGAAATAAAAGTACTTGACCTTGGCGGCGGTTTTGGTGTAAGATATTTACCCGAGCAGCAGAATCTTGACATCGAGTGGATGATAGCTGAGATTGCAAAAACGGTAAAGAAAACAGTTGCCGACAACGGACTTTCAATGCCCAAAATCATGTTTGAGCCGGGCAGAAGCCTTGTTGCTGCGGCAGGTGTAACACTTTATACTGTCGGTCATATCAAGACAATACCCGGATATAAAAACTACATTCCCGTAAACGGCGGTATGGCGGACAACCCAAGGTTTGCACTCTATGAATCACCCTACTATTGTCTTATTGCAAACAAGGCAAATGAAGAAATGAATTTCCATGCAGATGTGGTAGGCTCCTGCTGTGAAAGCGGAGATATAATCCAGCCCGATGTGGATATTCAGAAGGCACAGTACGGCGATATTCTTGCTGTCTGCGTGACGGGTGCGTATAACTATTCTATGTCGTCAAATTATAACCGCTTTTTGAAACCTGCGCTTGTACTTGTGTCGAAAGACGGCGTAAGAGTAGGGGTAAAGAGAGAAACGCTTGATGACCTTTTAAGAAACGATATGTAAAGCAAACCCTAAATGACGAAAATAAAAAACATCACATAAAAAGGAAGTAAAGACAATGTTAAAGAACACAGAAAAGTCAATGGACAAAATCGTAGCCTTCTGTAAGAACAGAGGTTATGTATTCGCAGGCAGCGAAATCTACGGCGGTCTTGCAAACACTTGGGACTACGGTCCTTTGGGTGTTGAACTCAAGAACAACGTAAAGAAGGCATGGTGGAAGAAGTTCGTTCAGGAAAATCCCTACAACGTAGGTCTTGATGCGGCTATCCTCATGAACCCTCAGACATGGGTAGCATCCGGTCACCTTGGCGGATTTTCCGACCCTCTTATGGACTGCCGCGAATGTCACGAACGCTTCAGAGCAGATAAAATTATTGAGGACTGGTGTGCTGAAACAGGCTTTGAGCTCTCCTCAAGTGCCGATGCAATGAGTCAGGAAGAAATGAAGAATTTCATCGACGAGCATAACATTCCCTGTCCCACCTGCGGCAAGCACAACTTTACAGACATCCGTCAGTTTAACCTCATGTTCAAGACCTTCCAGGGCGTAACCGAAGATGCCAAGAACACGGTTTACCTCAGACCCGAAACGGCTCAGGGTATTTTCGTAAACTTTGCAAACGTTCAGAGAACGACAAGAAGAAAGGTCCCCTTCGGTATTGCACAGATTGGTAAGTCCTTCAGAAACGAAATCACACCCGGCAACTTTATTTTCCGTGTACGTGAATTTGAACAGATGGAGCTTGAATTCTTCTGTAAGCCCGATACAGACCTTGAATGGTTTGACTACTGGCGTTCCTACTGCCGTGACTGGCTCCTCAGCCTCGGTATGAAGGAAGAAAACTTAAGACTCCGTGACCATGATCCCGAAGAGCTTTCCTTCTATTCCAAGGCAACAACAGACTTTGAGTTCCTCTTCCCCTTCGGATGGGGCGAGCTTTGGGGCATTGCTGACAGAACAGACTACGACCTCACTCAGCACATTAACACATCAAACAAGGATCTTTCCTACTTTGATCCCGAAACAAACGAAAGATACATTCCATATGTTGTTGAGCCCAGCCTCGGTGTTGAAAGATGCTTCCTCTCATTCCTTTGCGATGCATATGACGAGGAAGAGCTTGAAGGCGGCGACGTAAGAACCGTTCTCAGACTTCATCCTGCACTTGCGCCCTTTAAGGCGGCTGTTCTTCCTCTTTCAAAGAAGCTGTCCGAAAAGGCTACCGAGCTTTACCATGACCTTCAGAAGAGCTTTATGGTTGACTATGACGAAGCAGGTTCTATCGGTAAGCGTTACAGAAGAGAAGACGAAATCGGTACTCCCTTCTGCATCACATACGACTTTGAATCCGAGGAAGACGGCTGCGTAACAATCAGAGAAAGAGACTCCATGACTCAGGAAAGAGTTAAGATTGAAGACGTTAAGGCTTACATCGAAGCAAAGCTGGTGTTTTAGTTACTTTCTCTTTGATAAAAAGAGAAAGTAACCAAAGAGAAAATGCATTAGCGTCGACTCTTTTTGGTCAAAAAATGAGTGTAATCGCACGATTAAAGCGTTCCCCGATGTCAAGCTCCGACATCGGGGAATACGTTTTTTTAAGCATAAGTTAAGCGACACAAAAGATGTGAGTTTAAACAGAGATACCCCGTGGAATTGCAGCGGCGCATCGCCGCCGGAGGGGAAATTTTTTATAAACTGTTTTCCGATAAATTGATAAAAGGTATATTGTTCTTTTGAGCAAGCACAACGGCATTGTATGCACCGCCTTTTTTTCTGTTGACATAACATATTAAAAGATCAGAGCGTGAAACCATATCAACATTTCGTTTGCTTATTGTTGCTTTGAAATGGGTGTTATTTACAGGGGCGTATATTTCAACTCTGTCATAGTATTTCAAAAAGCTTTCTACATTGTTTTTGAATTCCGATGTTTCATAAGGAAGAACACATACAAGCTCACCGTTACTTCCGCAAAAATCTCTTTTGACTTTACGTATTGTGGAGGAAACAAACTGGTCAAACTCTCCGTTTCTGCCAACGAGAAATACAACATATTCGTGTTGAGTTAAAATGTCTTTTAACATGTTTTCGAGTGTGAGTTCAAGTCTTAAATGTTCCGAAAAATCTCTGTGACCGAAAAAACTGACAGTAAAAACAGATATCAAGTTCATATATTTCACCCCATATATAATGTGAACATTATATAATGTAGAAGTCTATTTGTCAATTGGTGATTTCGATTATCATGAATGTATAAATATCTTATGTATACATACAATGATAAGGGGAATGGTATATGAAATTCCGTATTCTTGACATACTTAGTGAAAAAGGAAAAACAAAGTATTGGTTATACATGCAAATGGGTCTTAGTTATCAGAATTTCAACAAGCTTGTGAATAATGAAACAACAGCAATCAAGTTTGAAAACCTCAAAGCACTCTGCGATATTTTGGAATGTACCCCAAATGATCTGTTTGAAGAATATTATAAATAAACATTTGTCCCGATTCCGCTTCGGGACATTATTTTTTTCAAAAATCTCCCTAAACTCCTTGAAAAACAAAAAATAATATGCTACAATATATAAGTTAAAATATGTAATTTGCGTTGGAGGCGTTTTTTTGTCAAAAAAAAGCAAAAACTTCAATAAGAAAATACTTGCCATGCTTATAGAAAAGGCACGGGGAGATAGAACAGTCAGAAAATTTGCCAAGGACTGTGACATAAGCTATGTTCAGCTTCATAAGCTTGAAATGTGCGCACAGGATAATCCGCCGGGGTTAAGACTTGTGACAAAGCTTGCCGAAAACAGCGAGGGCGGTATTGAGCTTGAGGATTACCTTTTTGCCTGCGGAATTGATGCTTCATCTCAGGATAATAAAAAGGGAAAAGCCCCTAAAAAAAGCCTTGATGTGCAGAGTATGTATGATAAACTGACACAGGGACAAAAAAAGACGGTTTATGATTTTATAGACTATTTGCTTAATTATAAAAAATAACAGAAACAGGAGGCATATTATGCTCCAGAAACCAAAAGGTACTATTGACATACTGCCAAAGGAAACGGCAATATGGCATGAAATTGAAAAGGTAATAAGAGACTGTACACGCGATGCGGGCTTCCATGAAATCAGAATCCCCACCTTTGAAGTGTCAAGTGTGTATAAAAGAGGCGTCGGCGATACAACCGATATTGTTCAGAAGGAAATGTTTACCCTTAACGATAGAGAGGGAACGGAATTTTGCCTCAGACCTGAAGGTACGGCAGGGGTAGTAAGAAGCGTTATCGAAAACAGCCTCTATAATGAACCCATGCCTCTGAAGCTTTATTACCTCGGTCCTTTCTTTAGATATGAGAAGCCTCAGGCAGGCAGAAGCCGAGAGTTTTATCAGTTCGGTGTAGAAATGTTCGGTGCAGAGACAGCAAGTGCCGATGCTGAGGTTATAAGCCTTGGCGACAGAGTAATAAAAAAGCTTGGACTCAAGGCAAGCCTCAATATCAACTCAATCGGCTGTCCCGATTGCAGACCCAAGTACCATGATGCTCTGAGAGATTACTTCAAGAGCCATGAAGAGGAGCTTTGCGGAACCTGCCGCGAGAGACTTGTCAAGAATCCCCTTAGAATACTCGACTGTAAGAGCCCCATCTGCTCAGCAATTGCAGACGGAGCACCTAAGACAATTGACCACCTTTGTGAAGGATGTAATTCTCACTTTGAAACACTTAAGGCAACCCTTGACATACTCGGAATAGAGTATAATATCAATCCGAGAATTGTAAGAGGTCTTGACTATTACAGAAAGACGGTGTTTGAGTTTATCTCGGATGATATCGGCGCACAGAGCACGGTTTGCGGCGGCGGAAGATATGACGGCCTTGTACAGCAGCTTGACGGCCCCGCACTTTGCGGTATAGGCTTCGGTATGGGACTTACAAGAATAATTCTTGCCCTCAAGGCAAAGGCTGAAAAGGGAGAAGTAAGCCTTCCCGAAATCCCCTCGCCCCTTCTTTATATTGCGCCCATGGGTGAAAAGGGAGTCATGTATGCCATGAAGACGGTGGCAGAGCTTCGCGAAAAGGGCATATATGCAGAAACAGACGTTGTGTCGAGAAGCCTCAAGGCACAGATGAAGTATGCAGATAAAATCGGTGCAAAATATGTGCTTGTTGTGGGTGATAATGAGCTTGAAAACAATGTAGCAACCCTCAAGAATATGCGAGACAGAGACGATTCAAAGGAAGTCGAGCTTGACGCTGTTGTAAACTTAATCGGTTGATTTGCAGTCTTATGTCATCCTTGGCGGAGAGTACGATTCCTCAGTCACCTTGCGGTGACAGCGCTCTTTCAAGGAAACCGATAAAACACAACAGTAGCCCGCCTTGTGTAAAGGAGGGCGGCAGCCGTAGGACGGCGGGAGGATCGTTGGAATAAAAGAATAATTCTATATACTAAGAAAGGAAGCAATAAAATGGCTGAATTTTTAGGCAATACAAAAAGAACAGACTATTGCGGAGATGTCCGTGACGGTCATATAGGAAAAACAGTAACGGTAATGGGCTGGGTACAGAAGGCAAGAGACCTGGGTGTACTCTGCTTTGTTGACCTTCGTGACAGAACGGGTATAGTGCAGCTTGCCTTTGACGAAGGAACGGCACCTGAGGTTATGGAAAAGGCAAAGAGCGCAAGAAGCGAATATGTTCTCGCAGCGACCGGCGTTGTAAGAGAACGTGACAGCAAGAACCCCAATATTCCAACGGGTAATGTTGAAATCTATGTAAATGAGCTTAAGATTCTCGGCGAATCTCTTACTCCTCCCTTTGAAATTGTTGAAAACTGTAAGTCAAACGAGGAGCTCAGACTCAAGTACAGATATCTTGACCTTCGTCGCCCCGACCTCATGAAGAATATTCTTATTCGTCATAAGCTCACAAAGGTGACACGTGACTATTTCGATGAAAACGGCTTTATCGAAATCGAAACCCCCATGCTTATTAAATCCACACCCGAGGGCGCACGTGACTATCTTGTTCCTTCCCGTGTTCATAAAGGCTCCTTCTATGCACTTCCCCAGTCACCTCAGCTCTATAAGCAGCTGTCAATGGTTGCAGGCTTTGACAGGTATATGCAGATAGCAAGATGCTTCAGAGATGAGGATTTGAGAGCCGACAGACAGCCTGAGTTCACACAGATTGACTTAGAGATGTCCTTTGTTGAAATGGAGGATGTACTGGCAATAGGCGAAGGCTTTATGAAGAGAGTGTTCAAGGAAATACTTGATGCAGATATCGCGCTTCCGCTTCCAAGACTTACCTATAAGGAAGCAATGGAACGCTTTGGCTCGGATAAACCCGACACAAGATACGGCATGGAAATCGTAGACCTTTCGGATGTAGTAAAGGGCTGCGGCTTCGGTGTATTTACGGGTGCGATAGAAAACGGCGGCTCGGTAAGAGCCATTAAGGCGGATGACTGTGTAACAAAGCTTACAAGAAAAGAAGTTGATAAGCTTACAGAATATATAAAGGGTATCGGCGGCAAGGGCCTTGCATGGATAAGATACACCGAAGAGGGAATAGCCAGCTCCTTTGCAAAGTTTATGACAGAGGAAGAAATGAAGGCGATTTCCGATGCTATGGGCGCAAAGACAGGCGATGTTGTACTCATTATTGCGGATACAAACTCGGGCAAGGTGCTCTCTCAGCTCGGCTCTCTCAGAACAGAGGTTTCAAATAAGCTCGGAGTTGAAAAGAAGGGCTTCAATCTTCTCTGGATTACAGAGTTCCCCTTCTTTGAATATGATGAGGAAAGCGGAGAATGGCTTGCCATGCACCATCCCTTTACATCTCCCCTTGATGAATGTCTTGAATATCTTGAAACAGATAAGTCCAAGGTAAGAGCAAAGGCGTATGACCTTGTTCTTAACGGCATTGAGCTTTCCAGCGGCTCTATCAGAATTACAAACCCCGAGCTTCAGGGAAGAATGTTTGCACTTCTCGGCATGAGCGATGAAGAGGCACACGAAAAATTCGGCTTCCTTACAGATGCCTTCAAATACGGTGCTCCTCCCCACGGCGGTATGGGTATTGGCCTTGACAGACTTTGTATGCAGCTTCTCGAATGTGATTCCCTCAGAGATGTTATAGCCTTCCCCAAGGTTCAGAATGCAATGGAGCTTATGACCATGTGTCCTGCTCCCGTTGATAAGAAAACTCTTGATGAACTCGGCATTGAACACACAAAGGCAAAGGATAAAGAATAATTGTTGTCCGGGCGTATGTGTAAAAATGTGCGCTCAGACTAATGACAACCCCTGCCCAAAAGAGCGAATATCGGTATATTGTACAAACAATGGCTCCCCTTACACAGGGGAGCCGTTTTGCGTATGAAAAACTGAGGGACTGTTTTTAATCAAAAGTTTATGACGGATGAAAAAACTGTTAATAAATCTTGCAAAATTTTAGGTAAAAGTAAAAATATATGTAGAATATTTGAAATTTAAAAGGCGGGACAGCTTTTTTGAAAATGTGTGTGATATAATTAAAAACAGACGTGAGGCGAGGGACTTTTTGTGCCTTTGAAAGACGTTGCTGTAAATAAAGACTCAGAGGTATCACATGAAGAAAAAATGCAGAAAGGTGTTTGATGTAATCAGGCGTTCGGATAAGCATGCCATTGTGAGAAGCATGATGGCGGCGCTTGTGGTTGCGGCAATAGCGATAGTGCTGTTGTGTTTTGCTGCACTTGAGGAAAATAAAAAGTACTCAAGAAAAATGTTCGGACAGATTATGCTTCAGACCCGCGAAAATCTGGATAATGTCATAGACGGCGGCAAGGATGCCGTAGAGATGGCTGCAAGGACCATGCATGAGGTTTTGGGCACAGTTGATGAAAAATCTCTTTTGAAGATTATTTCCGAAAATGAGACGGATATTTTTCTTGGGGTGACCGCCGAAAAGTCGTCTGCATCCATAAATGACGGTCTGCATGAGCTGTCATATAACAGCGGACAGGGACTGGTTCTCAGCTTCCACTCTTGCGGTGAATACCTGCTGTCCTGCCTCATAGATGAAGAAAAGCTGTGCTCGAATATTGACGCAAACGGCTTTGACGGAAGGCTGAAATATATTCTTTATGATGTAAGGTCAGGGGAAATAGCGGTAAACACCGCAAGGGAGTATGGCTTTGACGGCTCTTATATCGGCTCACTCAAGGATTATAGATTTGATGATGGATTCAGCGATACAAGTATGTTTTCCGATATGGATAAGAAAAAAAGCGGATATGTTTCGCTCTGGTCGGAAAATGAAAAGTATGCAATAAGCTATGTGCCTGTTGAGGATGAAAATTTCTATCTCATAGGCATTGTTCCGGAAAAAACGCTTTTTGCAGGCAGGTCGGCAGGCGGAAGGCTGCTTACCTTTTTGCTTGCGGCACTTGCGGCAGCAGGACTTGTGTTTGTTGTCATTGTCTGCAAGGGTGCTTTGAAATACTCAAGCGAGGGAAGCGAGACGGAGTGCAGACTAAACATTGTCAGAAAGATTCTTCTGCAGCTTTCGGACACCCCCATGATTCGTGTTTTTCTTTATTTACGCGGGAAAGATACCATTACGGTCATAAAGGATAAAGACGGTTTGAATAAATCCTATGACAATATCGCGGGCGGCTTTGAATACATGGTTTCCGGCGATGGACTTGACGAGGAAAACGCACGAAAGCTTAAGAATGCAATTAACCTTACAGGTCCCGGAAAGGACATGAGTGTGTCGATAAAAACAGGCGACGGAACAAAGCTCAGATACTTTTTCAGCCTTGCAGAGGTAAATACCAAGCGCGAAAAGGCAGTGGTGTGCGTAGCAAAGCCCGAAAGTGATGAGAATGAGCTGCAAAACAACGACGCACAGGCAATCAAAAGGGCGATTGAGGAATACAGCACGGTCTGTATAGAAATTTTCCTTGAAAGAAATATGTGGCGCTATGTCTGGAACGCCGAACACGGAAGAGAAAGTGTTGGCGGCATGACGGGAATGCGCGATAATTATGACGTATCTCTTGAAAATGAGCTTTGCGAGAATATTAAGCAAGCAGACAGAGAACGCTTTGTGAGAGCTCTTTCAAGACTTCAGCTTCTTGAAAGCTTCAGAAACGGAAACAGCGAGCTTGCATTTTCCTACAAAACGGCTTTGGGAGAGGGCAAGGTTGTTGAGATGAGGCTTTACAGAGATGTAGAAAACGATGAGATAAAGGCAAATCTCTATTTTAGAAACAAACAGATTTGGATGAGTGAAGAAAATGAACCGTAACAAAACACCCGTGGGAAATAAATCCGAGGGCGAAAGAAATAAGAATACCGGCCATCATTCGGGGCATAGAAGTAGGCTTAAAGAGAGATATCTCAACAACGGCATCGACTCGCTTCTTGAGCATGAGATACTTGAGCTGATGCTTTTTTACTGTATTCCAAGGGTAGATACAAAGCCCATGGCGCATAGATTGATTGAGGAGTACGGCTCGCTTGCTTCAATCTTGTCGGCAACGTCGCAGTCGCTTATGAGAAGCGGTCTTACAAAAAATGCGGCACTGTATCTTGGAATGCTTTCGGATGTTGACAGATGGATAAAACGAAAGAGCGTTGTAGGATGTAAGCTGGGTGACTATAATCAGGTCGGCGAATATCTTCTCGGAGAATTTTCAAAGGACAAAACCGAAAGGTTTGTAATGATAATGCTTGACACAAGGGATTGTATCATTGAGCAGAAAACAATATGCACAGGCTCCTTCAGCTCGGCGCAGCTTAACACCAGAACGATAATTGAAGCCTGTGTGCTGAAGGGTGCGGCAAAGGTAATTTTTGCCCATAACCACCCGTCGGGAAGACTTGAGGTATCAATAGAGGATCACGCCGCTACAAGAAGCCTTGAATATATGCTGTCAAATGTGGATGTTTCGGTAATTGAGCATTACATTGTGGGAAGGGATAACTATATCGGCATTATCCATTCGAGAGAAAGAGCAAGTGCGGCAATTAATGACAGCTATTCAAAGGGATACGGTTTTCATACCGAAATTTAGTATATTGATATAAAATAGAGACGGAATTTTGTCAAAAAGCACCAAAAGGGTGCGGGGATATTTGTTGCATATTGTTATTGTTTTTTTGACAAAAAAGGTGTAAAATATATCCAGCAAGTTACCCAAATATTAAAAATGGAGGAATTTAAAATGAAAAAATTTCTTGCAGTTCTTCTCGCGGTACTCTTTGTATTTTCAATGGTATCCTGTGAAGAAACAAAACAGGGTGAAAACCTTGACGTAAGCAGCGACACATTAAAGATTGGTATTATCTGCATCGGTGACGAGAGTGAGGGCTACACTGCAGCTCACATCGACGGTATCAAGGCAATGGTTGAAAACCTTAACCTTTCCGAAGAACAGGTAATTTATAAGTATAATATCAGCGAAACCGGTTCTGCTTGTCAGGATGCGGCTAAAGAGCTTGCAGATGAAGGCTGCAGCATCATTTTCGGCAACTCCTTCGGTTTTGAAGAACAGATGTATAAGGTTGCCGAGCAGTATCCCGACATTCAGTTCTGCCATGCGACAGGCTTCAGAGCACAGACAGCAGGTCTTGATAATGTACATAACTACTTTGCATCCATCTTTGAAGCAAGATATGTTGCAGGTGTTGTAGCAGGTCTCAAGCTCCAGCAGATGATTGACGAAGGTACAATCACACCTGAAGAGGCAAAAATCGGTTATGTTGGCGCATATGACTATGCAGAAGTAAAGTCCGGTTACACAGCTTTCTATCTCGGTGCACGCTCCATCGTTCCCGAAACAACAATGGAAGTTATGTATACAGGCTCCTGGTCCAGCATGGATAAGGAAAAGGAAACAGCCGAAGCTCTTATCGACAGAGGCTGCGTTCTCATTTCCCAGCACGCAGATACAACAGGTGCTCCTTCGGCATGTGATGCGAAAGACGTTTACTGCGTAGGCTATAACATTTCCATGATTCCCACCGCTCCCGATCATGCTCTCGTATCCTCGAGAATTAACTGGGGCTCCTACTATACATATGCTGTAAAGAGCATTATTGACGGCACTGAAATCGCACGCGACTGGTGCCAGGGCTATAAGGAAGACGCTGTTCTTCTTACAGAGCTCAATGAAAAGGCAATCGCTCCCGGTACGGTTGAAAAGGTAGCTGAGGTTGAAGCTGCTCTTAAGGAAGGTACACTTAAGGTATTTGATACTTCCACATGGACAGTGGGCGGCGAAACAATCACATCCACAGCGAACATCGAAGGCTATAACGGCGTTGAATACATCGTTGACGGCGCATTTGCAGAATCCGTAAACGCTTCTGCTCCTTCCTTCGCATTTGTTATTGACGGTATTACAGAGCTTAAGTAATCTGAGATAATTCATAAGGGAGAGGCGCTGTGCCTCTCCCTTTGTTTGTGAAAGCTAAAGGAAATTGAAATTATGATAGGACTCGGAACGGTAATCAATACAGCGGCAATAATCGCCGCAGGCATAATAGGTCTTGTTTGCGGAAGATTTATCAGCGAAAAGACGCAGCAATCGCTTTGTAAGGCATCGGGAGTATGCGTTCTCTTTATAGGCGCGGCAGGCGCACTTGAGGGGATGCTTTCGATGGAAAACGGAGATATTGTCAGCGGCAGGTCGATGCTTGTGGTGGGCAGTATTTGCATAGGAACACTTATCGGTGAGCTTTTGAAAATAGAACACGGCTTTGAAGCCTTTGGCGAATGGCTGAAGGTGAAAACGGGAAACTCGGGCGACAAAGGCTTCGTCGATGCTTTTGTAAACGCCTCCCTTACCGTCTGCATTGGTGCGATGGCGATTGTCGGCTCAATTTCCGACGGTATTCTCGGGGACAGCTCCATACTTGTGACAAAGGCTGTGCTTGACTTCGTTATAATTCTTGTCATGACAGGCTCTCAGGGCAAGGGCTGTGCTTTTTCTGCAATTCCCGTCGCAATTTTTCAAGGAACCGTTACGGCTCTTTCCACACTCATAAAGCCCATAATGACCGAAGCTTCGCTTTCAAACCTTTCGCTTGTGGGCTCGGTGCTTATCTTTTGCGTCGGCATAAATCTTGTGTGGGGCAAAAAGCTGAGCGTTGCCAATATGCTCCCTTCAATAGTCATTGCCGTGGCGGCGGCTTTTCTGCCTTTGCAGATATGAATCAGAAGCAGGGCAAAATGTCGGCAGAGCTGTCATTAAAAGTGCCGAAAAAACGCCTGTTTTTAAGCGGTTTTGAGTATAAAAAATATTTTTGAAAAAATTCAAAAAAGGTATTGACAAACGCATATTTATTTGTTATAATATCAAACGTCGCAGGGAATGCGGCATGAAAATTGAATGCTGGTGTGGCTCAATGGCAGAGCAGCTGATTTGTAATCAGCAGGTTGTTGGTTCGACTCCGATCACCAGCTCCAGGGGGAATTCCCGAGCGGCCAAAGGGGGCAGACTGTAAATCTGTTGTCAGTGACTTCGGTGGTCCGAATCCACCTTCCCCCACCAAAATCCTCGTTCGCAAGAACGAAGA